>DASSOK010000075.1:0-5201 GCA_035700665.1 Marmoricola sp.
TGGCAGATCGCCGCGGACTCGCGGATGTGGGAGAGGAACTTGTTGCCCAGGCCCTCGCCCTGGGATGCGCCGGCCACGATGCCGGCGATGTCGACGAACTCCACGGTTGCAGGCAGGACCCGCGCCGACCCGAAGATGCCCGCGAGGGTGCCGAGCCGCTCGTCCGGCACGCCAACGACCCCGACGTTCGGCTCGATGGTGGCGAACGGGTAGTTCGCGGCGAGCACGTCGTTCTTGGTCAGGGCGTTGAAGAGCGTGGACTTCCCGGCGTTCGGGAGTCCGACGATTCCGATGGTGAGGGCCACGTGGTGGGAGTCTACGGTCGCCGCCGGACTGGACCGAATCGAGCGGACCCCTGTGCAACGGCCGCCCCGGAGCGCACCATCGGTGCATGGAGACGCCGGGACACCGCTTCGCGACCGCGCTGGCCGCGAAGGACGCCGCAGCGCTGCGCGACGTGCTCGACCAGGACATCGACTTCAGGGCCCTCACGCCAGGACGGGAGTGGGCCGCCGCTTCTCCGGACGAGGTCCTGGAGGTGCTCTTCGGGCACTGGTTCGAGGACGACGACCGGATCGATCGACTCGTGGACGTCGCCGAAGGCGCACCCGTGGAGGACACCGGCCACGTGGCCTACCGGTTGGCCGTGACCAATCCGGCCGGGGCATGGACGGTGGAGCAGCAGGCGTACTACCGCAGCGAGGACGACCGGATCGGCTACCTGCGGGTGCTCTGCTCGGGATACCGACCCGTCAGATGACCCGCCGCCCGGTGCGGAGCCGCCAGCGCAGGTCGGCCATCGCGAGCTGGGCGGGCATCCGTCGTACGACGCGGGGGACGCGGGGATAGACGGCCCGCACCACACGCCACAGGGCGTCGTACCGCCGTTGGTCCCGCTCAGACCAGGAGAAGCCGAGCACCTCGCGGGCACGGGGGCTGAGGTTGCCGCGGGTGACCAGGCTCATCAGCGGGAGTGCCGGCCTGACGAACCACTTCGCCTCCCTCGCCGAGAGGAGCGCAGCGGCGTACCTGCGGATCTGGGGGTCCGAGCGGAAGCCTGCCTCCCGCTCCGCCCACCAGGTCTCGAAGTCCGCTCGCGTCGGCGGCCACATCTCCGGAGTGACCTGCAGGGCGGTGCCGTAGACCCAGCCCTCCCGGTAGAGCCTCTCGACGGTGTCCGCATCGAGATCGCCGAAGACCTTCTCGTACATCTGCTTGCCGACCTCGGCCAAGGTCGCCGCCACCCAGAGCTGCAGGCCGGCGTCGAAGGCGGAGTAGCCCTCGCCGCGCACGGGGACGTGGGCCTGGTTGACCATCCTTGCGACGGCTCGTTGCTCCTCGTCGGTGCCCAGGCCCATCACGTAGACGTAGGAGAGGGTCGTCCGAAGCCGGTCGAGCGGCCGCTGCATCGTGTTGGAGTGCTCGGCGACGCCCTTGCCGACGCCCCACTCAGCGAGCTGCAGCATCACCGCGGAGCCGGAGCCGAGGAGCAGTACCGGCTCGTGCAGCAGGTCCTCGACGCCGAGGCGACCACGGGCAGGGTCCGGCCGGGCCGGCACCACCGCATCTGCAGCCATGACGACATCCAAACAGGAGTGGGCGCGGTTGTGCACCCGTGCCGGGTCGCTCGGCGCCCGACCGAGGCGGACGACATAGGCTCGGCCGGTGCGTATCGCGACCTGGAACGTCAACTCCCTGCGCTCCCGCATCGAGCGGGTCGAGGGGCTGCTGGAACGCCACCAGATCGACGTGCTGGCCGTGCAGGAGACCAAAGCGCGCGAGGACCAGCTGCCCTTGATGGGACTGCAGTCGATGGGCTACGAGATCGCGGCGTCGGGGTTCAACCAGTGGAACGGCGTGGCCGTGATCAGCCGCGTCGGGATCCAGGACGTCACCGTCGGGTTCGACGGCGCTCCGGGATGGGCCAAGGACCCCACGCAGCCGCTGGAGACCGAGGCGCGCGCCATCGGTGCCACCTGTGGCGGCATCCGGATGTGGTCGCTCTACGTGCCGAACGGCCGCAAGCCGGACGACCCGCACTACCACTACAAGCTCGAGTGGCTGGCCCGGCTGCACGACGCCGCCACGCCGTGGCTCTCCGACGGCACCGTCGGCACGGTGCTCGCCGGGGACTGGAACATCGCGCCGACCGACGAGGACGTCTTCGACATCAACCGGTTCGCCACGTCGACGCACGTCACGCCCCGCGAGCGGGAGGCCTTCCGGCGGTTCCTGGACAGCGGGTACGTCGACCTGGTGCGTCCGCACGTCCACGGCCCCGACGGGTTCACCTACTGGGACTACTACCGGCAGCGCTTCGAGCGGAACCGCGGGATGCGGATCGACTTCCTGCTCGCGTCGCCGGGGCTGGCCGACCGGGCGACCGGCGCGTTCGTGGACCGGGAGGAGCGCGGCACCAAGGGCACCTCCGACCACGCGCCGGTGGTCGTGGACCTGGCGGACTGATCCGACGGCCACCCGGAGGCGCAGCTGGGGGTGCCGCGGGGCGCAACTCGGCATGCCCGCGGGCGCAACTCGGCGTGCCCCGGGACGCAACCCGGCGGTTGTGTCGGCCGCTCCTGCGAGGGTGGGTCCATGGACGTCGTACTGCCGCTGCTGACGCTGGTGATCGGGGTGCTCGCCGGAGTCGCCGGGGTGTTGCTGTGGAGCCGGCGCAGCGGTGACCCGGGAGTCCTTCAGGCGCTGACGGCGCGGGGTGAGGACCAGGCGGTCATCCGCGACGGTCTCGACCGCCTCCACGAGCGGATGCGCGACCTGGAGCACCAGAAGGTGGCCTGGCAGAGCCAGCTGCACCAGCAGGTCGAGGAGATGCGGCACTCCACCGAGAGCCTCCGACGCGAGACCGGCGCCCTCACCACCGCACTCCGTCGCCCGCACGTGCGCGGCCAGTGGGGCGAGCTGCAGCTCAAGCGGACCGTCGAGCTGGCCGGGATGGTGGAGCACTGCGACTTCGTCCAGCAGGTCACCCACGACACCGATGAAGGCCGGCTGCGCCCCGACCTGGTCGTCCAGCTGACCGGCGGCAAGTGCATCGTCGTCGACGCCAAGGTGCCGCTCGCCGCCCACCTCGACGCGCTCGCGACCGACGATCCCGAGGAGCAGCGCGCGCACCTCGTCCGGCACGCAGCCCAGGTCCGCGCGCACGTCGACCAGCTGGCCACCAAGGCCTACTGGCGGGCGCAGTCCCAGTCGCCGGAGTTCGTGGTGATGTTCGTGCCGCTGGAGTCGTCCCTGCCCGCGGCGCTCGACGCGGACCCGGGGCTGCTGGAGCACGCCGCCCGCCAGCGGGTCTTCCTCGCGACTCCGACCACGCTGATGGCGCTGCTGCGGACCGTCGCGCACGGCTGGACCAGCGAGCAGCTCGCCGAGCGCACCCGCGAGGTGCACGAGCTCGGCCGGGAGCTCTACCGCCGGCTGGGCACCCTGGCCGGGCACGTCGACAAGCTCGGCCGGTCGCTGCGCACGAGCGTGGACGCCTACAACCGCGCGGTCGGCTCGCTGGAGAGCCGGGTGCTGGTCACGGCCCGGCACTTCGCGGACCTCGACGACAGCGCCGAGCCGTTGTCCGGGCCCGGAGTCGTGGAGGAGGCCCCACGTCCCCTGACGGCGGCGGAGCTGCTCGAGGAGCTCACTCCGGGGCGTCCGGAGCTCGACGTCGTCGACGGCGTGGCGCGTCCGCCCCGCCGGCTCCGCGACCTACCGTGAGGCCGTGAGCACACCCACGGTGTGGGAGGAGGGTCACTGGTCGGGGACCAGGGTGACCCGGTTCTCCGTCCTGCTCGTGCTGCTCCTCGTCGCGCTCGATCTCTCGCTCCACGAAGAGCTCGGTGTCGTCTTCGACCTCGGGTTCGTGAGCGTGTGCGCCTTCATGGCCATGTCCGTCCGGCCCGAGGACTTCTTCCGCGTCGGGGTGCTGCCCCCGATGATCCTCTTCGCGCTCTGCTGCGTGCTGGCGCCGGTGTGGAGCGGCAGCATCGCCGAGCCCGACGACGGCGTCGTGCAGGCGGTGGTGTCCGGCCTCGCGCACCGTTCCGGCGCGCTCTGCGCGGCCTACGCGCTGACGCTGGGCCTGCTGGCCGTCCGGCATCGGGTGATCCATCGCCGCGCGGCGATGGCGGGACCCGGCTACTCGAACCGCGCGGTGTCGCCGGCGCCGCGCCGGACGACCTCCGGCACACCGCCCTCGGAGAGGTCGACCACGGTGGTCGGCTCGGACCCACACTCACCGGAGTCGAGCACCGCGTCGAGCAGCTGATCGAGCTCCTCCTTGACCAGCCAGCCCTCGGTCATCGGCTCATCGGCGTCGGGCAGGATCAAGGTGCTGGAGAGCAGCGGCTCGCCCAGCTCGGCGAGCAGTGCCTGCACCACGCGGTTGTCGGGGATGCGCACGCCCACGGTCCGCTTCTTGGGGTGCATCAGTCGCCGCGGCACCTCTGCAGTGGCCGGGAGGATGAAGGTGAACGGGCCCGGGGTCGCGGCCTTCACCATCCGGAAGTCGGCGTTGCTCAGGTGGACCAGCTGGCCGAGCTGCGCGAAGTCGCGGCAGACCAGGGTGAAGTGGTGCTTGTCGTCGAGGCGCCGGATCGTCCGGATCCTCTCGAGGCCCTCACGGTTGCCGAGCTGGATGCCGAGCGCGTAGCCCGAGTCGGTCGGGTAGGCGAGCAGGCCGTCGTTGCGCAGGATGTCGACGACCTGGCCGATCGCACGCGGCTGGGGGTCGACGGGATGGACGTCGTAGTACCTCGCCACCGGCGCATCGTCCCCCTCGTCAGGCCTGCGACTGATGCTGCTTCTCGCGAGCGCGTAGGTCGCGCCGCAGCTCGGGAGGGAGCGCGAAGATGAGCGACTCCTCGGCCGTGTGCACGGCCTTCGCGCCGGGGTAGCCGCGCTCGGCGAGGAAGTCGAGCACCCCTTGGACCAGCTCCTCGGGCACCGAGGCACCGGACGTCACGCTGACGGTGCCGACGCCGTCGAGCCAGGCCTCGTCGATCTCGGAGGCGTCGTCCACGCGGTACGCCGCCCGGGCGCCGGCCTCGAGCGCGACCTCGGCCAGCCGCACGCTGTTGGAGGAGTTCGCGGAGCCCACCACGATCACGAGGTCGGCGTCGGTGCTGATCTCCTTGATCGCGAGCTGGCGGTTCTGCGTGGCGTAGCAGATGTCGTCGCTCGGCGGGTCCAGC
>DASSOK010000076.1:0-28173 GCA_035700665.1 Marmoricola sp.
CGTCACCCCCGGAGCGGCGGTGCGAGTGCGCGCGACCAGGCGGGTGGGGATCTCGCCGTCGGGGCCGATCAGTCGCTTCCACGAGACCGACCAGCGCGTGGGCTCACCGTCGACGGCCAGCGCGATCGTGGCCGGAGCGGCCGGTCCGGAGAGTCGCCAGCCGTCCGCCGTACCGAAGGGGTGGCCGGGCTGGTGGGCGATCTCGTGGTCGGCGACCGCCCACGCCGCGAACACCGCGGCGTCGCGGGCACCCTCCGGCCGCACGGCGTCGGGATGGCGGTCCAGCCACGCCGTGTCGATCGTGCAGTCGCGGAACGGCTCGCCGGCGACGAGTCCGCGTACGAACCCGAGGTTGGTGGTCAGGCCCAGGATCGCGGTGTCGTCGAGGGCGTCGACGAGGGTACGACGAGCCGCCTCGCGATCCGGGCCGTGCACGATGACCTTGCCGATCATCGGGTCGTAGGCGCTGGTCACCTCCTGCCCGGCCACGCCGCCGAGCAACGCGACGTCGTTGCGCGCGAGGTCCGACCAGTGCACGAAGTCCGCGGTGCCGGCCTGCGGGAGGAACCCGTTGAAGGCGTCCTCGGCGTAGATGCGCGCCTCGATGGCGTGCCCGGAGAGCCGGACGTCGTCCTGGCCGAACGGCAGCGGCCGACCCATCGCCACCTCCAGCTGCAGCCGGACCAGGTCCAGCCCGCCCCCCTTGATCGACACGGCCAGCTCGGTGACCGGGTGCTCGACCTGGAGCCGGGTGTTCATCTCGAGGAAGTACGCCGACCCGGTGCCGTCGTTCGACTCGGGATCGACCAGGAACTCGACCGTGCCGGCGTTGGTGTACCCGACCTCGCGGGCCAGCGCGACCGCGGACTCGGTGAGCAGCCGGCGCAGGTCGTCGCCGATCGTCGGCGCCGGCGCCTCCTCGAGCACCTTCTGGTGGCGTCGCTGCGTGGAGCAGTCGCGTTCGAAGAGGTGTACCACGTTGCCGTGCGCGTCGGCGAGCACCTGCACCTCCACGTGGCGACCGCGCTCGACGTACTTCTCGATGAGCAGGGTGTCGTCGCCGAACGCGCTGGCTGCCTCCCGGCGCGCGGACGCCACCGCGTCGTCGTACTCCCCGGCCGTGCGGACGATGCGCATGCCCTTGCCGCCGCCACCGGCCGCTGCCTTGACCAGCACCGGGAAGGCGAGGTCGCCCGCCGGTGTGTCGAGGCCGTACGACGGGACGACGGGGACGCCCGCCGCCACGGCGATCTCGCGGGCGTGGTCCTTGCGCCCCATCCGGTCCATGACCTCGGCGCTCGGGCCGACGAAGACCAGGCCCGCGTCGCTCACCGCCCGGGCGAACTCGGCCCGCTCGGAGAGGAAGCCGTAACCGGGGTGGATCGCCTCGGCACCGCTCTCCTCGGCCGCGCGCAGGATCGCGTCGATGTCGAGGTAGGACCGGGTGGCGGGCGTCGGGCCGAGGCGCACGGCGGTGTCGGCCTCCTGCACGTGCGGTGCCTCCCGGTCGGCGTCGGAGTAGACGGCGACGGTGCGCAGGCCCGCGGCTCGCGCGCCGCGGATGATCCGGCGGGCGATCTCCCCGCGGTTCGCGACCAGCAGGGTGCCGAACGGTCGGTTCATCTGTGAACTCCTGGGATTGCTGCGAGCTTCGGGGTCCCCGCGGTGTTGTTCACGGAGGAGCGGAGCGGGGGAGGAAAGAACATCGTGGGGTGAACTCACATCCGGAAGATGCCGTAGGACGGCTCGGGGACCGGGGCGTTGGCGGCGGCCGCGAGGCCCATGCCGAGCACGCGGCGGGTGTCGAGCGGGTCGATGATGCCGTCGTCCCAGAGGCGCGCGGTGGAGTAGTACGGCGAGCCCTGCTCCTCGTACTGCACCCGGATCGGCTCCTTGAAGCGCTCCTCGTCCTCGGTGCTCCAGCTCTCGCCCTTCGCCTCGAGGCCGTCCCGCTTCACCGTCGCGAGCACCGAGGCCGCCTGCTCGCCGCCCATCACGGAGATGCGGGCGTTCGGCCACATCCACAGGAACCGCGGGTCGTAGGCGCGCCCGCACATGCCGTAGTTGCCCGCGCCGAAGGAGCCGCCGATGACGACGGTGAACTTCGGCACGACGGAGCAGGCCACAGCGGTGACCAGCTTCGCGCCGTCACGCGCGATGCCACCGTTCTCGTACTCCCGGCCCACCATGAAGCCACTGATGTTCTGCAGGAAGACGAGCGGGATCTTCCGCTGGTTGCACAGCTCGATGAAGTGCGCGCCCTTGAGGGCCGACTCGGAGAAGAGGATGCCGTTGTTGGCGACGATGCCGACGTCGTGACCCCAGACCTTCGCGAAGCCGGTCACCAGCGTCTCGCCGTACAGCCGCTTGAACTCGTGGAACCGGGAGCCGTCGACGATCCGGTCGATCACCTCGTGCACGTCGTACGGCGTGCGGGTGTCGGCCGGGACCACGTCGTAGAGGCCGGCCGGGTCCACCGCAGGCCCCTCGATGGGGGCCTGTGGGCCGCTGGTCGAGGGCGGCAGCGTCGCGACGATGCTCCGGACGATGGCCAGCGCGTGGGCGTCGTCGTCGGCGAGGTGGTCGACCACACCGGACTTGCGTGCATGCACGTCGCCGCCGCCGAGCTCCTCGGCCGTGACCACCTCGCCGGTCGCCGCCTTCACCAGCGGCGGGCCGCCGAGGAAGATGGTGCCCTGCTCCTTGACGATCACGGTCTCGTCGGACATCGCGGGGACGTAGGCGCCGCCCGCGGTGCACGACCCCATCACGGCGGCGATCTGCGGGATGCCGTCCGCGGACAGGTTCGCCTGGTTGAAGAAGATCCGGCCGAAGTGCTCCTTGTCGGGGAACACCTCGTCCTGCATCGGCAGGAACGCCCCGCCGGAGTCGACGAGGTAGAGGCAGGGCAGCCGATTCGCGCGGGCGACCTCCTGCGCGCGGAGGTGCTTCTTCACCGTCATCGGGTAGTAGGTGCCGCCCTTGACCGTGGCGTCGTTGGCCACGATGACGCAGAGCCTGCCCTCGACCCGGCCGATGCCGGTCACGATGCTGGCACTGGGCACGGCGTAGTCGTCGCCGTCCCCGGCGCCGTACATGCCGTACGCCGCCATCGGGCTCAGCTCGAGGAAGGGACTCCCGGGGTCGAGCAGGGTGTCGATCCGGTCGCGCACCAGCAGCTTGCCGCGGCCGACGTGCTTATCGCGGGCCCGCTCCGAACCGCCCTCACGCACCCGGGCCAGCCGCTCGCGCAGCTCCTCGACCAGCTCACGCATCTGGGTCATGCAGCGATGTTAACGATCATTAACCCACGGCGCCACACCTTGTCGCCACGCTCGGTGAGGCGCGGCGGTGACGGCCCCGGCTCGAGCTCGTGTGAACGATCGCTAACCTGTGCGCGTGAGCCGCCGCGAAGAGATCCTCGCCGTCGCGGCCGAGCTGTTCGCCGAGCGCGGCTTCCACGGCGTCTCCGTCAGCGAGCTCGGGGCGGCCTGCGGCTTCACCGGCCCGGCGCTCTACCGGCACTTCCGGTCCAAGGACGCCATCCTCGCCGAGATGCTGGTCTCGATCAGCGAGGAGCTCCTCCGGGTGGGCCGCGAGCGCGTCGAGGCGGCCTCGAGCCCGGGCGACGCTCTGCGCTCGTTGACCGAGTGGCACGCCGAGTTCGCGACCAGCAACAAGGCGCTCATCGTCGTCCAGGACCGGGACTGGTCGTCGCTGCCCACCGAGGCCCGCGAGAAGGTGCGCGCCCTGCAACGCAAGTACGTCGACCTGTGGGCGCGCCAGCTGCAGGCACTGCACGACGGACTCAGCCTCAAGGAGGCCCGCGCCCGGGCCCACGCGGCCTTCGGCCTGATCAACTCGACGCCGCACTCGGGCTTCCTGCCGCAGGCCCAGATGCGCACGCTCCTCGCCGAGATGGCCTACCGGGCGCTCAGCTGAGCACGTCCTCGAGCGCGGCCAGCATCAGCGCCACCGCGTCGGGCCGGGCGTTGTGTCCCATCATCCCGATGCGCCACACGGACGCGGCGTACTCGCCGGCGCCTGCCCCGATCTCGATGCCGTGGCGCTCGAGGAGCCGGCCACGGGCGGCAGCCGAGTCCACGCCGTCCGGCACCCTGACCGTGGTGAGCTCCGGAAGGCGGTAGCCCTCCTCGGCGAACAGCTCGAGGCCGAGCTCCTGGAGGCCGTCCTGCAGCGCGGCCCCGGCCTCGGTGTGCCGCTGCCACACCGACTCGAGGCCCTCGTCGAGGATCCGTCCGAGGGCCGCGTGCAGCGAGGCGACCATCGCCACCGGGGCGGTGTGGTGGTAGGTCCGCTTCTGCGAGCCGCCCGCCTCACCGACGTACCCACCCAGCAGGCCCAGGTCGAGGTACCAGGACTGAGGTCGCTCGACACGGCGGTCGAAGGCGCGGTCACTGATGGTGAACGGCGCCAGCCCGGGGGCGACGCCGAGGCACTTCTGGGTGCCGGCGTAGCCGACGTCGATCCCCCAGTCGTCCGCTCGCAGCTCGATGCCGCCGATCGAGGTCACCGCATCCACGACCAACAGTGCGTCGGTGTCGGCGTGCACGGCCTCACCGAGCGCCCGGATGTCCGAGCGCACCCCGGTGGAGGTCTCGGCGTGGACGGCAGCGACCACGGCCGGCCCGGGGTGGGCGTCGAGGACGCGTTGCGGGTCGACCGGCGTGCCCCAGTCGTGCTCGACGGCGACCACCTCGGCGCCGCAGCGGGCGGCCACGTCGCACATCCGCTGGCCGAAGAGGCCGTTCACCGCCACTACGACGACATCGCCGGGGTGGACGGTGTTGACGAAGGCGGCCTCCATGCCGGCCGAACCGGTGGCCGACAGCGGCAGGGTCCGGGCGTTGTCGGTGCCCCAGACCTCGCGCAGTCCCGCGCAGGCCTCGTCCATGATGGTCAGGAAGGCGGGGTCGAGGTGGCCGAGCAGCGGGCGGGCGAGGCCCTCGGTCGCCTCGGGGTAGGGATTGCTGGGGCCGGGTCCGAAGAGGTGGCGCTCGAGGATCATGCTGGCGAACCTACAGAACGGCGCCGGGGTTGAGGATCCCGTCCGGGTCGAGGGCGTCCTTGATCCGCCGGCTCAGCGCCATCACGTCGAGGCCGAGCTGGTCCGGCAGCGCGGCCCGCTTGGCCCGGCCGACGCCGTGCTCGCCGGTGATCGTGCCGCCGAGCCGGATGGCGAGCGCCATCACCTCCGCGAACGCCTCGCCGGCACGCTGCTTCGAGGCAGGATCCGCGGCGTCGTAGACGATGATCGGATGGGTGTTGCCGTCGCCCGCGTGCGCGACGACCGGGATCTCGAGGGCATGCCGGGTGGCGATCTCCGCGATGCCGTCGACCAGGGCAGGGAGCAGCGGCACGGGCGCGCCGACGTCCTCGAAGAGCAGGCTGCCGCGGGTCTCCAGGGCCAGGAACGCGTTGCGCCGGGCCGCCACGAAGAGCTCCGCCTCGTCCGGGTCACTGGTGCAGAGCACCTCCGTCGCCCCGGCGTGCTCGCAGCACACCCGCATCGCCTCGACCTCCGCCTCCCGGGCGACGCCGGGTGCGTCGGACTGGGCCACCATGAGGGCGCCGGTGCCGCGGTCGAGCCCGTGGGAGCGCCAGTCCTCGACCGCGTTGATGGTGACGTTGTCCATCAGCTCCATCATCGACGGGCGCAGCCGGCTGCCGATGGCCACGACCGCCTCGGAGGCCGCGGTCATCGTCGGGAAGGACGCCACCAGGGTGGCGCGCTCGGTCTGGGCCGGGATCAGCCGCAGCACCGCCCTGGTCACGATGCCGAGGGTGCCCTCGCTGCCGACGAAGAGCTTGAGCAGGCTCAGCCCGGCGACGTCCTTGATCCGCTTGCCGCCGAGGGTGACGAGGGTGCCGTCGGCCAGGACCACGTCCATGCCGAGGACGTAGTCGGTGGTCACGCCGTACTTCACGCAGCACAGGCCGCCGGCGTTGGTGGCGAGGTTGCCGCCGATCGAGCAGATCTCGTACGACGACGGGTCGGGCGGGTACCACAGGCCGTGCGCCGCAGCGGCGGCCTTCACCTCCGCGTTGAGGGCCCCGGGCTCCACGACCGCCACCCGAGCGGCGGTGTCGACCTCGATCGCGCGCATCCGCTCCAGGGAGATGGTGATGCCACCGTCCACGGCCGACGAGCCGCCGGAGAGACCGGTGCCCGCACCGCGTGGGACGACCGGGACGCGGTGCCGGGCAGCCCAGCGCACCGCGTCCTGCACGTGCCGGGCCTCCTCGGCCCGCACGACGGCGACCGGCTTGCCCGCGGAGCCGTCCCGGGCGAAGTCCTCACGATACTTCTCCATCGCCGCCGCCTCGGTGAGCACGACTCCGTTCGGCAGCGCTTCGACCAGCTCCTTGACGACTGCCGGGATCAGTGCGGGGTCCATGGCCTCACTCTGCCACCGAGCGACCCGGGTCTCGTGTCGTCGCGCGGAACGCTCACGGGGACGAGCCCGGTGCCGGGTCGACCAGGGACGCCACCGACTCGTCGTACGCCGCGACGCGACTGTCGGCGAGGCCGTGCCCCGCCGGTGCGTCCTCCGCCAGCGCGAGGATGCACGCAGCGCGACCAGCACTGTCGTCGACGTCGAGGGTGTCGAGCGGCTCGGCATCCAGCAGCTGTTCGCGCGTGCGGCCGCGGAGCAGCAGCAGGACGTAGGGGTCGGCGTCGATGCGCCAGGCGAGCTGGTAGAGCAGGGCCAAGGCGTGCGGGCACGGCTGCACCCAGGCCTTGCAGTCGCAGGCGGTCTCGAAGTCGGCCGGGCCCGGCAGCACCTCCACACCCGCCTCGTCGGCGTGCTCGACCAGCTCCGCTGGCAGCTCGGCGGACTCGAGGGCCGCGACGTGGCCGGCCTCACGAGCCAGCTCCGCCTCGAACCCGGCCCAGGAAGGGTCGTCGAGCCGGGTCACCTTGACCTGCGGCATCACCGCCCCGTCCCGGCCGGGGTCCACCACCGCCGAGGCCATCCCGGCCAGCACCATCACCGCGCCGAGCCGTCCGGAACGAGCCATCGACCGCGCCTTCGCCAGGTCGGCGGCGTCCACGACGGTCTCCTCGAACGACCGGACGAACGCCCGGCCCCACCACGAGCTGCTCCGGGCCGTCCCGGCTCGCTGTCGCGGCCACCGCTCCAGCACCATCGGGTCAGTCATCGCCACCTCAACCGTACGGCGTCCGCAGTGGTCGGTCAGCGGGCCGCTCGAGCCGGACCAGGTCGTGCAGCTCGTCGTTGGTCAGCTCGGTCAGCGCCGACTCGCCCTGGCCCAGGACGGCCTCGGCGAGGGACCGCTTGCGCGCGAGCAGCTCACCGATCTTCTGCTCGATCGTCCCGGCCGTGACCAGTCGGTGCACCTGCACCGGCCGGGTCTGGCCGATGCGGTGGGCCCGGTCGGTCGCCTGGTCCTCCACGGCAGGGTTCCACCAGCGATCGACGTGGATGACGTGGTCGGCGCGGGTCAGGTTGAGCCCGGTGCCGCCGGCCTTGAGCGACAGCAGGAACACGGGCGCGCCGCCCCCCTCGGGGCCGGCCTGGAACGCCGCGACCATCTCCTCGCGCTGCCGCACGGGCGTGCCACCGTGCAGGAACAGGGTGGGCACGGACGCGGCCGCCAGGTGGCGTTCGAGGAGGCGGGCCATCGCGACGTACTGGGTGAAGATCAGCACCGCGCCGTCCTCGGCCAGGATCGTGCCGAGCAGCTCGTCGAGCACCTCCAGCTTCTCCGACCGGCCCCGGAGCCGGCCGCTGGCCTGCCGTAGGTAGTGCGCCGGGTGGTTGCAGATCTGCTTCAGGCCGGTCAGGAGGGCCAGGACCAGGCCGCGCCGAGCGACCGGATCGCCGGGGTCGGCCTCCTCGATGCGCCGCATCGACTCCCGGACCAGGCTCTCGTAGAGGACGACCTGTTCACGCGTGAGCTCGACGACCTGGTCGGTCTCGGTCTTCGGTGGCAGCTCGGGGGCGATCCCGGGGTCGGACTTGCGGCGGCGGAGCAGGAACGGCTCGACGAGCTGGGCGAACCGGCGGGCGACCGACGGGTCGACGCCACTCTCGATCGGCGCGGCCCAGGTCTTCCGGAAGGCGATGCGCGAGCCGAGCAGGCCAGGCGTCGCCCAGTCGAGGATCGCCCAGAGCTCGGTCAGGTTGTTCTCGACGGGAGTGCCGGTCAGCGCCACCCGGCACCGCGATCCGATGGTGCGGAGGTTGCGGGCCGTGGAGGAGGTGGGGTTCTTGATGTGCTGGGCCTCGTCCGCGACGACCAGGTCCCAGTCGACGTCCGCCAGGGCAGCGTGGTCGCGGCGCATGGTGCCGTAGGTGGTCAGCACGAAGCCGCCCTTCGGACCGAGGTCGGCCAGGTCGCGCTGGGTGCCGTGGAACCTGCGCACGGGGACACCGGGCGCGAACCGGCGGATCTCCGTCTCCCAGTTGCCGAGCAGCGAGGCGGGGCAGACGACCAGCGTGGGTCCGGCAGCCAAGTCACGGTCCTGGCGGTGCAGGTGGAGGGAGATCAGGGTGATGGTCTTGCCCAGTCCCATGTCGTCGGCCAGGCACGCCCCCAGCCCGAGGCCGGTCAGCTCGGCGAGCCAGGTGAGCCCATGCCGCTGGTAGTCGCGCAGCTCTGCGGCCAGGCCGGGCGGGGCCGGCATCGGGCTCACGACCGCGGCGTCGACGATCCGGTCGCGGAGCCTGCCGATGCTCGCGCCCGGATGCACGTCGACCGGCGTCCCGTCGACGTCGACCTGGCCGGTCAGCGCCGCCCGGACGGCTTCGCCCGGCTTGAGCTCCCGGCGCTGGCGTCGGCGCCGGGCCCGCCGGGCGACGGCGGGGTCGATCACCACCCAGTTGTCGCGCAGCCGGATCACCGGCCCGGTCGCCTCGGTGAGGGAGCGCATCTCGTCGTCGGTGAGCGGGTCGTCGCCCAGGGCGAGGCGCCAGTCGAACGAGAAGAGCGCGTCCGGGCCGAACAGCCCGGTCATCAGCGGGTCGTCGCGGTGCCGCGGGCGCAGCTCCACCTCCGCGCGCGGGGTCAGCTCCTGACGCAAGCCCCGTGGCCAGAACACGTCGACCCCCGTGGCGGCCAGTGCCGTCAGACCATTCTCGAGCAGGTCGGCGAGCTCGTCCTCTTCCAGGATGATCCGGTCGGGCACCTGCCGGCGCAGGAGTCGGCCGAGGGTCGGCCAGGCGGCCGCTGCCTCACGGAGCGCGACGCTGACCCGGACCCGTGCCCGCGGGGAGAAGCCGTGAGCGGTGTCCAGTCCGCCGGGGTCCAGCCAGAGCCGCTCGGCGTCGACCACGTGGGCGGTGTCGTCGAGCTCGTGCACCTGGAGGACCAGGCTCACCTGCCCGCCCTCCAGCAGCTCGGCCGGCGCCTCCACCCTCAGGCTCACCGAGACCCGGTCCGGGAGGTCGTCGGCCGCCGCCGCCCGGTCCTCCACCCGGTCGGCCAGCCGGTCGGACAGCGCCGGACGGACGGAGCGCGGACGCGGCGCGATGCGGGTCGGCTGCCTGGTCATCGTGTCGGCGACCGCGTCGAGGAGCTGACGGATCAGCCGCTCGGCAGCGTCGGCGTCGAGATCGTCGTACGCCCGCGCGGTGGCCAGGGCGCGGATCCGGTCCTCGTCGGCCCGGTCCAGCGGACCCACCCGCCACTCGGTGTCGTCTTCGCTCCGCCGGACCCGACCGGCCGCGACGAGCTTGAGCGCGAGCATCGAGGCGGCGGCCAGCAGGGTCACCGACGCGTGCGCGTCGTCCGCGCGCATCGCCCGGGTGAGCACCGGGATGGCGCCCCGCATCGGCAGCTCGAGCTCCCGCCGCGGACCGGTGAAGCGAACCGCGGACTCCCGGGCGGGCACGGCGGGCTCCAGACTGGCCGGTCCCTGAAGCGGAACGAAGCTCACACCGCCCCCTTCTCGGCACCGTTGTCGCGGCGTTGTCACCCCTTGTCGCCGGGGTCCTACGGGAACCTAACGCCCGGCACCGACGGTCGGGTTCCCGGACGCCTCCGGGAGTCACCGCCGGCCCGTCGGGCTGCCTTCCTGTTCGGGGTGATCGAGGACACCGCCAAAGAATTGGCGCCACGCCGAGGCGCCGCCCTAGCCTTCTCTGGTGTCCACGAACGTTGATCTGAACAACCAGTCCGCGCCGAGCGGTGAGCAGGACAAGCTCGACAAGGGCGTGCTCCTCGTCGCCGGCGTCGTCGTGCTCGGCGCGATCATGTCGATCCTCGACATCACGGTCGTCTCGGTGGGCCTGCAGACCTTCCAGAACGTCTTCGACGCCACGTCGGCCGAGGTCGCCTGGACGATGACCGGCTACACGCTCGCGCTGGCGTCGGTGATCCCGCTGACCGGGTGGGCAGCGGACCGGTTCGGGACCAAGCGGCTCTACCTGCTCGCCCTGCTGCTGTTCACGGCAGGCTCCGCACTGTGTGCGACGGCCACCAGCCTCGAGATGCTGGTCGCCTTCCGCGTCGTGCAGGGCCTCGGCGGCGGCATGCTGATGCCGCTCGGCATGACCATCCTGACCCGCGCCGCCGGCCCCGAGCGGATCGGCCGGGTCATGGCGATCATGGGCATCCCGATGCTGCTGGGCCCGATCTTCGGGCCGATCCTCGGCGGCTGGTTGATCGACGTGGCGAGCTGGCACTGGATCTTCCTGATCAACGTCCCGATCGGGGCCCTGGCGCTGGCGTACTCCTGGAAGGTGCTGCCCAGGGACCACGTCGAGCCGTCCGAGACCTTCGACTTCGTCGGGATGCTGCTGCTCTCCCCTGGCCTGGCCGCGTTCCTCTACGGCGTCTCGTCCGTGCCCGAGGCGGGGACCATCTGGGACGCCAAGGTGCTCACGTGGGCGATCCTCGGTCTGGTGCTGATCGCCGCGTTCGTGCCGTGGGCGCTCCGACCCGCCAACGTGCACCCGTTGATCGACCTGCGGCTGTTCAAGATCAAGGCGCTGACCGTGGCCGTGATCGCGATGGCGCTCTTCGCGATCGCCTTCTTCGGGGCCAGCCTGCTGTTCCCGCTCTACTTCCAGCAGGTGCGCATGGAGACCGCGTTGTCCTCCGGCCTGCTCCTGGCGCCGCAGGGGATCGGCGCGATGATCACCATGCCGATCGCCGGCGTCCTGGCCGACCGGATGGGTCCGGGCAAGGTCGTGCTCACCGGCATCGTGATCGACACCATCGGCCTGGGCATGTTCACCCAGCTGACCGACGACACGTCGTACGGCTACATCATCGGCGCGCTGTTCGTGATGGGTCTCGGCATGGGCGCCACCATGATGCCGATCATGACCGCGGCGCTCGCCACGCTGACCGACCACAGCGTCGCCCGCGGGTCGACGCTGCTCAACACCACGCAGCAGGTTGCGGCCTCGGTCGGCACGGCGCTGTTCTCCGTGCTGCTCACCAACGGCGTGAAGGACCACCAGGCGGCTGGTGCCTACGTCTTCCTGCAGCAGCAGCTCGGCCAGCTCGGTGGCGAGAAGCTGGCGGCGGCCAGGGCGCAGGTCGAGCAGCTCGCGGCCACCGCCCTGCCCGAGCTCGGCGACGTCTACGCGCACGTGTTCACGGTGGCCACCGTGCTGGTGGCCTTCTGCCTGGTCCCGGCGTTCTTCCTGCCGCGACGCAAGCAGAAGCCGGTCGACCCGGCCGCCCTCGTGGGCCACTGACGCGCGACCGGCCGCCGGAACCGCCATGATGGGCGGGTGAACCAGCTCTCCGACGCGCCGTCCGCCCGGCCTCGTGACCCGGTGCTGGGTGCGGTCCAGGCGTACGCCGAGCTGTACCCACAGTTGGAGGCGGTGACCGCTCACTACGTCGGGGTGGTGACCACCCTCCTCGACGACGCCGGCATCAACTACCTGTCCGTGACGGGCCGCACCAAGAGCGTCGCCTCCTTCGCCGCGAAGGCGCACCGCGACCGCCGGAACGGCGAGGGGCCGCTGGCGAGCATCACCGACCAGGTGGGCGTGCGGGTGATCACTTACCTGCTCAGCGACGTCGCGGCCGTGGCCGAGCTGCTGACCGACCAGCTCACCGTCCTCGACGACCGCGACCTGGGTCGGGAGACGGCCGACGCGGGCCGCTTCGGCTACGCCAGCCGGCACCTGCTCGTCACCGGCGATCCCGTCGAGGGCCTGCTGGAGCAGCCGGCCTCGGTGCAGGTGCGCACGGTGCTCCAGCACGCCTGGGCCGAGTTCGAGCACGACATCCGCTACAAGGGCACCATCCCCGAGGAGCACGCGCCCGACCTCGACCGCCGGTTCACGCTGGCCGCCGGCCTGCTCGAGCTTGCGGACCGCGAGTTCTCGGTCATCCGCGCCCGCATCCAGGAGTCCGCTCCCGAGCAGCCCTCGGAGGAGGATGTCCACGACCCGCGCATCAGCGCCCGAGAGCTGGCCACGTTCCTCACGGGGCAGTACGCCGACGCGGGCTGGTCCCGCACCGACCACTACGCGTGGATCTCCGGCATCCTGCTCGAGCTCGGCATCACCTCGCTCGACGAGCTGGCCGGCCTGCTGACCTCGGTGGACTCGGCGGCCATCAACGACCGGATGGGGTACCGCTACCCGCCGGGCGCCGTACGACGTCTGGACGACGCGCTGCTCGCCGTGTTCGGCAAGCGGTACCTCGAGCTGCACGGCAACGCCCACCGCGCGGAGTCGCTGCGGGCCCGGCTGGAGAAGCTGCGCGGCGACGCCTGAGCCACCGCCGCGATCGGCCCCATTGACCCGGCGCCTAGGTTGGGGTCATGGAGTTCCGGCACCTCGGCAGCAGCGGTCTGAAGATCTCGGAGATCGCCTACGGCAACTGGCTCACGCACGGCTCGCAGGTCGAGGAGGAGGCTGCGCTCGCCTGCGTGCGGCAGGCCCTCGACGAGGGCATCAGCACCTTCGACACCGCCGACGTCTATGCCAACACGCGCGCGGAGGAGGTGCTCGGCAAGGCGCTGCGTGGTGAGCGGCGCGAGTCGCTGGAGATCTTCACCAAGGTCTACTGGCCGACCGGGCCTCGCGGACACAACGACACCGGCCTGTCCCGCAAGCACATCATGGAGTCCATCGACGCCTCGCTGCGCCGGCTGCAGACCGACCACGTGGACCTCTACCAGGCGCACCGGTACGACGTGGAGACGCCGTTGGAGGAGACGATGCAGGCGTTCGCCGACGTGGTGCGGGCGGGGAAGGCGTTCTACATCGGGGTCTCGGAGTGGACCGCCGAGCAGATCCGCTCGGCGCACGCACTGGCCGGCGAGCTCGGCATCTCACTGGTGTCGAGCCAGCCGCAGTACTCCATGCTGTGGCGGGTCATCGAGGACGAGGTCGTGCCGACGTGCCGCGAGCTCGGCATCGGACAGGTCGTCTGGTCGCCGATCGCGCAGGGCGTGCTCACCGGCAAGTACAAGCCGGGCCAGGCACCGCCGCCCGGCTCCCGCGCCACCGATGACAAGGGCGGCGCCGACAACGTCGGGCGGTGGCTGAAGGACGAGGTGCTCCAGGGCGTCGCGAAGCTCGAGCCGATCGCCGCCGAGGCCGGCCTCTCGATGGCCCAGCTGGCCGTCGCGTGGGTCCTGCAGAACGACAACGTGTCGGCCGCCATCATCGGCGCCTCCCGCCCGGAGCAGGTCACCGAGAACGTCGCCGCCAGTGGGGTGAAGCTGGACGAGGGCACCCTGGGCGCGATCGACGAGGCGCTGGGCGGCGTGGTGGTCCGGGACCCGGGGATGACCGCCCGGCAGACCCCTCGGGAACGGGCCAGCTAGCCACCGTCAGCGCGACCGGCGGGTCAGCTGGTGGAGCCGAGCGCGAGCGGAAGGACCGCCTCCGCGCCGGCCAGCCGCAGCAGTCGGGCGCCGACCGTCATCGACCAGCCGGTGTCGACGAGATCGTCGACGAGGAGCACCCGTCGCCCGGCGAGCGCTGCGACGTCCGCGTCGAGCCCACAACGGCGCAACACTGCCGAGACGCGCTGCGCGGAATTGCTCGCGCCGTGCGCGGGCCCGACCGTGTCGTCGTCGATCGCGAGCCGACCGGCGACGGGCACCCCGAGGTGGCGGGACAGCCCGTCCACCAGCGAGCCCACGAGGACCGGATGCGTGCGCGACTCGAAGCCGACGATCACCCCGACGTCGGGGCGCCAGTCGGCCAGCATCTCGACGCAGCCGCGGACCAGGTCGAGCGGGACCTCCTGGTCCGGTGTCCCGGGACGGAACAGGTCACGCAGGGCCTGGCCCAGGCCGAGGTCGGTCAGCCTGGCGACGACCCGGCCCTCCTCGGCGGCCTCAGCCGGCGGGATCCGGCCCTTCAGGTCGAGGCCGAGGTTCGTCAGGGCCGACGGCCACATCTTGCGAGGGGCCAACGCGACCCCCGGGCGGGCCAGCCGTTCTCCCGCCGAGCGCGCCGTCGTCTCGTCGTACGACGGGGACAGCTGCAGGCCGCCGCAGTTGTCGCAGCGGCCGCAGTCCTCCGCCGCCGGGTCGTCGAGGGCCTCGCGCAGGAAGCGCATCCGGCAGCGGTCGGTGGCGATGTACTCGACCATCGCCGCCTGCTCGTCGCGCCGGGCAGCCGCCACCCGGTCGTAGCGGTCCTGGTCGTAGGTCCAGGCCCTGCCCGTCGCGATCCAGCCACCCTGGACCCGGCGCACCGCACCGTCGACGTCGAGCACCTTCAGCATCATCTCGAGCCGTCCCCTGGAGAGGTCGACGAAGGTCTCCAGCGTCGGCGTGCCCATCGGCTGAGGACTCTCGGACAGGACCCGCAGCACCGTGCGGACGTGTTGCTCCGGCGGGAAGGCCAGGGAGGCGAAGTAGTGCCAGATCTGCCGGTCCTCGGGCGAGGGCAGCAGCACCACGTCGGCGTGATCGGTGCCGCGGCCGGCACGGCCCACCTGCTGGTAGTAGGCCACCGGGGACGGCGGTGCCCCGACGTTCACCACGAATCCCAGCCGGGCGTCGAAGCCCATGCCGAGAGCACTGGTCGCCACCAGCGCCTTGAGCCGTCCGGCCAGCAGGTCCTGCTCGAGGGCGAGCCGCTCGGTCGGATCGGTCTGGCCGGAGTACGCCGCCACGGCGTGTCCCCGGTCGCGGAGGAAGTCGGCGATCTCCTGGCTCCCGGCGACCGTCAGCGTGTAGACGATGCCTGATCCCTTGAAGTCGTCGAGGTGGTCGGCCAGCCAGGCCAGCCGCTCCTCGGGCCGGTTGAGCTCGAGCACGGCCAGGTGCAGGGACGCCCGGTCGAGCTCGCCCCGCAGCACCAGGACGTCCTCCCCCAGCTGCTCGGCGACGTCCCGGGTGACCCGCTCGTTGGCCGTCGCCGTCGTCGCGAGCACCGGGATGCCGGCCGGCAGGTCGCGGAGCATCTCCCGAATCCGGCGGTAGTCCGGGCGGAAGTCGTGCCCCCAGTCGGAGATGCAGTGCGCCTCGTCGATGACCAGCAGGCCTGCGCTCTCGGTGAGCCGGGGCAGCACCTCGTCACGGAAGCCGGGGTTGTTGAGCCGTTCGGGGCTGACGAGGAGCACGTCGACCTGACCGGAGTGGATCCGGTGCTGGATCTCCTGCCACTGCTCGATGTTGGTGGAGTTGATCGTCACGGCGTTGATGCCGGCCCGCTCCGCCGCAGCGATCTGGTTGCGCATCAACGCGAGCAGCGGAGAGATGATCACGGTCGGCCCCCGGCCTTCGGAGCGCAGCAGCGCGGTCGCCACGAAGTAGACCGCCGACTTGCCCCACCCGGTGCGCTGCACCACCAGTGCGCGACGACTGGCCTCGACCAGGGCCGCGATGGCCTGCCACTGGTCGTCGTACAGCTGGGCACCGGGGTCCCCGACGAGGGCCTGGAGGTGCTGCTCGGCCTGATCACGCAACGTCATGCCGCCCACCCTCTCCGACGGCACGGACAGCCGTCCGGGCGACCCCGGGAATTGTCCTGCGGAAGTGACGTCTCGGTGGCTCGGGAGGAACAGCAAGCGCCGTCTCGGCGGTCTGCGGCAAGAAGGAACTGACGTCTCGGTGGCCCACGGCAAGGAACAACTGACGTCTCGCGGTCAGGGGGTGCGGCGGGCGACGATCGCGCCGGTGTTGGTGACGACGCCCACGAGCCGGTCGGTGGCCAGCAGCTGGTAGGGCCAGTAGGTGGTGTTGATGCCGTCGGTGGGCATCGGGAGGCGGCGCTGCCGGCCGGTCCGGAGGTCCAGGACGCGCAGGTCCCTGGTGGTGGGGAGCAGCAGGTGGTCAGCGTCCAGCGAGGGCATCATCGCGAGCGTGAAGCCGTACGGCGTGAAGGTGGCGGGGATGCGGAATTTCCAGAGCCGGTGGCCGTCCGACGCGGCGTGGGCGGTGATCGCCTCCTGGGACTTCACCACCACCGTCCCGCTGCGCAGGGTTGCCTGGAGCGCCGAGGGCGGCAGCGCCACCGACCAGGCTTCGTGGCCCTTCTCGTCGAGCGCGGCCAGGCGCACCCCGTCGGCCCGGCGCTCGAGCAGCACGACCAGTCGGTCACTGACGCCGACGACGTGGACGCTGCCGCCGTCGGTCGAGTGCTGCCACACGGGCTTCCCGGTGCGCGCCGAGAACGCCGTGATGTCGGCGCCCTCGGGAGTCGGGTACCGACCGTCCGCCAGGTGGAACTCCTCGCGCCCACCCACCACCACGAGGTCGCCGAGGGCCCCGACGAAGTCCGCACGGTCCACTGCTCGGCTGCTCCGCTGCCACTGCTCGTCGCCGTCGGTGGACAGCCGGACCAAGGAGGTGCGTCCCGATCCGTCCTGAGCGGCGATCACCACTGAGTCATCAGCGAGGAAGGTCGTGGTGATCGGGTCGCCGTCCCGGTTGCTCGTCTCGAGGCGCGCGCACCAGCGCCGCTCGCCGGTGGCGAGGTCGTGCTCGATGACCTCCGTCGGCCGGTCGGCGGACAGCCTGAGCAGCAAGAACGAGTCGGCCGAGACGTCCCAAGCGACCCGCCGGCTGTCCGGACGGAGCGCCCAGACCGGCTCCAGGGTGTCTGCGGCCAGCATCGTCACCGGCGCGTTCCGCTTGGTCCACGCGAGCACGCCGCCCCCGTCCTCGCCGGGGGCGCCGTAGAGATGAAGCCACTGCTCGTAGTAGTAGTCCACGCCGGCGAGCACCTCACCGAACGGCGGCCCCATCCGGGCCACGGCCGCGGCCAGCGTGTCCCGGTGCTCGTCCGGTCGCTTCCTCATCAGGGCCGCGGACATCAGCGGGTCGACCGGGTCCGCGACCGACGTGACGCCGGCACCGCAGGACCGCTGCTCGATGCGGTGCCAGGTGAGCGCCAGCGTGCCGGCGAGCAACAACCCCACGAGCGCGACCAAGGCAGTACGACGATGACGCATCGCGCCCTCCCTCGTGGACCAGCGGGATCACCAGATCCGGACGCGGTCCTCCGGGTCGAGCCAGAGGCCGTCGCCTTCCTGGGTGCCGAACGCCTCGTGGAACTCGTCGAGGTTGCGCGCGATGTTGGCGCGGAACTCCGGCGGGCTGTGCGGGTCGGTGGTGAGGTACTGCAGCCCGAGCTCCTTGCGCCGCTTGGTGCGCCAAACGTAGGCCCAGTTGAGGAACAGCCGCTGCTGGCCGGTCAGCCCGTCACGCACCGGCATGTCCGCGCCGTCGAGGGAGATCCGATATGCCTTGAGCGCGATGGTCAGACCACCGAGGTCGCCGATGTTCTCGCCGACGGTCAGGGCGCCGTTGACGTGCTCGCCCGGCAGGTCGCGCGGCTCGTAGCCGTCGTACTGCTCGATCAGGCGGCGCGACCTCACCTCGAAGGCCGCCTTGTCCGCGGGGGTCCACCAGTCGTTGAGGTTGCCGTGCCCGTCGTACTGGGCGCCCTGGTCGTCGAAGCCGTGGCCGATCTCGTGGCCGATGACCGCGCCGATGCCGCCGTAGTTCTCGGCCGGGTCGGCGTCAGGTGCGAAGAACGGCCGCTGCAGGATGCCGGCGGGGAAGCAGATCTCGTTGGTCCCCGGGTTGTAGTAGGCGTTCACCGTCTGGGGCAGCATGTGCCACTCGTCGCGGTCGACCGGGCTGCCGATCTTGTCCAGCTGCCGGTCGGTCTCGAACGCGGAGATGGCGGCGACGTTGCCGGCGAGGTCGTCCTTGCTGATCTGGAGGTTCGAGTAGTCGCGCCACTTGTTCGGGTAGCCGATCTTCGGGACGAACGTCTTGAGCTTCTCGAACGCACGCTGCTTGGTCTCCTCGGTCATCCAGTCCAGCGCGGTGATGCTCTGCCGGTAGGCCTCGAGCAGGTTGTCGACGAGGTCGTCCATCTGGCGCTTCGACTCGGGCGGGAAGTGCCGGGCGACGTACTCGCGGCCCACCGCCTCGCCGAGACCGCCCTCGACGAGCGCGACGCCCCGCTTCCACCGGGCGCGCAGCTCGGGGGTGCCAGCGAGCGTGCGCCCGTAGAAGTCGAAGTTCGCCTCGACGAACGGCCCGGAGAGGTACGCCGCGGCGGTGCGGATCGCCCGGACGGAGAGGAATGCCTGCCAGTCGGCGATGTCGCTCTCCGCCAGCACCGACTCCAGGTGGCTGAGGAAGGACGGCTCCCGGACGATCACCTCGGCGAACGTGCCGCTGTCCGGGTCGGCCTCCCCGCCCAGGTTGGTGACGTAGACGTCGAGGTTGAAGGACGGCAGCGTCGCCTTCAGGTCGGCCAGCGTCATCAGGTTGTAGGTCTTGATGACGTCGCGGGTGTCGGCGCGCTCCCAGTGCCCTTCGGCGATGCGGGTCTCGAGAGCCATCACCCGCTCCGCGGTGGTGCGGGCCTCGGGACGCTCGGCCAGGGTGAGGAGCTTCTCCAGGTAGTCGACGTAGGCGGTGCGGATCTCGGCGAACTTGTCCTCGCGGTAGTAGGACTCGTCGGGCAGCCCGATGCCGCCCTGGAGGATGTTGACGATGTAGCGGTCGGAGTTGCGGTCGTCGGTGTCGACGTAGGAGCCGAAGATGCCGCTGCCACCGAGTCGCTCGAACTCGCCGAGGAAGGCGGCCAGGTCGCGCTTGTCGCGCAGCGCGTCGATGGCGTCGAGGACTGGCTGGACCGGGCGGTGGCCGAGCCGCTCGACCCGGTCCTCGTCCATGAAGCTGGCGAACAGGTCGCCGATCTTGGTGGCGTCCTCACCCTCGATCTCGCCGTTCGCGCACGCCTCGATGATGGCGCGGACGTGCTGCTCGGCCTCGTCGGCAAGCATCACGAAGGGTCCCCAGCTGGACCGGTCGGACGGGATCTCCTGGGTCTGCAGCCAGGTGCCGTTGACGTGGCCGAAGAGGTCGTCCTGCGGCCGGATGTCGAGGTTCATGCCCTCGCGGGCGTCGTCGAGAATCGTCACCCGGTCAGCCTAACCGGGGGTCAACGGAACTTGACGACGCTCTTGCCCAGGGTCCGACGCTCCTCCAGGTCGAGGAGGGCCCGGCCGAAGTCCCCGATCGAGTACGACGGGCCGCCGAGCTCGTGGCTCAGCGGCGGGTCGATGACACCGCTGGCGAACATCGGCTCGAGCTCCGCCCACTGGGCGTGCAGGTACCCCGGCCGTGCCATCGCGTAGGCACCCCAGCCGACCCCCCGCACGTCGACGTTGTTGAGCAGCAGCCGGTTGACCTTGACCTCGGGGATGCCACCGGCCGCGAAGCCGACGACGAGCAGGCGCCCCTGCGGCGCCAGGCAGCGGAGCGAGTCGGTGAACAGGTCGCCACCGACGACGTCCATCACCAGGTCGACGCCACGGCCGCCGGTGAGCTCCTTGACGGCGTCCTTGAAGCCGTCGACGCGGACGACCTCGTCCGCACCTGCACGGCGGGCGACCTCCTCCTTGGCGTCGCTGGAGACCACGGCGATCGTGCGGGCGCCGTACCCCCTGGCGACCTGCAGGGTGGCGGTGCCGACGCCACCGGCAGCACCGTGGACCAGCACCGTCTCGCCCTCGCGTACCTGTCCGCGCTCCCGGAGGGCGAACTGCGCCGTCAGGTAGTTCATCGGCAGTGCGGCGCCCTGCTCGAACGTCAGCGAGTCAGGGAGGCGGAAGACGCTGTCGGCGCCGACGGCCGCCACGTCCACGGCACCGCCGTACGCCGCGACCGCGGCCACACGGTCCCCGGCCGACAAGCCACTGTCCTCCGGCGCGGACCGCACCACCCCGGCGATGTCCACGCCGACCGCGAAGGGAAGCTCCGGCTTGAGCTGGTACTCGCCCTTGGTCAGCAGCAGGTCGGGGAAGGAGACACCGACCGCGTGCACCTCGACGAGCACCTGGGGACCGAACGGCCCCTCGGCCGAAGGCTCGGGCACATCGTTGACCTCGAGGGCGGTCGGGCCGTCGAGCCGGGTCACCTGGACTGCGCGCATGGTGGCACGCTACTGGCCATGACTGCGGCGTCCGACCCGGTGGTCCCGATGGCCGCCAGCATCCACCCCGGCTGGCCGGTCGCCGTCGCCCTCGCCCTCCTCCTCGCCCTGGCCCTCGTCGGACACGCGGTGGCGCGATACGGGCTGGAGAAGGAGGTGCTGGTCGCCGGCGTCCGGGCGATCCTGCAGCTCAGCGTCGCGGCGTTGCTCATCGGTGCCGTCGTGGAGACCCTGTGGCTCTCCGCCCTGCTGGTGCTCTTCATGTTCGGTCTCGGCGTCGTGACCACGACGAGACGAGTGCATGCGCTGCAGGCCTGGGGCTGGGCGGCGCTGGCCATGGGCAGCGGGGTCGTGCCGGTGCTGGTCGTGGTGCTCGGCTCCGGCGCCGTCCCGCTGGAGGGAATCTCGGTGATCCCGATCGCCGGCATCATCGTCGGCAACGCGATGACCGCGCACACGCTGCTGGGCCGGCGCGCCTTCGCCGCGCTGCGCGAGGAGCACGCACAGTACGAGGCCACTCTGGCGTTGGGCATGCTGCCGAGCCAGGCCATCGAGGAGATCGTGCACCGTCGGGTCGCCGAGGCGCTCTACCCCGACCTGGACAAGGTGAAGACGGTCGGCATGGTGACGCTGCCCGGCGCGTTCATCGGCGTCATGCTCGGTGGCGGCTCGCCCTTCCAGGCGGCCAGCGCCCAGGCGCTGGTGCTGTTCGGCATCCTGGTCGCGCAAGTGATCACGGTCGGGGTCGCGGAGCGGCTGATCAGTGGCCGTCGTCTGCTCCCGGCCGACCTGCGCGGCGCACTCATCGACTGAATGGTCAGCCGACCCGGACGATGCGCGCCATCTCGAAGTGCATCGGGTCGGTGTAGTGCCAGGTGCCGCCCCAGTTGAAGCCCCAGCGCGCGAAGATCCCGACGATGCGCCGGTCGATCAGCCCGACGGTGCCGCGTTGGTTGCCGGCGACGTTGAGGTCGATGGCGGTGCCCCAGGTGTGGAAGGACAGCCCCTTCGAGGGGTCGCGCGCGATGAACCGGGGCACGTAGCAGCCGCCGTACTCACCCGGGTGGATCTCCCCGGCCAGGCCGGACGCGACGACCTCGCGGAGGGCGGCGCGGAGCTGGATGAGCATGGCCTTGTTGCAGGTGACCCCGCCCAGGATGGGCACCTGCTCGGTGCGGATGTAGTCGCGGACCCACGATGGGTCAGGGTTCACGGTGCCGTCCGGGTTCACCGTGTAGCTGAACGTCCCCACGGCGCTGGAGAGCGACCCGCTGGTCAGGATCGCGGTCTGGAAGCCGCTCAGGTCCGGGTTCGGGCCCAGGATCTGCACCGTCGCCTTGGTGGCCGCGATCCGGCGCAGCTGCTTCTGGATGCTCTGCGGCGAGGTCTCGCCCGTGGAGACGAACATGGCGTTGTCGTCCGGCATGTCCAGTCGCGGCGCCCACTTCTCGTTGACCACGGCATCCAGGTACGGCGCGACGACCGGTGAGCTGAGCGGCGCGAGTGCCCCGATGTGGATGCGGGGGTCGTCCTTGTCACTGCCCACGCGGACGTAGTCGCCGGGGGTCGGCACCTGCTCGCCCAGATCAGGACGCACCATGATCTCACCGCCGGCGACGCGGTCCCAGAGCTTGGTGGTCTGCGCGGTCGGCTGGGGGGTGTAGCGGCGGAAGGACGCCGGGTCGACCGCGGCGTAGCGGATCGGCTGCTCCTCGACATAGAACTGCGCCATCGAGAACACCTCGACCGCGCGGACCCCGCGCAGGTGCCGCACCCGGTCGATCACCGAGTCGGGCAACGACCGCTGGCTGAGCACCAGCACGTCGGGGGAGAGCAGCGGGTCCTCCAGCTTGCCCGGCGGCTTCATCGCCACCGCACTGACGGCGGGCGACGACGTGGACGTCGCCGACGGCGAGCTGCTCGAGGCGGCCGAGCTCTCCGGGGGCGTGGGCGCAGCCCGTTCGGCGGTCTGGCCACATGCGGCCGCGAGCGTGGTGAGCACGAGCACGACGAGCACACCGGCGCAGCGGCGCAGGCTCGCGTCCATCAGGTGCTCCTCCCAGCCGGCCCCACCGGCTCCCGAGGAGGGAATTCTAGGTCAGGCCCGGTGGAGCACCCTGCGAGCGATCCAGGCGATCCGGTCGGCGGTGCTGGCCGGGTCGTCGGACGGCAGCGTCACGTGGCTGAGCACCAGCCGGACCACCATGTCGACGGCGGCATCCAGCTCGTCGTCGTCCAGCGGCACGTCGTAGCGGGTCAGATGACCGGCGATCAGCTGGCGGGCCGCCTCGATGAGCGGCGCGGACTGCGTGGTCAGCAAGGGCAGCAGGTCGCTCTCCGCGCCGTGGGAGGCGGAGAGCACGGCGTGGAGGAGGGGGTTGCTGCGGGCCGTATCGAGCACCCGCCTGGCCGCTTCGCGCAGGGCGTCCACCAGGTCGTCGGGGTTCTCGTCGAAGGCCCGGTCCACCGCCCGCAGGAACACCTCGAGCTCGCGCATCACCATCGCCTCGGCGAGCTGGGACTTGGAGCCGATCTCGTTGTAGACGGTCTGCCGGCTGACCCCGACCCGGTCGGCCAGCTTGCCCATGGTCAGGGTCTGCCACCCGCCCTGGCGGGTCAGCTCGGAGGCCTCCGCGAGCAGCCGGTCGCGCCAGCTGCCGCTCGGCGAGGCGGCCGCGCGCTCGGCGTACCCCGGGACCAGGGCCGTCAGCCCGGGCCGTGGCGTCACGCCGGCAACGGAGTGCGTCATCCGCTCTGCCTCCCCTTGTCCCACATCGCCCATCTTGGCCCATGGCGCCTCATGCGGACTGCGCGGCCGCCGGCTCGACCGGCACGAAGTCGACCTTCTCGCGGACACCACAGTCGGGACAGCACCAGTCGTCGGGGATGTCGGCCCAGGCCGTGCCAGCCGCGAAGCCCTCGTGCTCGCAGCCGGACTCCACCTCGTAGGTGAAGCCGCAGCCGGGGCAGCGGGCGGCCAGCACCTCGTCGGGCAGCGCCGCTTGCCCGGCGGCTGCCTCCGCTGCCACCGCGTCCGCACGGGCCTTCTCCTCCGCGACGGCCGACGCGGCGACGCCGTACCGGGCCAGCACCCGCTCGCGCTTGCCGGGTGCGATGTTCGCCCGGGTCAGGTCGCCGTGGAAGTGCCGGATCACTCGCGGGTCCATCACGCGGCGCCACAGCGGCGGCACGAGGGCGAGGACGATCATCCCGGCGTAGCCGGTCGGCAGCACCGGTGACTCCTCGAAGTCGCGCAGAGTCTGGTAGCGCCGGGTCGGGTTCGCATGATGGTCGCTGTGCCGCTGCAGGTGGTAGAGCAGCACGTTGGTCGCGATGTTGTTGGAGTTCCAGCTGTGGCTGGGGTCCACGCGCTCGTAGCGCTCGCGGTGGCCGACACCGACCTTCTGGCGCAGCATCCCGTAGTGCTCCATGTAGTTGACCACCTCGAGGAGCGAGAAGCCGACGACAGCCTGGAGCGCGAGGTAGGGCGCCACCTCCCAGCCGAACAGCGCGATCACGGTGCCGAACAGGAGCAACGACATCAGCCAGGCGTTGAGGACGTCGTTGCCCAGGTGGAACGGGTGCGTCTTCTTGCGGGCGTAGCGCTTCTTCTCGAGGTTCCACGCGCTGCGCAGCGAGCCGGCCACCGTGCGGGGCCAGAAACGGTAGAAGCTCTCGCCCATCCGACTGCTCGCCGGATCCTCCGGAGTTGCCACCCGGACGTGGTGGCCGCGGTTGTGCTCGATGTAGAAGTGGCCGTAGAAGCTCTGGGCCAGCGCGATCTTGGACAGCCAGCGCTCGTTCACCTCGCGCTTGTGCCCCAGCTCGTGGGCGGTGTTGATGCCGATGCCGCCGATGCAGCCGATCGAGATCGCCAGGCCGACCTTGTCCACCACGGTCAGGTCGCCGTTGGCGAGCAGCCAGAAGGCGCCGACGAAGCCGGCGTACTGGATCGGCAGGAAGAGGAAGGTGATCCACCGGTAGTACCGGTCCTTCTCCAGTGCCTCGATGACGTCGTCCGGCGGGTTCGACCGGTCGAGGCCGGCGAAGAGGTCGATGGCAGGTACGACGCCGAGGATCACGATCGGACCCAGCCAGAACCACACCCCCCAGCCGGTCAGCTCGTGCAGGCCGTAGCCGACGAAGGCGAGGCTGGGCACCACCAGGCCGATCAGCCACAGGTAGCGCTTGCGATCCTGCCACGGCTCGGTGGACCCCGCCGGGACGGTCGAGTTCGCGATCTGGTCTGTCATCGGTGCTCCTCCTCGATCTTGACAACCGCTGTGCGGATGTAAAGCGGGCTTGACATCACCGTAGGGGATGTCAAGCCGGTTGACAAGAGGGTGCACAATGTAAAGCGCGGGCAGCCGCCAGTAACGTGGTGGACATGGCCGACGTCACCGTGACCGACAATTCCGCGCAGGGCCGCTACGAGGCCCACCTGGACGGAAGGCTGGCCGGCATCGCCGAGTACCGCCGATCCGACAGCACCGTCACCTTCACGCACACCGAGGTGGCCGACGAATTCGAGGGCAAGGGCGTCGGCTCGGCGCTGGCCCGCGGCGCCCTGGACGATGTCCGGGCGTCCGGCGGCCTCGACGTCGTACCGCTGTGCAGCTTCATCAAGGGCTGGATCGACGAGCACCCCGACTACGCCGACCTGGTCCGGCCGGCCCACGGCACCCCCGAAGCGGACGGCAGCTGACCGTGCCGGCGACGCGTGTCCTGCCCACCGAGGAGGCTCGCGACCTCCTGCAGCTGACCCGCGACCTGGTCACCCGGGAGCTGCTGCCGAAGGTGGCGGAGGCGGAGCAGACCGAGACCTTCCCCCGTGACGTCTTCCGGATCCTCGGGCGCGCCGGCCTGCTCGGCCTGCCCTACCCCGAGCAGTACGGCGGCGGTGGTCAGCCCTACGAGGTCTACCTCCAGGTCGTCGAGGAGATCGCCTCCGCCTGGGCCAGCGTGGGCGTCGGCGTGTCCGTGCACGCGCTGTCATGCTTCGGACTCGCGACGTTCGGCACGGAGGAGCAGCGGCAGAAGTGGCTGCCGGAGATGCTCGGCGGCGAGCTGCTCGGCGCCTACTGCCTCTCCGAGCCACAGGCCGGCTCCGACCCGGCTGCCATGACGACGCGCGCTCGGCGCGACGGCGACGACTACGTCATCAACGGGGTGAAGGCCTGGACCACCCACGGCGGACAGGCCGACTTCTACAAGGTGATGGCCCGCACGTCGGAGGAGCGCAACGGCATCTCCTGCTTCCTGGTCCCGGCCGACACTCCGGGACTGTCGGCCGACGCACCCGAGCGCAAGATGGGGCTGACCGCCTCCCACACCACCGCGATGCGCTTCGACGACGTCCGCATCCCCGCCGAGCGGCGGCTGGGTGAGGAAGGCGACGGGCTCAAGATCGCGCTGGCTGGCCTCGACTCGGGGCGCCTGGGCATCGCTGCGGTCGCCGTCGGGCTCGGCCAGGCGGCGGTCGACCACGCGGTTGCCTGGGCGAAGGAGCGCGAGCAGTTCGGCAGGAAGATCATCGACTTCCAGGGCCTGGCCTTCCTCCTCGCCGACATGGAGGCCGCCGTCCAGTCCGCACGGGCGACGATGCTGCACGCCGCCCGGCTGCGCGACCAGAGGCTGCCGTTCGCCCGGGAGGCCTCCATCGCGAAGCTGACCGCCACCGACGCCGCCATGAAGGTCACCACGGACGCCGTCCAGGTGCTGGGCGGTTACGGCTACACCCGTGACTTCCCGGTCGAGCGGTTCATGCGGGAGGCCAAGGTGACCCAGATCTTCGAGGGCACCAACCAGATCCAGCGCCTGGTGATCAGCCGCTCGCTGGCACGGGACGACGCCGGCGGCTTGTTCGTCGCCGACGACACCCGCTGACGACCACGACGTCCCGCAGCACAGCTGCACCCGGTCCGATTCGCTGAGAGCGATCAGACCTGGCGTCGTACCGGCACCTCGTTGTCGCGCGTCCAGCCGTGGCCCAGGCGCCGGCCGGTGAGCTCGGTCCAGGGCAGCCGCAAGTAGAGGAGCCGGGTGCCACCGGCCCACGGCTGGGGGTCCCAGAACGCCGTCTCGTCGGCCAGGTCTGCCACGTCGTCGACGTGCTCGGCCACAGCGTGGGCCACCACGCTCCAGCCCTTGTGGTCGCTGTAGTCCAGGTTGTCGACCTCGAAGGCGACCGGGGTGCCGGCTCCGGACCGGCCGAGCAGGCTGTACGGCGTCGTGCGGACGACCACCGATTCGCCCACCACGGTGTAGTTCACCGGCACGATGTGCGGCCGACCGTCCACGACGAACGCCACCCGGCCCACGACACCGGCCGACAGCAGCTCACGGCACTTGGCCAGCGACAGTTCCTGGGGCTCCTCCATGCCGCCATCGTGCCGGGCAGCCAGGGTGGGGAGACCGGTCGGACGTCCGCCCTCGACAGGGTCGAAAGTCCCGGTTCCTCCGCCAGAAACGGGCCAGCACAGTGCCCACAATTCGGCGCCTCATGCTGGTGTTTCATGTCACCTCGGCGCTCCGTGACCTATTTACGGAACTGCCGGTTCGGCCCTGCACAGAGTCTCATCCAGCTCCGTCGCCCGGGGGTCCACTGGACCAGATTCCAGCCCTCCGCGCAACGGCCGAAAGAGGAACGGGAGTGACCATGCAGACGAGTCACCACACGAAGCACGCCGGTCGGTTGGTCGCGTGGGCCAGCGCGACCGTGCTGGTCTCCGCATCGATCGGGTTCGCGACACCCGCCTTCGCCGAGCAGTCCGACACCGGACAGGCGCACTCGGCCCAGGGCCAGGCGCACAAGCAGGCCAACAAGCCGGCCGACCACCCGTCCGGTCCCCAGTCCGGCCAGGGCGCCGAGGCGCCCCCGGCGGGCAACGGGAACGACAGCGACCACCCGGCGCCCGCGCAGGGAGGCGGCTCCGACGTGAGCCTGCCCCGGCCCAATGACTTCCAGGCGCAGGCCGACCCCGACGGGATGGAGAACGGTGGCGTCGACCAGCCCGGCGGCGAGGGTGGCGTGGACACCACCACCCAGGACGGCAACAACGGCTCCGGCAACGACACCGACTGCGAGGACGACAACCGCGGCGTCGGCGTCCCGGGTCACTGCAAGGACCGTCCCGGCACGGTGACGCCTCCGGTGGACGAGGACACCCCGCCGGAGACCGAGACGCCGGGTGACACCGACACGGACACCCCGGGTGACACCGACACCGACACGCCGGTCGTCGCGCCCGAGACCCCGGACCAGGGCGAGGTCCTGACGCCGGTCGTCGGCCCGCAGGGCACGACCGCTCCGCCGGCCATCCAGGTGATGGCTCCGCAGGTGCTCGCACCGGCTTCCGCGCCCGCGCAGGTCACCGCGGCAGCCCCGGCAGCCGCGCCGGCCGTCCTGCCCAACACGGGCGCCGGACAGGCGCTGCTCGGTCTCGCCATCGCGGGGCTGGCGGCCCTCGCGGTAGGCGGTGGCCTGGTTCGTCAGGGCCGTCGAGCGAACAGCTGACTCGAACGACGAAAGGCCTCGGTCGCCCTGTGGGCGACCGGGGCCTTCTCTCGGTCGTGGGCCTGTTCACTGCGCGTCAGGGCGGTCTGCCGGTGTCGGGCTCAGTTCAGTGCTCGTGGGGGTGGCTGTGCGGAGCCATGGGCCCCGGATCATGCGGCGTGTCTCGTCCGGCGCGGTGCTCGATGACCAGGTGACGGATCCAATCGCACAGCTGGTCCATGGTCTGCTGCCGCGTGCGGGTGAGGGCGAGCACGGGGCTGCCATCGCGGGCACCTG
>DASSOK010000077.1:0-27806 GCA_035700665.1 Marmoricola sp.
GGTCAGGTTTACCACGGCGGCCACGATCAGCAGCGAGACCAGGTTCATCACCTTGATCAGCGGGTTGATCGCCGGACCGGCGGTGTCCTTGAACGGGTCACCGACGGTGTCGCCGATGACCGTCGCGGCGTGGGCGTCGGAGCCCTTGCCGCCGTGGAAGCCGTCCTCGACGAGCTTCTTGGCGTTGTCCCAGGCGCCGCCCGAGTTGGCCAGGAAGACCGCCATCAGGGTGCCGCAGGCGATCGCGCCGACGAGGAATCCGGCCAGCGGGCCGATGCCCAGGCCGAAGCCGACCGCGATCGGCGCCAGGATCGCCAGCAGGCCGGGGGTGGCCAGCTCACGGAGCGAGTCCTTGGTGACGATGTCGACGACCTTGCCGTACTCCGGACGGCCGGTGCCCTCCATGATCCCGGGGATGTCGCGGAACTGGCGACGGACCTCGAAGACCACGGCGCCGGCGGCCCGGCCGACGGCGTTGATCGCCAGGCCGGAGAACAGGAACACCACGGCTGCACCCAGCAGGACCCCGACGATCAGCTTGGCGTCGAAGACCTGGAACAGGTTGAAGAACTCGCCCGCGTCGACGCCACCGGCGTCACCGGCCGCCTCGATCGCGGAGGTGATGTACGACGCGAACAGCGCGCTCGCCGCGAGCACCGCCGTCGCGATCGCGATCCCCTTGGTGATCGCCTTGGTGGTGTTGCCGACGGCGTCGAGCTCGGTGAGGATCTGCGCGCCCTCGCCGTGCACGTCACCGGACATCTCCGCGATGCCCTGGGCGTTGTCCGAGACGGGGCCGAAGGTGTCCATCGCGACGATCACGCCGACGGTGGTGAGCAGGCCGGTGCCCGCCAGCGCGACGGCGAACAGCGCCGCGAAGCCGGAGGCGCCACCGAGCAGGGCGGCGCCGAAGACGGCGGCTCCGATGACGAAGGTGGTGTACACCGCCGACTCGAACCCGACAGAGAGGCCGGACAGGATGACGGTCGCGGCACCGGTCAGCGAGGTCTTGCCGACGTCCTTGACCGGACGGTGCTCGGTGCCGGTGAAGTAGCCGGTCAGCGCCAGGATGGCCGCCGACAGCACGATGCCGATCACGACGGCGCCGGCCGCGAGCATCGCGGGGCTCACGTCCGCGGTCGCGCCCTGGGGCAGGTCGCCGCCCCACTCGGTGGGCAGGAACACGAAGGCCGCGATGATCGAGGCGACCGCGGCGACCGCTGCCGAGATGTAGAACGCCCGGTTGATGGTGACCAGGCCGCTCTCACCGGTCTTGGGCTTGCACAGGTAGACACCCAGGACGGCGGTGAGGGCGCCGATGGCCGGGATGATCAGGGGGAAGACGAGGCCCTTCTCGCCGAGGAACTGCGACCCCAGGATCAGGGCGGCGACCAGCGTCACGGCGTAGGACTCGAAAAGGTCGGCCGCCATGCCAGCGCAGTCGCCGACGTTGTCGCCGACGTTGTCCGCGATGGTGGCTGCGTTGCGCGGGTCGTCCTCGGGGATGTTGTTCTCCACCTTGCCGACCAGGTCCGCACCGACGTCGGCCGCCTTGGTGAAGATGCCGCCACCGACCCGCATGAACATCGCGAGCAGTGCGGCACCGAAGCCGAAGCCCTCGAGCACGTGCGGCGCCTCGGAGCCGAAGATGAGCACCACGATCGCCGCCCCGAGAAGGCCGAGGCCGACGGTGAGCATGCCGACGAACGCACCGGTGCGGAAGGCGATGTTCATGGCCGGGTCGCGGCCGTCGGTGTTGGCGGCCGCGGCGACCCGGAGGTTGGCACGGACGGCCAGCCACATGCCGAGGTAGCCCACGGAGGCCGAGAAGCCGGCACCCAGCAGGAAGAACAGGGATCGGCCGAGCCGGACACCCCAGTCGTCCGCGGGCAGCGCGAGCAGCGCGAAGAACGCCACCGCTGCGAAGACGCCAAGGGTCCGGAACTGCCGGGTCAGGTAGGCGTTGGCGCCCTCCTGGACCGCGTGCGCGATGTTCCGCATGTTGTCGGTGCCCTCGCCGGCAGCCAGCACCTCGCCGCGGAACATCCAGGCCATGGCGAGCGCGCCGAGCGCGATCGCGGCCACGATGAAGACCAGCGCGAGGTTGCCGCCGTCGAGGTGGTTGATCGAAGCAGGGATGGGCCCGGCCATGATTCTCCTCGATGTGATTCGTCTGACAGACCGCCACGGACTCTACTGCCGTGCAGGCGGGATCACGCCGCGGGGGTGACCGGTGTCACCCCTCGGGCATTCGGGGGTCGGTCCCAGGTCAGCGCGGCTCAGCTGCGGAGCGCGTCCTCGAGGGAGGAGTGGATGGTGAACACCTTCGCGAGCCCGGTGATCCGGAAGATCTTCAGCAGGCGGTCCTGGCTGCACACGATCTGCAGGGAGCCGTTCTCGGCGCGCACCTTCTTGAGACCGCCCACCAGGACGCCCAGGCCGGTGGAGTCCAGGAAGTCGACGTTCTCCATGTCGACCACGATGGAGTTGTGGCCGGCGCTGACGAGGTCGGTGATCTTGTCGCGCAGCTTCGGCGCGGTGTAGACGTCGATCTCGCCGCCGACCGCGACGACGGAGCGGCCATCCATCTCTCGGCTCTCCAGCGAAAGGTCCACGAACACTCCCTAGCTGCGGCGGCGGGCAACGCCCCCGGACGACTTCCGGCCACGTACCCTTCGTATTGAACCATGCCGGGGCCTGTCCCGGGCGGCTGGGAGGATCGGTCTCGTGCCCGTCCCGCCGATCGAACAGCTCGTCGAGCGGCTCACCACCGGCCGCCGCGCCGACCGGCTGACCCACCTGAGCTGGCTGCCACCCCGTCCGGCGGAGTACGGCGAGTGGCCGACGTGGGCGGCGCCGGAGGTGCTGGCCGCCTACCGCCGGGCCGGCATCGGACTCCCGTGGTCGCACCAGGCGGTCGCGGCGGAGCAGGTCCACGCGGGCGTGCACACGGTGATCGCGACCGGCACCGCGTCGGGCAAGTCGCTGGCCTACCAGCTGCCCGCGCTCACCGCCATCGAGCAGTCGCGAGGTCCGCGCGGCCAGCGTGGCGCCACGGTCCTCTACCTCTCCCCCACCAAGGCGCTCGCCCAGGACCAGCTCAGCTCCCTGCGCTCCCTCGGCCTCACCAATCTTCGGGTCTCCACGCACGACGGCGACTCCACCCAGGAGGAGCGCGACTGGACCCGCGAGCACGGCGAGTACGTGCTGACGAATCCCGACATGCTGCACCACTCCCTGCTGCCTCGGCACGAGTGGTGGTCCCGGTTCTTCGGGTCGCTGCAGTACGTCGTGGTCGACGAGTGCCACCACTACCGCGGCGTGTTCGGCGCCCACGTCGCCCAGGTCCTGCGCCGGCTGCGTCGCGTGTGCGCCCTCCACGGCGCCCGTCCGACGTTCGTGCTGGCCTCCGCCACCGTCGCGGACCCCGAGCAGTCGGCGTGCCGGTTGACCGGCCTGGAGGTCGTGCCCGTCGTGACGGACGGGTCGCCCCGCGGCCGGGTCGCCCTGGGGCTCTGGGAGCCGCCCCTGGTGTCGCACCAGGGCGAGAACGGCGCACCGGTACGACGCGCCGTCGGCCCCGAGGTGGCGGACCTGGTCACCGACCTCGTGGTCGAGGGCGTGCGCACACTGGCCTTCACCCGCTCCCGCAGGACGGCCGAGACGGTGGCGCTGGGCGCCCGTCGCGGACTCGCCGAGGTGGACCCGATGCTTGCCCAGCGGGTGGCCGCCTACCGGGGCGGCTACCTCCCGGAGGACCGCCGTGAGCTCGAGCAGGCTCTTCGTCGCGGCGACCTGTTGGCGGTGGCCGCGACCAACGCGCTGGAGCTGGGCATCGACATCTCCGGGCTCGACGCGGTGGTGCTCGGCGGCTTTCCCGGAACGCGGGCAGCACTGTGGCAGCAGGTCGGCCGCGCCGGGCGGGACGGCGGTGACGCGCTCGGGCTCCTCGTGGCGCGCGACGACCCGCTGGACACCTATCTGGTGCACCATCCCGACGCCCTGCTGGGCAAGCCGCTCGAGGCGCAGGTGTTCGACCCGGACAACCCCTACGTCCTCGGCCCGCACCTGTGTGCCGCCGCCGCGGAGTCGCCGTTGACCCCCGAGGGGCTCGACATCTTCGGGCCCGCAGCACGCGCCGCGGTCGACGCCCTGACCGAGGCCGGTCTGCTGCGCCGGCGTCCCCGCGGCTGGTTCTGGACCGATCGCCGTCGTGCCACCGACCTGGCCGACATCCGGTCGACGGGCGGCAGGATGGTGCGGCTCGTCGACAGCGCGACCGGGCGGATGATCGGCACGGTCGACCACGCATCGGCGCACGGGACGGTACACCGGGGGGCCGTCTACCTGCACCAGGGCGAGACCTGGCTCGTCACGGAGCTGGACCTGCAGGAGTCCGTCGCCCTGCTGGCCCCGACCGACGTCGACTACGCGACCAGCGCCCGGGACGTCACGGACATCACCGTGCTCGCCGAGAGCCAGCACACCCGGTGGGGACCGGCACGGCTCAGCCTCGGCTCGGTCCGGGTCGCCCAGCAGGTGGTGTCGTTCCTGAAGCGCCGGGTGCCCGGCGGAGAGGTGATCGGCGAGGAGCCGCTGGAGCTGCCGGAACGGACCCTGGAGACGACAGCGGTCTGGTGGACCCTGCCCGACGACGTCGTCGAGCGGTGCGGGCTGGACCCTCGGGACCTGCCCGGTGCCGCCCACGCCGCCGAGCACGCCGCCATCGGCCTTCTCCCCCTCTTCGCGACCTGCGACCGCTGGGACATCGGCGGCGTGTCCACCGCCCGGCACGCCGACACCGGTCAGCTGACGGTCTTCGTGCACGACGGCCACCCCGGCGGAGCAGGGTTCGCCGAGCGCGGTTACCGGACCGCGGCGGCCTGGCTGCGGGCCACGCGGGAGGCGATCGCCTCGTGCGAGTGCATCGACGGCTGCCCCTCCTGCGTGCAGTCCCCGAAGTGCGGCAACCAGAACAACCCGCTGGACAAGAACGGCGCCGTGGCGCTGCTCGACGTGCTGCTCGACGGCGCCCCAGGCGACTGACGACGTCAGCGCAGCGTCGATGCCGCGCCGACCGGGGAGGTGCCCGGTCCCGCGACGGCCCGGGCGGTCATCCGGTGTCGGACACCGAAGAGCCCGGGCGTCTGCACCTCGACCTCGACGCCGACGGTGTGGGACTCGACCCGGCAGGACACCACGTGTGCGTCGTTGCGCCGCGCGATCGCGTCGGCGGCCGGGCACGCCGCTCCGCCGTCCCGCAGCGCTCCGGCACCGGCCAGGGCGGAGAGGTCGGCGCCGAGCTGCGCCTGCCGGTGGGCGGTGACCATGCGGGCGACCTCGGCACACGCCACCGTCACGGTGATGAGCACTGCACACAGGCCGAGCGCCCAGACGACGGCGACGCCCTCCTCACGAGCGGCGCGCCGTCGGCGCTTGCGGCTCATCGGCCTTCCGCCCGCGCCACGGCCTCGGCCGAGACCTCGCGCTCGGGCAGGAACGACAGCACGGCCAGCGGCGACCGCACCGGCGTCGTCACCCGGACCACCACGGTGCCCGCCTCCCGGCGGAGGTGGAAGCGCGACCCGTCCGGCGCGACACGTCGGCCGAGCGCCAGCCCGCTCGCGTCGCTGTCTCCGCGCGCCAGTGCCCGGGCCGTCTCGCGCGCCGCATCGGTCACCCGGACCTGGGTGACGCCCAGCGTCACGAACCAGGCCAGCGCCAGGGTCAGCAGGGCCAGCGTCGGGATGACGACGGCCGCCTCCGCGGTGACCGCACCCCGCTCATTCCGTTCCACCGCAGCTCCGTTCCGATGTCGTTCGTGTTCCTGCCAGCCCCGCCGAGGCGGGGTCCGGTGGCGGGAGGCGATGCCCCGACGTCCTCCCGCCACCGCTGCTGCCTCAGAAGGGCAGCAGGTCCATCACGTGATCGAAGATGCCCTTCAGCAGGTCCTGGCCGAAGTCACTGGTGAGCAGCTTGATGAGCACGCCGGCGATCCCGACCCCGCCGCAAGTGACAGCGGCGTACTCCGCCGTGCTGGCACCGATCTCGTTCCGGGTCTTCCCGAGGTTCTCCATGTCGGTTCCTTTCGCCGTTCGCTCCGGGATGGAGCGACTCCTGGTTCGTTGCGGGAACGAGGCTTCCGGCTCTCGTGGGCCGGCACCACGGGCAATCCGCGGCCGGTGGACAACCGGGGACTGCAGGGCTCCTGTGGACGCTTGGTGGTCACCGACGTGGTGCCGAGCGACTGACCGGTCCGTCACCGGAACAGCGCCATGCCAGACACCACGCCGGCGATCAGCGGCACCACACCGATCAGCAAGAAGGCCGGCAGGAAGCACACGCCCAGGGGCGCAGCCGCGCGCACCTCCACCGCGTTGGCGCGCACCTGGGCCTCTGTCCGGGACTGCTCGCGCAGGTCCGCCGACAGGGCCTCGATCGCCTCCACGACCGAGGCGCCCGACTCGTGGGACCTGGCGACCGCCCGGCCGAGCGGAGCGAGCGTCGGCTGTGCGGCGAGCTGCCGCCACACCGTCAGTGGGTCGAGCCCGAGAGCGAGCCGGTGCTCGACACCGCGCAGGGTCTCCCCCAAGGGACCACCCACGGCGGCCGCCACAGTGCCGAGGGAGCTCTCCACCGGAGCCCCGCTGCGCACGCACGCACCGAGGAGCTCGACACCGAGCGGCAGGTCGCGGGCGAGCCGCTCGCGTCGTCGCCGCGCGGCCGGACCCTCGGCATCCCCGAGCGCCCGCCACGTGAGCCCGGCCAGGACCACGCCGGCCACCGGGCCGACAGAGCCACCCACGACGAGCCATCCTGCGAGGAAGCTGCCCAGCGCCACGGCCGGCCGGAGCGTCAGGAGGAGTCCCCTGTCGGGCACCTCACCGGACCGCTTCCCGGAGTGACGGCGACCCCTGGTCGACGGTGCGTCCGGGTGGGACTCCGGCAGCCTCGCGGGTCGCGGTCCTGCGAGCAGCAGGGCCGCCGAAAGGCCGGCGGCGACACCGGCGAGGAGCGCAGGCGCCGTCATCGCAGCACGCCCGCGGCGATCCGGTCGAGCCACACGAGGCCGAGGAAGCTCAACGCGAGCCCGACGCCGAGACAGGCCAGCCCACCGGTGGTGCCGATGAGGAAGCCGACCGGGTCGCCGCCGAGGCCGCTGCCGAGCAGCAGCATCACGAACGGCAGTGCCGCCACGAGTCGGGCGGTCGCGTGGGCGGAGGCCAGCTGGGCGGCGACGAGGCGCCGGACGGTCCGCGCCTCGGCGATCGCCTGTGCCGCTCGCGAGACAGCGGGAGCAAGGCTCGCGCCCGACCGGTGCGCGACCTGCCAGGCCGCCGCCACGGCCCGGAGCTGTTCCGCGCCCGGTCGCGCCGCGATCGTCCGTAGCGCGGCGGGCACGTCGGCACCGAGGTGCGCCGCCCGTGCCACGGCAGCCAGCTCCGGCCACTCCGCGGCCGCCCGGTCCAGCGCCCGGACCGGTGGTTCTCCGGCACGCAGGTCGGCCGCGAGCGCCTCGCAGACCGCCAGCACCTGCTCGGCCCGCCGTTGTGCGACCCGCGCATGGCGGCCGCGTCGCAGCAGGTGCCCGACGGCCAGGACGCCGAGCAGCACGATCACGGCCAGGACGAGTCGCCTGCCCTGCAGCCAGGTGGGCAGTGCGAGCAGCGCCCCGAGCACCAGGCCCGGCACGGCGACCGCGGGTCGCCGGAGCGGGCGGACAGCGGCTCCCTGCGGCTGCGGCACCCGCCATCTGGCCGGGAAGGACAGCGCCACGGCAATGCCGGTGGCCACCGCAGCGAGCCCCGCCTCGATGAGACGCTCCGTCATCGCTCGAGAAGGTCGTTGAGCGCGTCGAGGCCGCTGCCGGCGTGCCAGCTCCGGTCGTCGTCGAACCGGACGGCCGGCTCCACGTCGGTCTCGGCGCCACGTCGTACGACGCCGAGCTCGCGGACCAGCCTGCGGCCGGAGACGTCCCGAGCGAGGTGGATGACGACGTCGACCGCGGACGCCAGCTGGCTGTGCGCCGCCGCCCGGCTGAGTCCGGCGGCCAGCGCCAGGCTCTCGATGCGCGCCGGCACGTCGGCGGCCGAGTTGGCGTGGATGGTGCCGCACCCCCCTTCGTGTCCGGTGTTCATGGCGGCGAGGAGGTCCACCACCTCGGCGCCCCGCACCTCGCCGACGACGAGCCGGTCCGGCCGCATCCGGAGGGCCTGGCGGACGAGCACGTGGAGCGGGACGGCGCCCGCCCCCTCGATGTTGGCCGGGCGAGCCTCGAGGGCCACCACGTGCGGATGGTCCGGCCGGAGCTCGCTCGCGTCCTCGACCAGCACCAGCCGCTCGCCGGGGTCGACCAGGGAAAGCAGTGCGTTGAGCAACGTGGTCTTTCCCGACCCGGTGCCACCACTGAGGAGGAACGCGAGCCGGCGACGCACCACCTCTCCCAGCAGTGCCGCACCACGCTCGCTCACCGCACCGGCATCCACGAGCTCCCCGAGATCGAAGACACGCCGCCGGGGAACGCGCAGTGACAGGAGCGTGCCGGGTCGCGAGATCGGCGCGAGCACGGCATGGAACCGGGTGCCGTCGGGCAGGCGGAGGTCGACGTAGGGCGAAGCGTCGTCGAGACGGCGTCCACCTGCGGCCGCGAGCCGCTGCGCCAGCCGGCGGACCGCGGCATCGTCGGGAAAGCCGACGGCGGCACGTTCGAGTCCCGAGCCCCGGTCCACCCACACACTGTCCGCGCCGTTGACGAGCACGTCGGTGACTCCGGCTTCGCGCAGCAACGGTTCGAGCGGTCCGGCTCCGACGACGTCGCACTGCAGGGCGTCGTGCACCGCCAGCACGGCGGCGTCCCCGACCGGGCGGCCCTGCTGCCGGAGCGCCTCCGCGACCAGCTGGGGACTCAGGGGGGAGGCGTCCCGGGCCAGCCGTTCCCGGACCGCCTGCACCACCGCGTCGGGGACCTCCGGGTTGCCGGTGGTCAGGTTCATGCCGCGGACTCCGCCACCGGAGTGACGAGGGAGTCGAGCACGGTGCGGGCCGCCCGGACGAGCGCACCGCGGGACGAGCGGCTCGGGCCCGCGCCGAGGTTGACGGCCTCGTCGAGCCCGCGCTGGTCCCGCATGGCGACGAGCAGCGGGATCCCGAGGACCCGGGCGACCTCCTCGGGCGCGACACCGACCGGCGAGCCGCGGGTGACGAGGTGCCGACGGACGCCGTCGGGCACGCGCGCCGCGGTGCGGGTCGCGGCGGCCACGGCCGGGACGGTCAGGGTGGAGACCAGCACGACGTGGTCGCTGCGCGCCAGGATCTCGTCGGTGACCGCGTCGGCGTGCCGGGACAGGTCGACCAGCACCACGCCGTACCCCCGGACGGCGGCAGACAGCAGCTCGCGGACGGCGAAGGCGGGCAACGATCGGGGCCGGTCCGCGGGCCAGCTCAACACGCCGAGGCCGCCGCGGGCCGGCACGGAGTCGCGCAGCGACCGGGCGCTGAGCCGGCCGGTGACCTGCAGCAGCGCGTCCCAGCGGATGCCGGGCGCGTCCTCCATCCCGAGCACGCGGTCGACCCCCGGGCCCAGCAGGTCGCCGTCGACCAGCAGCGTGGGCGTCAGCCGGGCACTCGCCTCGCCAAGGGCCGCCGCGAAGGTGGTCGCCCCCGCCCCACCGGAGCCGCCCATGACGGCGATGACGGTGCCTGCACCCGCCGCACCGTCGGCGGTGTCAGTGAGCAGCTCCACCAGCCAGGTCTCCGAGGCGGGCAGCTCGGCGACCGTCTCGGCGCTGCAGGCCAGCGCGTCGCGGAACAGCTGGTCGGCCAGCGGCCCGGTCCCGATCACGTGCACCCCCGGCCGGCGCGGCGGCCGCAGCCGGGCCATCGACGCTGCCCGGTCGGCCCCGATCAGTACGACGGACGCCGAGGCCCAGCCCCGGAGCGCCTCGGTGGCCTGGCGGGCGACATCGGGCACGACGCCTGCCGCTGCGGCCAGGCGCTGGACGTCGGCACGCAGGACGTCGTCGTCGGTGAGCAGGAGCGGACTGTTCTGGGTCATGGCCCCGATGGTCGGCTCGCCGGCGCACGTCGACGGCCCGACGCGGGTCCGCCTGTGGACGACGCGTCCGCGAAACCGGGCTGTGGACGCTTCGTGGCCTGTCGCGCCCGGCGGGCACGCGGCCCATTCCTAGACTGGGCGGCATGAGCCGGCCCACGGCAGCCTTCTTCGACCTCGACAAGACGATCATCGCCAAGTCGAGCACCTTCGCCTTCAGCAAGGAGTTCCAGGCCAGTGGGCTGATCTCCCGGGGGGCGGTGCTGCGCAGTGCCTACGCGCACTTCGTCTACCTCGTCGGCGGAGCGGATCACGACCAGATGGAGAAGATGCGCCAGTTCATGTCGCAGCTGTGCGCGGGCTGGGACGTGCAGACGGTCCGCGAGATCGTCGCCGACACCATGCACAACAAGATCGACCCGCTCGTCTACGACGAGGCGGTCAACCTCATCGAGCGGCACCACGCGGCCGGGCGCGACGTGATCATCGTGTCGACCAGCGGCATGGAGCTGGTGCAGCCGATCGGCGAGATGCTCGGCGCCGACCACGTGGTCGCCACGCACCTCGAGGTGGACGACCAGGGGAAGTACACCGGCAACATCCGCTTCTACGCCTACGCCGAGAACAAGGCGAAGGCGATCACCGACCTCGCGCGGAAGCGCGGCTACGACCTGACCCGCTCCTACGCCTACAGCGACTCGATCACCGACGTGCACATGCTGGCGGCGGTCGGCCATCCCTACGCGGTGAACCCCGACAAGGACCTGCGTCGGGTCGCGCGCGAGCGCGAGTGGCCGATCCTGGTCTTCGAGAAGCCGGTGGCGCTGCGCAGCCGGATGAAGCTGCCGCCGGCGAAGCCGACGATGGCCGCACTGGGCGTCGCCGGGCTGGGCGCGATCGCCGCCGTCCTCTGGGTCAACGCCCACCGGGCGCGTCGGGCGCTGCGCGCATGACGCGACGCGCCCGCCCTGACGGGCTCGACAAAGTCAACCCTTGAACACCTGGCCCGTCGGCGTTAGACAGGATGCAACAAGTCCAGACCAGCACACGCATCCGGTACCCACGCGGCGATCCACCCTTCCTACAGGGCGCCTGCCAGGCGGGAGACTCCCGGGGCAGCCAAGAAGAGAAGCACGCTTGGTAGCCGGATCCGTGTGTTCGAGCGGCACCGGGTTCGCCCTGGTGCCGCTCATCTGTGCGGGTCCGGTCGGAGCCCGCACACGATCAGTCGTTGAGCGGGCTGTGCTCGGCGCCCTTGGCGAACGCCTCGGCGCCGTAGAGCAGCCAGGCGTGCACGCCGGCACGACTGCCGGAGGCGTAGCCGCGCAGGTTCGACTCGTACTGCGGGCGCAGGGCGAGGTGTCCCGCCTCCGGCACCACGACGGACGCCGGGTCGACGCCGCGGGCGACCAGCACCAGCCGCTCGGCGGCGCGGGCCACCAGGCCGTTGTGGGACGGGAAGGCCCCGGCGGTGGCGAGCTCGGCGTGCACGAGTGCGGCGACGAGCATCGCCGGCGCGGCCGTCTGCAGCAGGCTGCTGCCCAGCGTGGTGAGTCGCTGGGCGGCCTCGTCGGTGACGGGTCTGCCGAGCCGGTCGTCGTCGACGACGCCCTTCCCGGCCAGGGCGTGCAGGCGCGCGAACGCCTGCAGCGGCGTCGACTGCAGCACAGGCAACAGGCCGAGGAGCGAGGTGCTCAGCCGCACCGCCGAGGTGGCCGTCTCGTCGCCCTCACCGGCCCGCACCTCGTCGAGGGAGGAAGCGGAGCCCTCGAGCACGGCGCTCGCCTGGGCACCGCGGAGCAGCGACTCGGCGGTCTGAGCCGGCGTGGTACGACGCAACCCGCGATCGCGCAGCAGGACGTCGACACCGTCGCGAGCGGCCGAGTAGGCCGACGGAACCCCCTCGAGACTGGTCAGCCACTGCAGCGGATCGGCGTCAGGCACAGGGGCGAGGGTATCGGGTAGTTTCGGGCGCACCATGAGCCAGCCCGACGCTGCCCGCGACACCGGTGCGAGGACGGCGCACGCGCGCTCCTTCGGCGCGGTCGCGGCGGCCTACGACCGTGCCCGGCCGTCGTATCCGCCGGACGCCCTCGCCTGGCTCATCGGCAGCGGCCCGCTCTCCGTGATCGAGCTCGGCGCCGGCACCGGGAAGCTGACCCGGATGCTGGTCGACGCCGGCCACGACGTGCTCGCGGTCGACCCGTCGGTCGAGATGCTCGCCCACCTGCACCGCAACGTGCCCGGCGCACGCACCGCCGTGGCGGCCGCCGAGTCCATCCCGGCCCCGTCGCGCTCCGCCGACGTGGTGGTCTGCGCGCAGTCCTTCCACTGGTTCGACCACGACGCGGCGCTGCCCGAGATGGCCCGGGTGCTCCGCCCCGGTGGGCGGGCAGCGCTGGTCTGGAACCACCGCGACGAGTCCATCCCGTGGGTGCGCCGGCTCGGCCGGATCATCGGCAGCGAGACCGACCTCGCCGACGAGGTCCGTCCGCTGCAGGAGACACCACACTTCGGCTGGGTGGAGGAGGCAAGGTTCCGGCACTGGTCCGACCACACGCGGGAGTCCCTGCTCGACCTGGTCCGGTCGCGCTCCGCCATCGCCCTGCTCGACGAGGAGGAACGCACGACGGTCCTCGAGCAGGTCCGCACCCTCTACGACGACTACGGTCGCGGCCCCGACGGGATGCGGCTGCCCTACCTGACCGAGTGCTACCGGGCCGTCGTACGGCACCGGGACGCGGCGCCGGAGGCCGCCGCAGACCAGGAACCGGCCGATCCGCAGGCGGGGACGGGGAGTCCCGAGGCACCGCCGGAGGAGCCGGGCACCACGCTGATCGACTTCCGGTGAGCCTGCCGCGGCCTACGCTGGCCGCATGTGGCGCAGGCACCTGGGCGGCGAGGCGGACCGGGCCACCTTCCGCACGCTGCACACCGCCTCGCTGATGACCGGGGCGCTGCGCACCGGCCTCACCCGCGAGTCGGCCGAGCACTCGGTCAAGCACCTGCGCCAGTTGCTCAACACCCGGGCGGTCGCCCTCACCGACACGGTGGCGCTGCTCGCCTGGGACGGCTCGTCGACGTCGCACCAGGACCAGGCCGGCGACCTCGCCAGTCGCGGGGTCGCCGACGGAGCGCCCACCGTGGTGGCCCACCGGCAGCTGGAGTGCGACGACCCCACCTGTCCGATCCGCGGCGTCGTGGTGAGCCCGGTCATCGTCGAGGACCGTGTGGTGGGCACCCTGCAGGCCTGGTCCACCGGAGCCTCCGCCGGGCTGGTCCGGGCCACGTCCGAGCTCGCGAAGTGGGTCGCCGGCCAGCTCGAGCTCGCCGAGCTCGACGTCTCCCGGACCCGGCTGATGGAGGCAGAGGTCCGGGCGCTCCGGGCCCAGATCTCCCCGCACTTCCTCTACAACGCGCTGAACGCGATCGCGTCGTTCGTCCGGACCGATCCCGACCGCGCCCGGGAGCTGCTCGTGGAGTTCGCCGAGTTCACCCGCTACTCCTTCCAGAAGCTCGGCGAGTTCACCACGCTGGAGGAGGAGCTGCGCTCCATCGAGCGGTACCTGGCGATCGAGCAGGCCCGCTTCGGCGAGCGCCTGGGGGTGACGCTGCGGATCGCCCCCGAGGTGCTGCCCGTCACGGTCCCGGTCCTGTCGCTCCAACCTCTGGTCGAGAACGCCGTCCGGCACGGCTTGGCCCAGCTGCCCCACGGAGGAACGATCACCATCCTCGCCGAGGACCACGAGCACGAGGCACTGATCTCGGTCGAGGACGACGGCATCGGCGAGGATCCCGAGCGGGTACGGCGGGCCCTCGCCGGCGACGAGTCGCTCGACAGCGTGGGCCTGGGCAACGTGGACGAACGGCTGCGCTCGGCGTTCGGCGACGACTACGGTCTGGTGGTCGAGACAGCGCCCGGCGCCGGGACGAAGGTGACGGTCCGGGTCCCCAAGTTCGCTCCCGGAGTCCGCCCATGACCACACCCCTGATCCGGGGCACCGGCCTGCGGGTGCTCGCCGTCGACGACGAGGTGCCCGCCCTGGACGAGCTCACCTTCCTGCTCCGTCAGGACGACCGGGTCGCCGAGGTGGTGGGCGTCAGCTCCGCCACCGAGGCGCTGCGGCTGCTCCGGGAGGACCCGCCCGACGCCGTGTTCGCCGACATCGCGATGCCCGGCCTGACCGGTCTCGAGCTGGCTGAGGTGCTGCGCAACTTCCGCAGCCCGCCACCGATCGTGTTCGTGACCGCCCACGCCTCCCACGCGGTGGACGCCTTCGACCTGCACGCCGTGGACTACGTCCTCAAGCCGGTCCGCGTCGACCGACTCCGTGAGGCGGTCCGCCGGATCGAGGACGCAGGGACACCCACGCTCGACGAGGACACCATCCCGGTCGAGCTCGGCGGCGTCACGACGTTCGTCAACCGGGCGGACGTTCAATACGTCGAGGCGCAGGGTGACTACGCCCGCCTGCACACCCGGACCGGCAGCCACCTCGTCCGGCTGCCCCTCAGCGCGCTCGAGGCGAGGTGGTCCGACGCTGGATTCATCAGGATCCACCGATCCCTGCTCGTCGCGCTCGGCCACGTCGAGGCCGTCCGGGTCGAGGGCGGTAGGTGCACCGTGGTCGTGGGCGAGCGGGAGCTCCAGGTGAGCCGTCGGCAGTCGCCGCTCTTGCGGGACCTGCTCCGTCGGCACCGCGAGGGACGGGTGTGACGGGACGATGACGGAGCAGCGGCCGGAGCGGGTCCGGGTGACCGGCCCCCGGGCCGGCCGGCCCCGGCAGACCACGGTGGCCGCGGAGATCGACCGCCAGTCCGAGATCGGCGAGCTCTACATGCACTCGCTGATGCGGTCGCAGTTCCGGCTGGCCCTGCTGGTCGTCTCCCTGCTCGCCGTGACGGTGGGTGCGCTGCCCTTGCTGTTCCGGAAGTGGCCGGCCCTGCGGCACGTCGACCTGTTCGGCGTCCCCCTCCCCTGGCTCGTCCTCGGGTTCCTCGTCTACCCCCTGCTCGTCGCCCTCGCCTGGTTCTACGTGCGCCGGGCCGAACGCAACGAACGCGACTTCAACGACCTCGTCGGTCCACGATGAGGCGCCCAAGCGCACGAGCCGCACGTCGATGAGCTCGACACTCAGCGTGGTCGCGATCCTGGCCGTCTCGCTGGCCACCCTGGTGGTGGGTGTCGTGGGACTGCGCATCGCCCGCACCACCTCCGACTTCTACGTCGCCTCGCGCACCGTCGGACCGGTCGTCAACGCCTCGGCCATCAGCGGCGAGTACCTCTCCGCGGCATCGTTTCTCGGCGTCGCCGGACTCGTGCTGGCCCGCGGCGCCGACATGCTGTGGTACCCGGTCGGCTGGACCGCGGGCTACCTGATCCTGCTGGTCTTCGTCGCCGCGCCGTTGCGTCGCTCGCGCGCCTACACGCTGCCGGACTTCGCAGAGTTCCGCGTCGAGTCGGTCCGGGTGCGGCGAGTGGCCAGCGCCCTGGTCGTGCTGATCGGCGTGCTCTACCTGGTCCCCCAGTTCCAGGGCGCCGGCCTCACGCTGAGGACGCTGACAGGCGCCCCGGTCTGGCTCGGCGCCGTGCTGGTCTCCGTGGTGGTGCTCGGCAACGTGGTGTCGGGCGGGATGCGCAGCATCACCATCGCGCAGGCCTTCCAGTACTGGCTGAAGCTCTGCGCCCTGCTCCTCCCGATCGTGTTCGTGCTGGTGCACTGGCATGGCACCGGCGCCGTGACGAGCCGCCTGCACGCGATCGAGTGGGTGGAGCCGATGGACGGCCGGTACGCCGTCTACCTCACCTACTCGCTGATCCTCGCGACGTTCCTCGGCACCATGGGGCTCCCGCACGTCGTGGTCCGCTTCTACACCAACCGCGACGGCCGGGCGGCGCGGCGCACCACGGTCTCGGTGCTGGCCATGCTGAGCGTCTTCTACCTGTTGCCCACGTTGTACGGCGTCCTCGGTCGCGTCTACGCCGGGGATCTGGTCGCCGCCGGCCGCACTGACTCGGTGGTGCTCGAGCTGCCGGGGAGGGTGTTCGGCGGTGTCGGTGGTGACCTGCTCACCGCACTCCTCGCCGCCGGTGCGTTCGCGGCGTTCCTCTCCACCTCCTCCGGGCTGGTCGTCTCCGTGGCCGGGGTGATCTCCCAGGACCTCGTCAGCCGCTGGTTCCCCGGAGTGCGCGCCTTCCGGATCGCCGGGGTGGTCACGGCGGTCGCCACGCTGGGCCTGACCCTCGCCTCCACCGGGCTCGCCGTCGCGCACGCGGTCGAGCTGGCCTTCGCCGTGGCCGCATCGACGTTCTGCCCGCTGCTGCTGCTGGGCATCTGGTGGCGTGGGCTGACGGGCCACGGCGTGCTGTCGGGACTGCTGCTCGGGGGCAGCCTCTCGGCGTCGGCGGTGCTCGCGGTGATGCTCGGCGCCGAGCCGAGCGGCTGGCTCGGGGCCGTCGTCGCGCAACCGGCGCTGGTGACGGTGCCGCTGTCCTTCGCCGCCATGGTGCTGGTCTCCCTGGCGACCCGGCGGCACCTGCCCGCGCACCTCGGCAGCACCATGGTGCGGCTGCACACCCCCGAGGACGTCGACCTCGACCGGGGCAGCTACCACCCGGAGGGCTCGGGCGAGCACCGGTAGCCGTCCCGCTCGACGCGCCCGATCCACCGCTCGTCGCGGTGTGACGCCGCACACAGCGCGCGACAACCGCCGTTCAGCGACAACCGGCCGGTAACCCCTGCCGCCACGGAGGCACCGCTCCCTAGCGTCGGGAGGACCACCCCCGAACCGTGGAGGAACAGCATGACCACATCCGAAGTCCCGCCGGCAGCAGTGTCGTCGGGCATCACTCCCGGCGCCCACCTTGCCGATCCGGCACCGCTCGGGCTCGGCGCCTTCGCGTTGACGACGTTCGTCCTCAGTGTGGTGAACACCGACATGGTGAAGGCGGAGCCGGTGGTCTTCGGCCTCGCCCTCGCCTACGGCGGCCTCGCGCAGTTCGCCGCCGGCATGTGGGAGTTCGCCAAGGGCAACACGTTCGGCGCGACCGCGTTCACGTCGTACGGCGCCTTCTGGATTTCCTTCTGGTGGCTGACCGGCAAGACGGACCTGGGTGACCTGTCCGCCGGGCAGGTCGCCAACGGCGTCGGCCTCTACCTCTTGGCCTGGGGCATCTTCACGCTCTACATGACCGTCGCAGCCACCCGGGTGAGTGGTGCGGTGCTCGCGGTCTTCGTGCTCTTGACGATCACGTTCTTCGTGCTCGCCATCGGCGAGTTCGCCGAGTCGAGCACCTGGCACAACATCGGCGGCTGGCTGGGCATCCTGACGGCGCTGGCGGCCTGGTACGCGTCGTTCGCCGGAGTCACCGCCTTCACCCACAAGCGCACCCTGGTGCCGACCGCCCCGCGCGGGTGACCACGCTCCACCAGCCGACCCCTTGTCCGCAGGGGGCCCGGCTGGTGGAGTGGGCCGCACGGACCACGCAGACCCGCCCGGAGACGAATCGAGGAGAAGAAGACATGGTTGAGGGCACACAGAACATCGACGCGCTGATGGCGGAGGAGCGGCGCTATCCGCCCGACCCCGACTTCGCCGCGCAGGCCAACACGCCGGCGGACTTCTACGAGCAGGACCCCGACGAGTTCTGGGAACGGGAGGGCCGGGAACGGATCAGCTGGTTCAAGGAGTTCGACACCCTCAAGGAGTGGGACCGCCCGTATGCGAAGTGGTACCTGGGCGGCACGCTGAACGTCTGCTACAACTGCGTCGACCGGCACGTCGAAGAGGGCAAGGGCGACAAGATCGCCTACTACTGGGAGGGCGAGCCGACCGACGACCGCCTGGAGATCAGCTACGCCGACCTGCAGAAGCGGGTGGTCAAGGCGGCCAACGGGTTCAAGAGCCTCGGCATCCGCAAGGGCACCAAGGTGTGCGTCTACATGGGGATGGTCCCCGAGGCGCCGGTCACGCTCCTGGCCCTGGCCCGGATCGGCGCGCCGTTCACCTTCGTGTTCGGCGGCTTCAGCGCCGACTCGCTGGGCGGCCGGATCGTCGACATGGAGTGCGAGTACCTGATCACCCAGGACGCCGCCAACCGTCGGGGCTCCGCCTCGCCGCTGAAGCCGATCGCGGACGAGGCGATGGCGAAGTCCTCCACCATCAAGACCTGCGTCGTGGTGCGCCGTACCGGCTCCGACGTCGACATGCAGGACGGCCGCGACCAGTGGTGGCACGACGTCGTCGACGGGCAGAGCGACGACCCCTCGCAGTGCCCGTGCGAGGAGATGGACTCGGAGGACATGTTCTTCCTGATGTACTCCTCCGGCACCACCGGCAAGCCGAAGGGCATCGTGCACAGCACCGCCGGCTACCTCACCGGCGTCGCGACCACGCACTACTACGTCTTCGACATCAAGCCGGAGACGGTCTACTGGTGTGCGGCCGACATCGGTTGGATCACCGGGCACAGCTACATCGTCTTCGGGCCGTTGTGCAACGGGACCACGAGCGTGATGTACGAGGGCACGCCGGACTTCCCTGACAAGGACCGCTGGTGGGAGATCGTCGAGCGCTACCAGGTCAACGTGCTCTACACCGCGCCCACGTCGATCCGCACCCACATGAAGTGGGGCACCGAGTACGCCGAGCGGCACGACCTCTCGTCACTGAAGGTGATCGGCTCCGTCGGTGAGCCGATCAACCCCGAGGCCTGGGTCTGGTACCGCGAGCACATCGGCGGCGGCAGGACCCCTGTCGTGGACACCTGGTGGCAGACGGAGACCGGGATGATCATGGTCACCCCGACCCCCGGCCTGACGACGCTCAAGCCGGGCTCGGCGACGCAGCCGTTCCCGGGCGTCAAGGCGGCCGTCTACGACAACGACGGCAACGAGATCCCCGCTGGGAGCGGCGCCGGGTTCATGGTGGTCAAGGAGCCGTGGCCGGCGATGTTCCGGGGCCTCTACAACGACGACGAGCGGTTCCGGGACACCTACTGGAGCCGGTTCCCCGACGCCTACCTGGCCGGCGATGGGGCGCGCGTCGACGAGGACGGCGACTTCTGGCTGATGGGGCGCATCGACGACGTCATGAACGTGTCGGGCCACCGGCTGTCCACCATCGAGGTCGAGAGCGCGCTGGTCGACCACCCCGACGTCGCCCAGGCGGCCGTGGTGAGCCGGTCCGACCCGACGACCGGGCAGGCCATCGTCGCCTACGTCACCCTGAAGGGCGACAAGGGCGGCTCGGTGGAGAAGGTCAAGGAGCTGCGCGACCACGTGGCCAAGGTGATCGGCCCGATCGCCAAACCGGCCAGCATCGTGTTCGCCGAGACACTGCCGATGACGCGCTCCGGCAAGATCATGCGGCGGCTGCTCAAGGACGTCGCCGAGAAGCGCCAGCTCGGTGACACCACGACCCTGGCCGACCCGGCCGTCGTCGAGGAGATCCAGGCCCGCGAGCAGGCCGACGCAGCCAAGGAGGAGTGAGCCGGCTCCCGGTCACGTCGAGACGCGCCTGCCCCCGCACACCTGCGCCCGGTGTGCGGGGGCAGTCTGCTCAGGACTCGTCGACGTGCTGGTGCGAGTGGACGTCCGGGTGGCGGGGACCGGTACGACGGTCCCGCTCCTCCTCGCTCATCCGGCTCGACGCGATCAGGGAGAGCACTGTGGTGACCACCAGAATGCCGACGATGACGGCCAGGGAGAGCCAGATCGGGATCTCCGGGGCCCAGTGGACGCCTGCACCGCCGTTGATGAACGGCAGCTCGTTGGTGTGCATGGCGTGCAGCACCAGCTTCACGCCGATGAAGGCGAGGAGGAACGCCAGCCCGTAGGAGAGGTAGACGAGTCGCTCGAGCAGGCCGCCGATCAGGAAGTACAGCTGGCGCAGCCCCATCAGCGCGAAGATGTTCGCCGTGAGGACCAGGTAGGGCTCCTGGGTGAGGCCGAAGATCGCCGGGATCGAGTCCAGGGCGAACAGCAGGTCCGTCGTACCGAGCGCCAGCACGACGATGAACATCGGCGTGATCAGGCGCTTGCCGTTCTCCTTGGTGAAGAGCTTGGTGCTCTTCCACTCCGAAGTCGCGGGCAGGTGCGTCTCGACGAACTTGATGAGCTGGTTCTCCTCGTACTCGTCCTCGTCCTCGGCGCCCTCCTTGGCGAGCTTCACCGCGGTGTAGACGAGGAAGAGCCCGAAGATGTAGAAGACCCAGCTGAAGTTGTCGATCGCGGCTGCGCCGACCGCGATGAAGATGCCGCGCATCACCAGCGCCATCACGATGCCGATGAGCAGCGCCGTCTGCTGGTACTGACGGGGCACCCCGAACTTGCCCATGATGACGAGGAAGATGAACAGGTTGTCCACCGAGAGCGAGTACTCGGTGAGCCAGCCGGCGAAGAACTCGGTGCCGTACTGGTGGCCGGCGACCACCCAGACGCCGATGCCGAACGCGACCGCGAGGCCGATGAAGAAGGCCAGCGCGACCGTCACCTCCCGGCGGGTGGGCTCGTGGGGTCGGCGTCCGACGACGAAGACGTCGAAGATCAGGATGGCGGTGGTGATGCCGATGGTCAGCCACCAGACCAGTGGGGTGACGTGCAAGACGGTTCCTCCGGGCTTGTCAGGGTTGGGTCAGCACCGGAGGTCTCTTCCGTCCGGCGTTCGCGCGGCGGACCGACGGCCCCGGGGCCGTCCCTCCAGGGGAAGCCGCCCGTGATGACGAGGTCGTCGCGAAGGAATACTCCCCTCCAACGGTCCCGATTCTCGCACTGCACCACGGGCCGCTCCAAACCGGACCGCTAGGCTGGACGCGAGGGCGCGCCGGGAAGTCTGGTCGGCAGCACGTCGACCGACCCCGCGAACCGATCCCGAGATCGAGGCCCCATGATCGTTGCCCGCCGCCCCCGCTCGTTCCGTGCGCTCGCCGCCGGAGAGGGCCGGTTCATCGGCCGGCTGCTCCGCTCGGAGACCGTCGGCGGCGGCATCGCACTCGTGGCGGCTGCCGTTGCGGTCCTGTGGGCGAACGTCGACGAGGCGTCGTACTCGGCCGTGCAGCAGCACCAGCTCGGCTGGCTGGACCTGCAGCACTGGGCGGCCGACGGGGCCCTGGCGGTGTTCTTCTTCCTGGCCGGGCTCGAGCTGAAGCGCGAGCTGCTGGTGGGGTCGCTGAGGCGACCGTCGGACGCAGCGGTGCCGGTGGTGGCTGCGTTCTGCGGGGTCGCGGTTCCGGCGCTCGTCTTCACGGTCCTCAACCTCGGCACCGACAACCTGTCCGGGTGGGCCATCCCGGCTGCGACGGACATCGCGTTCGCGCTGGCGGTGCTGGCCGTCATCGGCTCTGCCCTGCCGACGCAGCTGCGCGCGTTCCTGCTCACCCTCGCCGTGGTCGACGACCTCGTCGTGATCGTGATCATCGCGGTCTTCTACACCGAGACCCTGCACTGGCAGGGGCTGGCCATCGCGCTCGGCGCCTTCGTGGTCTACGCGGTGATGCAGCGGGCGCGGGTCCGGACCCGGTTGATCTACGTGCCGCTGGCGATCATCGCCTGGACCGCCCTGCACGAGAGCGGCATCCACGCCACCATCGCGGGCGTCGTGCTCGGCCTGCTCACGCGGGTGCGGCCGGACGAGGGCGAGGACCGGTCGCCGGCGGAGCGGCTGGAGCACCGGATCTCGCCGGTGAGCAGCACGCTGGCCGTGCCGTTCTTCGCGCTGATGAGCGCCGGCGTGACGCTGAAGGGCGGCGCCGAGGCACTCACCAGCCCCCTGGTCCTCGGTGTCGCGCTCGGGCTGGTGCTCGGCAAGCCGATCGGGATCATGGGCGGCACCTGGCTGGTCACCCGGTTCACCCGCGCCGAGCTCGACCCGTCGGTCAGCTGGCGCGACCTGCTCGGGGTCGCGTTGCTCGGTGGCCTGGGCTTCACCGTCTCCCTGCTGGTCGCCGAGCTCTCCTTCGCCGACGTCCGCCAGGAGGACGCGAAGGCGGCAGTGCTGCTCGGCTCGCTGGTGGCGGCCCTGCTGGCCGCGGTCGTGCTGCGGCGCAGCAACCGGAGGCACGCGGCCGCGAGCAGCGAACGGTGAGGATAGGGTCGGGCGCAGACTCCTCAGACGTCGACGCTGGAAGGACTGGACATGGCACATCGCGACCCCGTCGTAGGTGAGGAACCCACCATCGGGAAGCTCGTCAGCGACGCCATCGGGCAGACCGGCGAGCTGGTGCACAAGCTGGTCGCCCTGGCCAAGTCCGAGCTACGGGTCAGCGTCAAGGCGGGCGGGCTCGGCATCGGCCTCTTCGCGGCCGCCGGGTTCCTGCTGGTGCTGGCGATCATCATGCTGTCGGTCGCGATCGCCTACTTCGTGCACATGACCGGACTCGACCTCGCGTGGTGCTTCCTGGTCGTGTTCGGCGTCTACACCCTGGTCGCCGCGCTGCTGGCCTTCCTCGGCTACCGCAGCGTCCGCAAGGTCCGCGCACCGCAGCGCACCATCGCCGCGGCCCAGGACGCCAAGGCAGCGCTGACGCACAACCCGAGTGCGCTGCCGCACGGGCCGATCGGGGGGTGATGTTTCACAGGTTCACCTGTGACACGGCCACTTCCCTGATGAAATTCCGACTGCTGGGTGCGAGGGTCACATGTTCACCTGTGAAACCGCCCGGACCCCTCAGGCGCAGCTCCCGCTGCTCACCTGGTCGTCACTGGTGATGCCCCGGGCGGCGGCCTGCGCGACCTGGTCGGCGGTGAGCGCGTAGCCGGTGTGCGGGTCGCTCACCGACGCGGCGAAGATCACGCCGAGCACCTTGCCGTCGCGCGAGACGAGCGGGCCTCCGGAGTTGCCGGGGCGGATGTCGCTGCGCAGCGAGAACACCTCCCGGGTGACCGTGCCCTTGCCGTAGATGTCCGGCGAGCGCAACCGTTGCTCGCTGCGGATCCGGGCCGGTTCGGCGTCGAAGGGGCCGTCGTTGGGAAAGCCGAGTACGGCGCCGGGCTGGCCGGAGTCGCCGCCCTTGTCGAAGGTGATCGACGGGCCGTCGATGTCGACGTCGAGCACCGCGACGTCGATGTCGGGGTTGTAGTAGACGACCTCGGCAGGGACGTCCTGGTCGCCCACCCGGACGCGCGGCGCGGTGACCCCCGCCACGACGTGCGCGTTGGTCATCATCCGGTGCGGCGCGTAGAGGAAGCCGGTGCCCTCGACGCCCGAGCCACAGTTGTTGTTGCCCCGGATCTTGTAGACGCTGCGTGCTGCCGAGCGGATCTCGGGATCCCGGATCACGCTGCGCGGCGCGGGACCGACCTTGACGATGCGCTCGGGGGCGAACGGCTCGAGGTAGCGGGGGAAGAAGCTGGAGCCCACCACCCGGTCGAAGGAGCGCAGCACCTGCTGGGCCTCCGCCGGCATCACACCGTTCACCGTCTTGAGCACGGCCGACCCGCGCACCGCCTGCGCGACGGCGGGGATGCGGGAGCCGCTGACCGCGACGCCCAGCATCCAGGTGACGATCAGCACCGCCGCGACGCTGAGCGCCGCACCGCCGATGGCGTCGAGGGCGCGCACCGGCTGCCAGGTCACCTGGTCGCGGACCCGCGTGCCGGCGTACTGGAGCACCGCTTGCCCGATGGAGGCACAGACCAGCACCACGAACAGCGCGCCCAGCGAGACCCAGATCGAGGGACTGGCGTCGCCGAGCAGCACCGGTGCGAGCCAGATGCCGATGAGGCCGCCGAGGAGCAGGCCGACGGTTGCGAAGGCGCCGGCGATGAAGCCCTGCCAGTAGCCGGACAGCGCGTAGAGCAAGGCGACCAGGATGAGGAACCAGTCGAGGAAGTTCATCGTCACCTTCGCTTCAGTGGGGCGGTCGGCCGCGGGGCCGGGCTCAATCCTGACGTACGCCGAGCATGTAGTCGGGCAGCGGATGCGTGACGGACGGGTCCCACGGCCGGGTGAGGCCGACGTGGTCGAAGAGCTTGTTGATCAGGCCGGCGGTGAAGCCCCACAGCACCAGGTCCTTCGCCTCGCCGATGAGGAACCCCGGGCTGGAGTACCCGATCGGGTGCGTGACGGTCACCCGGTGCGCCGGGTCGAGGAGGTCCTCCAGCGGGACGCGGAGCACCGCATGCACCTCGGCCGGGTCGACGACGCTGACCGGCGACTCCTCGCGCCACCAGCCCAGCACCGGCGTCACCGCGAAGTTGCTCGGCGGGAGCCACAGCTGGGGCAGTGACGCCAGCACGTCCACGCCGCTCGGGTCCAGCCCGGTCTCCTCCTCGGCCTCGCGCAGCGCTGCCTCCACCGGGCCGGCGTCGTCGGGGTCGATGGAGCCGCCGGGGAAGGACACCTGCCCCGGATGCGAGCGCATGTCGTGGGCCCGCTCGGTGAGCAGCAGGTCGGGACCCTTCGGCCCCTCGCCGAAGAGCATCAGCACCGCCCCCGGACGGGCGCCGGAGTCCTTGGGGGGCAGGAAACTGCTGATCTCCTCGCCGGTGATCGACAGGGCGCTGTCGCGGATCGGGACCATCCAGTCCGGGACGTTCCCTCTCGTGGTCTCGGTCTCCCCGGTCACCGGCGCACCCCGAGGTGCTCGGCGACGAGGTCCTCGAGCTGGCCCAGGGACTTGATCTCGATGTACTGGTCGTAGGCGACCTCACCGTGCTCGTCGATGAGGATCAACCGGGGCAGGCCACGCGCCTTCACCTTCGGCTCGGTGTCGGCCACCAGCGGGTAGGTCACGCCGGTCCGCTCGGCCAGCCGGAGCGCGTTGAGGGGTTGTGTGTCCTGCCAGTCAATGCCGAGGACGCCGACCTGCCCGTCGTACTTCTCGTGGAAGGCCTGGTAGTGCGGCATCTCGGTGCGGCAAGGCTCGCACCACTGTGCGAACAGGTTCACCACGAGCGGACCACGCAGCCGGGCCAGCGCAACGCCCTCGCCACCGCCCAGGCACGGCAGGGTGACGTCCGGCAGCCCGCCGGTGGCCTTGGCCGCGGTGGCGGGCTCGCACGGCTCGATCCCCGCCTCCGCCTTCACCGCGCGGAGCTCGGTGGTGTCGACGTCGATGCCCGGGGACTGCACCGCACGCTGGGTCTGGCAGCCCGAAGCCAACAGGGCCGTGGCGAGGAGCGCGAGGACGACCCTCCTCATGCCGGCCCCTGCGTCTTGACCAGCCTGGCCGCCTCCTCGGGGTCGGTGGGTCCGGTGCCGTACGACGGACACCACTTCGCCACGGTGCAGGCGCCGCAGGCCGGCTTCTTCGCGTGGCAGACCCGGCGCCCGTGCCAGATCAGGTGGTGGCTGAGCATCGTCCAGTCCTTCTTGGGGAACAGAGCGGCGATCGCGTGCTCCGCCTTGACCGGGTCGGTTTCCTCCGTCCAGCCCAGCCGGCGGATGAGCCGGCCGAAGTGGGTGTCGACCGTGATGCCGGGGATCCCGAAGGCGTTGCCCAGCACGACGTTGGCCGTCTTCCGGCCGACGCCGGGGAGCGTGACGAGGTCCTCGAGCCGCGGGGGCACCTGGCCGTCGAACCGCTCGACGAGGGCGGCGCTGAGCTTGAGGAGCGCGTCGGTCTTGGCGCGGAAGAACCCCAGCGGCCCGACGATGCCCTCCAGGTCCTCGCGACGCGCGGCTGCCATCGACTTCGGATCGGGGTAGGCGGCGAAAAGGGTCGGTCGCACGGCGTTCACTCGCCGGTCGGTGGTCTGCGCGCTCAGCACCGTCACGACGAGGAGCTCGAAGGGACCGTCGAAGTCGAGCTCGCACCGAGCGTCCGGGTAGGTCTCGGCGAGCACCCGGTTGACCTTGCGAGCCCGCCGGACGAGCGCCGGGTCGGGCGGCGCGACGGGCTGCTTCGGCGCGGCTGCTGTCTTCGGCGCGGGCACGCAGACAGACTACGTGGGGGCCGGTCTCGTCTCTCAGAGTGACGCCTCCGTGACGACCGCCGCCCGCATGGGACACACTGTGACCTGCAACACTTGCGTTCGGCAGCGGGCTCGTCAGCGACGACGCGCGCCTGACGGGCACGACATCGGAAGGAACTGGGTTCGTGGAGAACGACGTACTCCGGCAGGCACCGCTCTTCGCCGGCCTCGACGACGAGGCCGCGGAGGCGCTGCGCAGCTCGATGGGGCAGACCCGGATGCGCCGCGGCGACGTGCTGTTCCACGAGGGCGACTCCGGTGACAAGCTCTACATCGTCACCGAGGGCAAGGTGAAGCTGGGCCGCACCTCGACCGACGGTCGTGAGAACCTGCTGGCCATCCTCGGTCCGGGACAGATGTTCGGTGAGCTGTCGCTGTTCGACCCCGGCCCCCGCTCCGGCACCGTCACCGCCGTCACCGAGACGACGCTCTTGTCGCTGTCCCACGACGACCTGCTCCGCTGGCTCGAGGGCCGCCCCGCCGTGGCCAACGGGCTGCTCTCACAACTGGCCGCGCGACTGCGCAAGGCCAACGACGTCGTCGCCGACCTGGTCTTCTCCGACGTCCCGGGGCGCGTGGCCAAGGCGTTGCTGGACCTGGCCGACCGCTTCGGCCGGACCGCGGACGACGGGGTGCACGTCCACCACGACCTCACCCAGGAGGAACTGGCCCAGCTCGTCGGCGCCTCCCGCGAGACCGTCAACAAGGCGCTGGCCGACTTCGCCTCCCGCGGCTGGCTGCGCCTCGAGCCGCGCTCGGTCGTGATCATGGACGTCGATCGGATGCGCCGCCGCGCCCGCTGATCCCCCCTTTCGCCGAGTTGTGCCTCCGGGCACCGCGAGTTGCGTCTCGTGGCAGAGCAGGTCAGTGCGGAGCCACCCATCGCCGCAGCGTCGTTGCGCGGTCAGCCAGCGCCTCGGTGAGTGTCTGGATCCAGGCCCCGGGCCCGTCCGGCCCCAGCTCTGCCTTCGTCACCACGATGATGATCCAGCCGTCCTTCCTCATCCAGTCTCGACGATCCCGATCGTTCTTGCGCTGCTCGGGCGTGCGGTCGTGCCACTCCTCGCCGTCGTACTCGATCGCGACCCGGTGCCGCGGATAGGCGAAGTCCAGCCGCCAGACCGGAACGCCGCCGATCTCGATCCAGTACTGCGGTTCCGGAGCCGGCAGCCCGGCATCGGAGATGGCCAGCGCCGTCCATGACTCCCGTTGGGATTCACGACGCCAGTCGACGAGCGGGACCAATGGACGGACCTGCCTCACTCCTCGACGCCCGCGGAAGCGCGGCAGCTCGGCGAAGAATTGACTGCGCTCCAGCCCATGGAGCCGGGAGAGCGCATCCATCGAGGCCAGTGCGCTCCGCCGCTTCAGGTTGCAGCCGAGGTCGATGGCGGTCCGGAGCGGGGTGGTGACCAGGACTCCGTCGAGATCCATCACGTCGCGCGGAAGCAGGTCACGGGTGCGCCCGTCGACCCCGGCCCGACGGGTCGGCGCCTCGAAGCGCCGTACACAGGTCTCGATCGGCGGGAGGACCTCGGTCTCCGCCCAGCTGAGCGCGTCGACGCCGTGCAGCCACGCCGCCGTCCGGTCCCGCACCACCGAGCCGGACGCGATGACCCTGCGGGCCGCCGCGACCCGCAGCGAGACGGTGTCCTCGAGGTGGGCCTCGACGTAGACGCCGCGCAGCACGCGGCGGACCCGCCCGTCCGCCAGCGCGGTCCGGAGATCGCCGCGCGGGATTTCGATCGAACGGAGGTCGGCGGCCGTGAACGGCTCGTGCGGGAACCGCGATGGAGTGAGCATGTGAGCACGGTGAATCGTCCGGGCGAGGCCGTCACGAC
>DASSOK010000078.1:0-17913 GCA_035700665.1 Marmoricola sp.
AGCCGCTTGCCGATGAAGACGTCGACACCGGGGCCGAAGTCCTCGTCGGCGTGCACCACGGAGGCGCCCTTGCCCAGGTAGCGGGCCACGAGCTGGGCCGCCGGGTCGTCCGCCTTGGTGGTGTACACCTTGGGCGTCCTCGCCTTGACGCTGGCGGGCGCGTTGCCCACCTCCCCAGGCTGGAACCCGGCGCGCTCCAGGGCGGCCATCGTCCGTCCGGCAGCGCCCTTGATGCTGCCGGCGTTGTAGACGCTGACCTTCACCTCGCTGCGGCGCAGGGTCTTCTTGCTCACCTCGTGCTGCCCGTCGGGGCAGCCCTCCGCCTGCGCGGCCGGCTCCTCGGCACCGAAGGGCTCGGTCAGCTGGCGGTAGCCGACGACCGCCATCACGCCCAGGACGAGCACGCCCGCCAGCAGGGTGGCGGCCGTGGTGAGATGGCGGTTGCGACTGGTCATCGGGTCACTCGCCGGCCTCGTGGACGCGGGCATGCAGCACGTGCCGCTGCTGCAGGGCCGCCCGCAGCGCGCGGTGCAGGCCGTCCTCGAGGTAGAGCTCGTCGCGCCACTGCACGACGTGGGCGAACAGATCGCCGAAGAACGTGGAGTCCTCGTCCAGCAGCGCGGCCAGCTGCAACGTGTCCTTGGTGGTCACCAGCTCGTCGAGCCGCACCGGTCGCGGCGGCAGCGCGGCCCAGTCCCGCGGCCCCAGGCCATGCTCGGGGTAGGGGCGGTGGTCGCCGACACGCTTGAAGATCACGCGGCTCATCATAGGAACAGCCGCCACGACGCGTCGTCCGCTGACCGGAAGGTGCCGGCATTCCGGTCCTGCGACGGAGCAGGATGGGCACCGTGAATGACGTGCGTGACGACCGGGACGCCATCGAGCGGCTGAAGTTCCGCTACTTCCGGACCCTCGACCTGAAGAGGTGGGACGAGTACGCCGAGTGCTTCGTGCCCGAGGCGACCGGTGACTACGCCGGGCTGACCTTCGACAGCCGCGACGACCTGGTCGCCTTCATGCGGGAGAACATGGGCCCCGGCCTGTTCTCGCTGCACCAGGCCCACCACCCAGAGATCGACGTCGACGGCGACCACGCGACCGGCACCTGGTACCTCCACGACCAGGTGTGGGTGCCCGAGCACGACTTCGCGCTGGAGGGCGCGGCGTTCTACGAGGACCGCTACGTGCGCACCGACGAGGGCTGGCGGATCGCGCACACCGGCTACCGCCGTACCTTCGAGGTGTCCTGGTCGACCAAGGAGCTGGCCTCCCTCAAGCTCAAGCGCGGCACTGCCTACGACCCCACCGACGGCCCCGACTGACCTCACGTCGTCGTCGGCCGCCGACGCCGGACCGGTTCCCCGATCTCCTGCATCCGCCGCGTCGCCAGCTCGATCATCAGCTGCGTTCCCGGCGAGACGGTCGAACGGGACCGGCGCACGATCGCCAGCGTCTCGGCCATCCGCGGACGCAGGGGCACATACCCCGCGGCCGGCGCGAGTCGGGGGAGCAGCAGGTCCGCCACTCCCTTGTGGATCACAGTGTCCGCCAGGCCCTTGCCGACGACCTGCACGGAGGTCTCCACGTCCTCCACCTCGATGCGGGTGCGGCTGTTGAGACCGGCCTCGTGCAGCATCCGGCGGAGCCGCATCCGGGTCGAGTCCGTGGCGCGCCAGGTCGTGTCCGACATGACCAACGGTGCCGCGGCGAGCCGCTGGGCGGTGACCGGTGCGGCGAGCCGGTCGGGGTGCGCGCTGACGTAGACGAGCTCGTCGGTGGCCACCGGCGTGATGTGCAGCCCCTCGACGGTCACGGAGGGCACCGCGATCATCGCGGCCTCGATGCGCCCGCGACGCAGGTCCTCCTGCACCTCGATGGAGTTCTGCCCGACGAGCTCCACGCGCACCCCGGGATGACGGTCGAGCACGTCGGCGATGAGCTGGGCACCGAAGTAGATGCGGGCGATTCCGAACATGCCGAACCGGATGGTGCCGGTCTCGATGGCGCTCACGCTCTGCACCGCCAGCCGGGCCTCCTCCGCAGCGGCCAGGGTGCGCTCCGCGTGCGGCCGGAGCTCATCGGCGGCGCTGGTCGGCACCACGCCCCGTCCGACCCGGGTGAACAGCTGGGCACCCAGGGTCTTCTCGAGGTTGCGGACCTGCTCGGAGATGCTCGGCTGGGAGTAGCCGAGCTCCTCGGCCGCGGCCGTCAGTGAGCCGTGCTCGTAGACCGCCAGGAAGCAGCGCAGCTGGTGCAGGGAAAGCATAGGGATGTCCTTTGGATGCCAAAGGAAAGCAAGGCTACCCCTATGCCTGCCGATCGGTCACCATGGACTGGTGAGGGTCGCCAGAGGTGCGTCCCGACGGAGAGCACGATCGATCCGGAAAGGGGACGATGATGTTGTTCACCAACCACTGCCAGGCCTGCGAGAAGCGCCAGCTGATCTTCCCCAGCCAGGTCAAGGCCGTGCTGGACACCGAGGCCGGCGTGGAGCTTCTCTACACCTGCTGGTGCGGCTCGGAGCAGACCTACCTGATGGTGCCGGCCGCCGAGCGCCACGAGTTGGCCGCCGCGTGATCAACTCCGGTGCGCTGGACCCGCGCGACATCATCGTCATGCGGGGTCCGACGAAGCGTCGCTGAGGCGCGTTCTACCGCGCTCGTCGGGTACGTAGGGGCCGACCCTGCACCCGACCGAGGGAGAACGGATGGGCCCGGCCGCGATCGTCGTCGGCGCGTTGCTGGTCGCCATCGTCTTCGCCGACGCCTTCATGACCACCCTCACGGTGTCGTGGGGGCCGGGCCCGTTGAGCAGCCGGGTGCTCGGTGCGCTCTGGCGGCTGCTCCTCGCGATGTACCGTCGCCGCGGCTCGGCGATCCTCACTGTGGCGGGAGCGCTGCTGCTCGTCACCACGGTGGTCCTGTGGGTGCTGTTGCTGTGGCTGGGCTGGAGCCTGGTCTTCTGGGGCTCGGACTCCGTCGTGCATGCGAAGACGGGCGCGACGGCCGGTCCGTTCGACGCCGCCTACTACGCCGGCTACACGCTGTTCACCCTGGGCACGGGTGACTTCGTGCCGAGCACCACTGTGACGCGGCTGCTCTCGGTGGTGACGACCTTCACCGGGCTGTTCCTGGTGACGCTGGCGATCACCTACCTGGTCGCGGTCGTCTCCGCCGTCGTACGACGCCGGTCGCTGGCCATCCGGATCCACGGACTGGGGCCGGACGCGACGCAGATCGTGGCGCGCGGCTGGCAGGACGGCCGGTTCAGCCCGCTGTTCGAGCAGCAGCTCCTCGGCCTCACGCCGGACGTGGTCAACGGGGCCGAGCAGCACCTGGCCTACCCGGTGCTGCACTACTTCCACACCCGCGGCCGGGACCTCGCCGCCTCGCAGGCGATCGTCGACCTCGACGAGGCGCTGCTGGTGATGACTGCCGTGGTCCGTCCCCCGTTCCGTCCGGACCCGAGTGTGACGGAGCCGCTGCGGCACGCGATCGGGCGCTACCTCAGCACCGTGCACGAGGTGGCCTGGTCACCGCGGACCGATCCGCCGCCGCCTCCCTCGCTGGACCGGTTGCGCCGGTTGCGCGTGCCGCTCGTGTCCGACGACGAGCTCGACCGGGTCCTGGAGCGCGAGCAGCCGCGGCGCAAGGAGCTCAACCGACTCCTGAAGAGCGACGGGTGGGAGTGGACCGACGGCTGAGCGCCCGGTCCGGGAACGCCTCAGCGGCAGCGGATCTCGTCCATCGCGTTGTAGGTGACGTGGTCCCTCTCCGTGCGTACGCGCTCGCCGTCCCGGGCGAAGTAGCGGAACACGTCCACGGAGAACCCTTGCGCCGGGCTCTGCCCCTCGCACGCCGGCGAGTCGTCGTACCGGACCTCAGGGCTGGTGAAGTCGTAGCGGTCGGAGAGCCCCGCGGTGATGTCCCAGTACTCGGTGCTCCACATCCGCACGTGCATCTCGCCTGACGTCGAGGGGGTGCTCGGGACGATCCAGGACTCGATCAGCACGCCGTAGGGAGTGTCGTTCTGGAACCGGAGGTCCAGGGCTCCCCAGGCGACGGTGGCCTCCCGACCCATCGGGTAGCGGTCGAAGTAGAGGCTGTGCGGATGGTGCTCGACGTCCTTGAGACCGGCGAAGAATGCGGCGTTGTAGGTCGTGGTGGCGACCTGGGAGACGCCGCCGCCGAAGTCCTTCTCCAGGACTCCGTCGCTGATGATGTAGCCCTCGATGAAGCCGTTCTCCGCGGTCCGCTCCCCGACGGTGTCGTTGAAGCTGAAGAGGTCGTCGGGACGCAGCACCGTGCCGTCGATGTTGCGGGCGGCCTGCCCGAGGTTCGTGTTGCGGTAGTCCGAGTGCGGGAAGTACGTCGTGAACTCCGAGACGACCTCCCGGATGCCGAGGCCCCGGGCGTCCTCGGTGGTGAAGTCGGGCTGCGTCGTCCGCGCCTGCATCGTGATGGTTCGGGCGGCGGCGCCGGTGCGCGGCAGCACCTCGAGCAGCCGGTCCGCCAGCTCGTCGAGGTCGACCTCGGTCCCGTCCTCACCCGGTACGACGTGGGGTGCGCCGTCCCGCAGCACGACCGTTGCCGGCCGGGGCTCGTCGACGAGGCGGCCCAGTGGTGCCCGCGCGGACCTGCGCAGCTGCGTCATGTCGAGACGGGGGACCAGGGTGCCGTCCTCGGCGACCATGCCGAGCGCAGGCGCCAGCTGCGCAGGGCTGAGCTGCACCTCGTCGCCGGGCACCTTGATGGTGACCGGCCCCGACATCGCCGGGCGGCCGAACTCCGTCAGCGCTCGCCGGACCTCCTCGGCGGTGACCTCCGCGCTCACCTCCCGGACCGGGAGCTCGAACTCGGCCGTCGGCTCGAACAACGCCTCCCGCAGCGCCTGGGAGGCGGCCGCGTCGTCGAGCTGCCGACCTGGCCGGGGAGCCACCGCGCTGGCGGTGCCGCCGTCGAACCGCACGGTCCCGGGCACCGGGTCCTGGTCGATCCGGTCGGCGAGCCGCCCGAGCGCCCGGCCGTGGGCCTCCTCGTCGACGGCGATGACCGGCTCCACCTCGTCCCCACCGGTCAGCACCTCGAGCATCCGCACCGGGTTCAGGCTCCGGCCCCCGCCGGCGGCCGCGACCGTTGCCGCCACGTCCAGGGAGAGCCCCGTCTCGTCCGCCGCGATCCGGTGGGCCTCGCCGCCGACGCGCGCGACCAGGGTGCGTCCGGTCCGCGGCCCGAGCTCCGCGGTGAGCCGCTGGCTCGCCGCAGCAGGGCGCAGGCCGCCGATGTCGATCCCTGCGACCGTGACGTCGCGCGGGATCCGGTCACTGGTGAAGGCGTACGCCGCGCCGTACAGCGCGCCGAGGACGAGCACCGCCCCGACGGCGAGGACGACGGCGCGACGGCGCGTGCGGCCCTTGCGCTGGGAGGCGTCTGCGGACGGGTCCGGCGACGTGCTGTCGAGCAAACCGCACCCCCAGGTCTGAACACACTCGTCCCGAGACGTCGCAGGACATCTCGGGACACTGGCGGAGGATGCGGGATTCGAACCCGCGAGGGCGTTAACCCAACCCGCTTTCCAAGCGAGCGCCATAGGCCACTAGGCGAATCCTCCGCCGGAGAGATTACCTGCACGCGTGGAGGGCCGCGAAATCGGCAGCGACCGGGCGCGCAGGCGGGGCGCGGGCCGGGACGAGAAGGCCCCCCACGCACCCGATAGAGCCCGCCTGCCCTTGCTGCCTTCCGGCCCTGGGGGAGTTCGGTGGGATACCGCCGCATGGGGGGTTGCGCCAGAGTCTAGGTGACCGGCCCGCGCGGCCCCAAGGCGCACCCTGCCATGCTCGCCCGATGGGTCACAGCGTGCTGCTCGTGCCGGTCCCGGAGCTCGAGGAGTTCGTGCGGGCGCGCACCGTGCACCACGACCCGGACTTCCTCTCGCGTGACCCGGCCTTCACGCACGCTCACGTCACCGTGCTCGGGCCGTTCGTGCCCCGGCTCGACGACGGCGTGGCCCAACGCGTCGGCCGGATCACCGGCAGCACCGCGCCGTTCGACTTCGTCCTCGAGCGCATCGACACGTTCCCGACCGGCATCATCCACCTGGTGCCGGAGCCGGACACCGGCTTCCGCTCGCTCACGGCTCGCTTCGTTGCCGAGTTCCCCGACTTCCCGCCGTACGCCGGCGCCTTCCCCGACGTGGTTCCGCACCTCACCCTCGATGCCGTCTCCGACACGGTGAGCGAGGCGTCCACGCGGGCGCTGCTCGGTGCCGCCGTACCCGCGCACTGCCGGGCGGAGCGGCTCGACCTGGCCTGGTACGACGCCGGGAACTGCCACGTCGTCCGGAGCTGGCGGCTCGGCCTCCCGGATGTCGGGAGCGCTGGTTAGGGTCTACGTGTGACGGAGAACGTGCAGGAGTGGTCGCCCGGCCGGCTGGCGCTCTACCGACGCTACCGGCCGGAGACGTTCGCCGAGGTCATCGGCCAGGAGCACGTCACCGAGCCGCTGCGGGTCGCCCTGGCCAACAACCGGGTCAACCACGCCTATCTCTTCTCCGGGCCGCGTGGCTGCGGCAAGACGACCTCTGCGCGGATCCTCGCGCGGGCGCTGAACTGCGAGAAGGCGCCGGTTGCCGACCCGTGCGGCGAGTGCCGGTCCTGCCAGGACCTGGCCCGCGGCGGCCCAGGGTCGATCGACGTGATCGAGATCGACGCCGCCTCCCACGGAGGCGTCGACGACGCCCGCGACCTCCGCGAGCGGGCGTTCTTCGCGCCGGTGCACAGCCGCTACAAGGTCTACATCATCGACGAGGCCCACATGGTCTCCACGCAGGGCTTCAACGCGCTGCTCAAGCTGGTGGAGGAGCCGCCCGAGCACCTGCGGTTCATCTTCGCGACGACCGAGCCGGAGAAGGTCATCCCGACGATCCGGTCGCGCACCCACCACTACCCGTTCCGGTTGATCCCGCCGCGGGTGCTGACCGACTACCTCGCCGACATCTGCGCGCGTGAGGGCGTCGAGATCGAGCCGGCGGCGCTGCCGCTGGTGGTCCGGGCCGGCGCCGGCTCGGCGCGCGACTCCCTCTCGGTGCTCGACCAGCTCATCGGCGGCGCCGGGTCCGACGGCGTGACCTACGAGATCGCCACCGGGCTGCTCGGCTACACCCCGGACGCGTTGCTCGACGAGGTCGTGGACGCCTTCGCCGCAGGCGACGGCGGCACCGTCTTCGGCGTCGTGGACAAGGTCATCGAGACCGGCCAGGACCCGCGCCGCTTCACCGAGGACCTGCTGCGCCGGCTACGCGACCTGGTCATCGTCGCCGCCGTGCCGGACGCGCCGGCCACCGGGCTGATCGACGCGCCCGAGGACAGTGCCGAGCGGCTCGTCGCCCAGGCGGCGCGCTTCGGCAAGGCCGACCTGGTGCGCGCCGCGGACGTGGTCGCCGGCGGGCTCACCGAGATGCGGGGCGCCACCACGCCGCGGCTGCTGCTCGAGCTCATCTGTGCCCGGGTGCTGCTGCCCGGCGCCGACCACTCGGTCGAGGGCGTGCAGGCCAAGCTCGAGCGGCTGGAGCGCCGCATCGGGATGGCTGCTCCCGCGACCACGCAGCGCGCCGAGGCGCCGCCCAGCATCGTGACGCCGCCGCGTCAGGAGTCGGCCCCTGCGCAGCACCCCGCGACGCCGGCGAGCGAGCAGCCGCCCGCCCGGGAGGCGCCACCGGCAGCGCCGCAGGAGTCGGCGCCAGCGCTCCCGGAGCCGTCCGCCCCGCCAGCCCAAGAGCGGGCCGCCCAACCGGGGATCCGGTCGGAGACCCCGTCGGAGACACCACCGCAGGGCACCGCCGGTGGCGGCCTCGGCCTGGTCGACGTACGCCGGGTCTGGCCCGACGTCCTCGACCGGGTCAAGCAGATGCGGCGGTTCACCTGGATCCTGCTCAGCCAGAACGCTCAGGTGATCGACCTCGAGGGCAACATCCTCACGGTCGGGTTCAAGAACGCCGGGGCGCGCGACTCGTTCCTCGGCGGTGGGTCCGACGAGATCCTGCGTCAGGCTGCGATCGACGTCATCGGCGCCGACTGGAAGGTCGACGCCATTGTCGACCCCTCGGCGGAGCCGGGCCGCGACACCGCTCCGCAGGTGGTTCGGCCCGCCGTGCTGCCGGCCGGGACGACGGGGGATGGCCCCGGAGAACCGGCGGCGCCTGCTCCGGCCGGACTGCCCGGCCCGCCCGACTGGGCCGCCGGCGACGCCGGTCCGACGGACGCGACTGACGCATCGTCGCCGGACCCCGGCGCGCCCGGGGCCGGCGTCCGGGAGGCCGCGAGCCCGAAGTCGATCGCCGCGGCCCGCAGCCGGATCACGGCGACCCGCAGCGGCGCACTGCCCAAGGACGCCGGTGACGACGTGGACGCGGACGCCAGTCCCGACGACCCGGACGCCGATGACTCCGGGCTCGACAGCACCGAGCTGCTCGCCCGCGAGCTCGGCGCGGTGGTCATCGACGAGATCAGCCACGAGTGACCTGCCCCAGCCCACGACCAGGAGAGACGACATGACCCAGAACCCCTTCGGCGAGGGCGGCTTCGACCTCAACGCGATGATGGAGCAGGCCCAACAGATGCAGGCGCAGCTCATGCAGGCGCAGCAACAGCTCGCCGAGCGCACCGTCGAGGGATCCTCCGGCGGCGTCACCGTCACGGTGACCGGGACCGGGGAGCTCATCGGGGTCCGGATCCCGACGGGTGCCTTCGACGGCTCCGACGAGGACTCGGTCAGCGACCTCGGTGACCTCGTGGTGGCGGCCTTCCGCGACGCCAAGGCGCAGAGCGACGCGCTGGCCGCGCAGACCCTCGGCCCGCTCGCCGGTGGCCTCGAGGGCCTGGGTGGTGGGGGACCCTCCGTTGTATGAGGGGGTCGTCCAGGACCTGATCGACGAGCTCGGCCGGCTCCCCGGCGTCGGCCCCAAGGGTGCCCAGAGGATCGCCTTCCACCTGCTCGCCTCGGACACCGAGGACGTCCGGCGCCTCGCCGAGGTGCTATTGGAGATGAAGGCGAAGGCCAAGTTCTGCTCGGTCTGCGGCAACGTCGCGGAGTCCGAGCAGTGCCGCATCTGCAGCGACCCACGGCGAGAGACGGCGCTGATCTGCGTGGTGGAGGAGTCCAAGGACGTGGTGGCCATCGAGCGCACCCGCGAGTTCAAGGGCCGCTACCACGTGCTCGGCGGGGCCATCTCCCCGCTGGAGGGAATCGGACCCGACCAGCTGCGCATCCGCGAGCTGCTCAGGCGGCTCGAGGACGGCACCGTGGAGGAGATCATCCTCGCGACCGATCCGAACATCGAGGGCGACGCGACCGCGGCGTACCTCACGCGCATGCTCAAGCCCATGGGTTTGCGCGTGACGCGCCTGGCGAGTGGACTACCGGTGGGCGGCGACCTGGAGTACGCCGACGAGGTGACCCTGGGCAGGGCATTCGCAGGAAGGCGCAGTGCTGGTGAGTGAGTTCGACGAGTTCGGGATGCAGATCGCGGACGCCGCAGAGGCGTTCCTGGTCTCGCTGCAGGCCATCTCCCACGAGGAGGAGGCCGGCACCGCCGTACCCCTGCTCCTCCTCGAGGTCAGCCAGCTGCTGCTGGCTGGCGCCCGGCTCGGCGCACAACGTGACTTCGAGCCGGAGCAGGAGTACCAGCCCGACGTGGGCCCCGACCCGGACCTCGACGCGATGCGGCTGCGCCTGGCCGTGATCCTCGGCGACATCGACAACTACAGCCACAACTTCGAGCCCTACGACCCCGACACGTTCCCGGCGCTGCTGTCGGACGACCTGACCGCCATCGCCAACGACGTCGCCAACGGCCTGCGGCACTTCCGCAACGGCAACGTGGAGGAGGCGCTGTGGTGGTGGCAGTACTCCTACCTCGCCTCGTGGGGCTCCAGCGCGTGCGGCGTCCTCTCCGCACTCCACTCGGTGGTCGCCCACGACCGTCTCGACCTCGACATCGAGGGCGAGCAGGAGCAGATCCAGGCGGCGGACGCCGTCCTGGACGAAGGCCAGGCGCCTGCCTGACAACCCGTAGAATCGGGGCGTCTGAGCGCTCAACCGTCAGGAGTCACCCGTGGGCATTGTCGTGCAGAAGTACGGCGGCTCCTCCCTCGCCGATGCCGCTGCCGTCAAGCGGGTCGCCCGGCGGATCGTCGAGGCGCGGAAGGCCGGCAACGACGTCGTGGTCGCGGTCTCCGCGATGGGTGACAGCACCGACGAGCTGCTCGACCTCGCCAGTGACGTGAGCCCGCTGCCGCCGGCCCGGGAGCTGGACATGCTGCTCACAGCCGGTGAGCGCATCTCGATGGCGCTCGTCGCCATGGCCATCTCGGACCTCGGCTTCACCGCCCGGTCGTTCACCGGCTCGCAGGCCGGAGTGATCACCGACGCGGTGCACGGCAAGGCGAAGATCATCGACGTGACCCCGGGCCGGGTCGTCTCGGCGCTGGGCGAGGGCCACATCGTGATCGTGGCCGGCTTCCAGGGGGTCAGCCAGGACACCAAGGAGATCACCACCCTCGGCCGCGGCGGCACCGACACCACGGCGGTGGCGCTCGCGGCGGCGCTCGATGCGGACGTCTGCGAGATCTACACCGACGTGGACGGCGTGTTCACCGCCGACCCCCGGATCGTGCCGACGGCCCGCAAGCTCGACCGGGTCACCTACGAGGAGATGCTCGAGCTGGCGGCGTGCGGGGCGAAGATCCTGCACCTGCGCTGCGTCGAGTACGCCCGCCGCTACGACATCCCGATCCACGTGCGCTCGTCCTTCAGCCAGCTGGAGGGCACCGTGGTGAGCGGCAGCATCGAGGACCGAGACCACCAGGAGAGGGACATGGAAGCAGCCATCATCGCCGGTGTCGCCCACGACCGCAGCGAGGCCAAGATCACCGTCGTCGGCGTGCCCGACAAGGTCGGTGAGGCGGCCCGCATCTTCGAGGCTCTCGCCAACGCGCAGATCAACCTCGACATGATCGTGCAGAACGTCTCCGCCGCGGCAACGAACCTCACCGACATCTCGTTCACGCTGCCGCGGACCGACGGCCAGACCGCGATGAAGGCGCTCGACGCGCTCAAGGACACGATCGGCTTCGAGTCGCTGCTCTACGACGACCACATCGGCAAGGTCTCGCTGATCGGCGCCGGCATGCGGTCCCACCCCGGCGTCACGGCGAAGTTCTTCAACTGCCTCGCCGAGGCGGGGGTCAACATCGGGATGATCTCGACCTCGGAGATCCGCATCTCCGTGGTGGTCGAGGAAGGGCAGGTGGACGCCGCGGTCGCCGCCACGCACTCGGCGTTCGACCTCGACGCCGACGACGTCGAGGCCGTCGTCTACGGCGGGACCGGGAGGTGACGGCGATGGGCATCAACATCGGCGTCGTGGGCGCCACCGGACAGGTCGGTGTCGCCATGCGGCAGATCCTGCTCGAGCGGGGCTTTCCCGTCGACCAGGTCCGCTTCTTCGCGTCCGCGCGCTCGGCGGGCCGCGTCCTGCCCTTCGGCGACCGCGAGGTGACCGTGGAGGACGCGGCCACGGCCGACCCGTCCGGGCTCGACATCGCGCTCTTCTCGGCCGGGGCGACGACCTCCCGTGCCCAGGCGGAGCGGTTCGTCGACGCCGGGGTCATCGTCGTGGACAACTCCTCGGCGTTCCGCAAGGATCCCGACATCCCACTCGTGGTCTCGGAGGTCAACCCCGAGGCACTGCGACCCGTCCTCGATGCCGGCCGCGGCATCGTGGCCAACCCCAACTGCACCACCATGGCCGCGATGCCGGTGCTCAAGCCGCTGCACGACGCCGCGCGGCTGCGGCGGCTGATCGCCTCCACCTACCAGGCCGTCTCCGGCTCCGGTGTCGCCGGCGTCGACGAGCTCGCCACCCAGGTCTCGGCAGCCGGCGAGAAGGCCCGCGAGCTGGCGTACGACGGCTCGGCGGTCGCCTTCCCCGAGCCCGTGAAGTATGACCGCACGATCGCCTACAACGTGCTGCCGATGGCCGGCTCGATCGTCGACGACGGCCTCAACGAGACCGACGAGGAGCAGAAGCTCCGCAACGAGTCGCGCAAGATCCTCGGCATCCCGGACCTGGCGGTGTCGGGCATCTGCGTCCGCGTGCCGGTCTTCACGGGACACTCGCTCGCCATCAACGCCGAGTTCGACGAGCCGATGACGCCGGAGCGCGCCAGGGAGCTCCTCGAGGGCGCTCCCGGCGTGGAGCTGACCGACATCCCGACCCCACTCCAGGCGGCCGGCAAGGACGCGTCGTACGTCGGCCGGCTGCGGCAGGACCCCGGTGTGCCCGACGACCGGGGGCTGGCGCTGTTCATCAGCAACGACAACCTCCGCAAGGGCGCGGCGCTCAACACCGTCCAGATCGCCGAGCTGGTGGCCGCCGCCCGCTGAGTCCAAGGCGGTTGCCGGGCTGGTTCGCCGTCGCTCGGGATCGGTGCCGGCAGCGCCGATCAGTTGCGGTCGGGCTCCTCGACGAACCTCACCGTCACCCACCACGACAGCAGGAACGCCAGTGCTGTCAGCACCGGGATGACGAGCAGCATCCAGGCCGAGTCGATGGATTCGAGGAAGACCAGCATCGCCACCATGGCGACGAGCCCGACGCCCAGGAAGCTGGTGCTGTAGGGGTCGGTGATCCGCCACAGCTGCAGCAGCTTGGCGCCCACGAGGACCTCCAGGGCGAGGATCAGGACCAGGGCCAGCAGGCCGAGCCCGCCGCCGCAACCGGAGCTGCCGCTGATCGCGTCGCACCCGGACTGCGCGACGAAGCCGGCGATCACGGCGAACAGGCCCGCGACCGCGCCGGCGATCATCGCCGCGAAGTGTGCCGCGACGGGCGGCAGTGCGAGGCGGTCAGCGACCGGCCGCGGACGCCGATCCCGGAGCCGTTTCGGCGCCCGACGAGCCGGTCGGCGGTTCTCCCGGCCACTCTCGGCTTCGGCGAGCACCGCGGCGTCCACCGAGCCGGCAGGGTTCGCCGGCGGTTCGTGAGCCGGGTCCACCGGATCGACCGGCGGCAGAGCGAAGGTCTCCTGGGCCGGCTCCGGCTCCGGCTCGGCGGGCTCCCGCCCCACTGGCTCCGGCTCCGGCTCGAGTCGCACAGGCTCCGGCTCGACCACGACCAGCTCCGGCTCGACTGGCTCAGGCTCTGGCTCGACCGGCTCAGGGTCTGGCTCGACCGGCTCGTCCGGTGGCGTCGGTTCAGTGGGCGCACCGTCGTCCTCCGGGGCCGCGGCCTCGGCGGCCTGCGGCCGGCTCGCCAGCGGGCCCGGTGCGAACGGCGCATCCGCGGCGCTGTCTCCGGTCGGCTCGACGGTCGGCGTCGGTGCCGGGGGCGAGGGTGCGTGCGTGGCCGCTCCGGGGTCCGGTCCCGCAGAGGGGGGACTCTCCGGATCGGTCTGCTCCGCAGCCGGCGGCGGAACCGGGGCGATCGCGTCCTCGGCGCCGGCCGGCGTCGGCGCGACGCCGGCGGGACGAGCCCCGGGGAGCCGGGCACCCGGCGGTCGGGCACCCGGCGCCCGCGCTGCCGGACGCGCGGGTGCCTGGCCGCGACGCGCTGCGGCCGCCGCGGCCGCGGCCGCGGCGCTCACTGGTGGTCGCGCAGGGGCCGCGCCCCGCCGGGGTGCGACCGGAGCGCCCGGGCGGGGGGTGTCCTCGGTCGTGACGGTTGCCGCCGGCTCGGGGACCGACGCTGGCCCCTGCTCCAGCTCCTGCCCCGAGGGTGCGGTCTGCTGCTCGTCCGCGACGTCGGCGGCCGCGTCCGGCTCTGCGGGCGTCTCGACGACGCTCGGCGGAGACTCGACGGGAGGCCGACTGGTCGCCCGGGGCAGGCTGATCGCGGGCGGCTTCTCGACGGGCTTCTCGACGGTCGTCCCGGAGGCCTCCTCGGCAGGCTGCTCCGTCGCGGCGTCGGCCGTGGGCGCCGGGGTGTCCTTCTCGGCCTTCTTCCGCCGCTTGCGGCCGAAGCCCAGGCTCAGGTCGGGCAGCTCGAGGTTGGGCTCCTTGGCTCCGCTCTTGTCCGAGGCATCTGGCATGCCCCGGATCATTCCATGTCCCTGGATCGATTCCGGCGCTACCGAGCCCCGAGACGCCCTCCGCGCCAACGCCAGGGTCGGGCTGTGTCCGGTCCGGGCCCCCGATCGCCGCGGGCAAGGGCGCTGGGTGGACACAGCACGGCACTGCAGAGGCCCCCACACGGTGTGGTGTGGGGGCCTCTCGCCTACGGCATCACAGAGTCGGGCTGACAGGATTTGAACCTGCGGCCTCTTCGTCCCGAACGAAGCGCGCTACCAAGCTGCGCCACAGCCCGAAGGCGTGGGAAGTCTAACCGAGCCGCACGGAGACCACCGAATCGGCCCCTTCGCCGGGCGAGGTCACCGGACCGGCAGCAGCCGGAGCAGGCTCGCCTCGGGTCGGCAGCAGAACCGGACCGGGGCGTACGGCGACGTGCCGGCGCCCGCGGACACGTGCAGCCACGAGCTCCGGGGGTCGCCCGGGCGCGAGTCGGCCGGGTGCCGGTGCAGGCCCTTGGCCCGGCCGGTGTCGAGGTCACAGTTCGTGACGAGGGCGCCCTTGACCGGCAGGCACAGCTGGCCGCCGTGGGTGTGGCCGGCGAAGGTGATGTCGTAGCCGTCGGAAGCGAACTGGTCCAGCACCCGCAGGTAGGGCGCGTGCGCGACGCCCACCCGAAGGTCGGCATCGGCAGGCGCCTGACCCGCGACGGCCGCGAGGTCGTCGTACTGCAGGTGCGGGTCGTCGACGCCGGCGAACGCCAGCGCGCTGTCGAGCACGGTGAGCCGGCCGGTGGCGTTGTCGAGGTCGAGCCAACCCGCGGAGGTGAAGGCGTCGCGCATGCGTCGCCACGGCAGCTGCGGGGCGCGGGTGTTGCGCCTGCCGTCGTCGGGCAGCAGGTAGCGGACCGGGTTGCGCGGGCTCGGTGCGAAGTAGTCGTTGGAGCCCAGCACGAACACACCCGGCACGTCCAGGAGGCGGCCGAGCGCGCCGAGCAGCGGCTCGACCGCGTCGGGGTGCGCGAGGTTGTCGCCGGTGTTGACCACCAGGTCTGGCTCGAGCCCGGCCAGTGAGCTGAGCCAGGCGCGCTTGCGGTGCTGGCTGGGCGTCAGGTGCAGGTCACTGACGTGCAGGACGCGCAGTGGGCGTTGCCCGCGGGGCAGCACGGGCACGTCGTACCGCCGCACGGTGAACGCACGGACCTCGACGCCGGCGGCGTAGCCCAGGCCGAGGGCGCCCGCTGCCGCTGCCGCCGCGACGGAGGCGGCGGCCGTGGCGGCGCGGCTGCTCTGCGAGGGAGTGGCCATTCCACAAGGCTGCCACAATGGGTTGCATGACCCTCAAGGAGCGACTGCGCAGCGACCTGACCACGGCCATGAAGGCGCGTGACGAGCTGCGCTCCTCCACGCTGCGAATGGTCCTCACCGCGGTGACCAACGCGGAGGTCGCCGGCAAGCAGGCCCGCGAGCTCACGGACGACGACATCATCGGCGTGCTGACCACCGAGGCCAAGAAGCGTCGGGAGGCGGCGGAGGCGTTCGGCGACGCCGGCCGCGAGGAGCAGGCCGCGAAGGAGCGCGCCGAGGCAGCGGTGATCGCCGACTACCTGCCCGAGCAGCTCTCGGCGGAGGAGATCAGCGCCCTGGTCACCCAGGCGATCGAGGAGACGGGCGCCGCACCGGACGGCATGCGGGCGATGGGCAAGGTCATGGGCGTGCTCACCCCACGGACGAAGGGCCGCGCCGATGGCGGCGCCGTCGCGGCGGAGGTGCGGCGTCAGCTCGGCTGACTAGTGGCCGTTCCCCCGGCCACCGCCCCGGCCGTTGCCGTTGCCGGGCTTCGTGTCGCCACGGGTGCTTCCGCCGGTGTCACCGCCCGTGCCGTCACCGGTGGCACCACCTGTGTCACCGCCCGTGTCGGTCGAACGGCTGGTGTCCGGTCCGGAGGACGGGTAGAGGGTGATGGTGGCCCCGTCGTACGCCGTGGCGCCGTTCTGCGGGCTCGTCTGCACCACCAGGCCCTTGCCGAGCTCCGCCGGGATGGTGCTGCCCACGGAGACCTGGAAGCCGGCGTCCTCGAGGATCTTGGTCGCGTCGTCGATGGTCATGCCGATGACGTTCGGCACGATGGTGCCGGCGTGGACGTCGCCGGCGCTCAGGGTCGGTTGGACGAAGTCACGTTCGGGCAGCAGGTCCTGGATCGACTGCATGGCGTCGGCCCACATCGGGCCGGCCGTCGTCGAGCCGTGGGCGGTGGGCACGTAGCTGCCGTTGAGGGTCTGCCCGTTGAGCGTCACCCAGTGGCCCTTCTGGTTGGCGCCGGCCACCATGGCGGCGGTCGCCATGGTGGGGGTGTAGCCGCAGAACCAGACGGCCATGTTGCTGTCGATGGTGCCGGTCTTGCCGGCTGAGGGCTTGTCGAGGGCCAGGTCGGCGCCGAACCCGCCCGGTTGCATGACGCCGCGGAGGATGTCGTTGACCGTGTCGGCCGTGTTGGGCTTCATCACCTGCTGGCACTTCTTCGGATAGGCCTTGAACAGGCCGCCGTCCGCGTTGAGGACCCGGGTCACCGGCCGGGCGTCGCAGTGCTCACCGCGTGCCGCCACGGTGGCGTAGGCCTCGGCCATCTCCAGCGGGCTGACGTCGGCGATGCCGAGGGTGAAGGTCGGCACCCGCTCGATGCGCGGGTCGGTAAGGTCGACACCCATCGACCGGGCCAGTGCGTAGGGCTTGCAGAGGCCGGTCTGCCGCTCGAGCTGCGCGAAGAAGGTGTTCACCGACAGCCGCGTGCCGGTGTACATGTCCATCTGGCCGCTGTCGGTGGAGTTGTGCACGTCCCAGGGCGCGTAGACGGGGTAGGCGCCGTCGCAGGTCTGGAAGTCGTTCTGCGGGATCAGCATCTCCGGTGGCGAGTTGAAGCTGGTCGACGGCGGCATCCCCTGTTCCAGGGCGCTCGCGAGCACGAAGAGCTTGAAGGTGGACCCGGCCTGGAACCCGTTGGCGTCGCCGTACTTGCTGGGCACCACGTAGTTGAGGAACGTCTGTCCCTTCTTGGCCTTGCGGCCCATCGGGCGGGACTGGGCGATGGCGAAGACCTCACCGGTGCCCGGCTCGACCATGGCCAGCGCGCCGATGGCGTTGTCGGTGGCAGCGACCCGGTTGCGTGCCGCAGCGATGGCGGCGCGCTCGAAGCGCAGGTCCACGGTGGTCTTGATGGTCAGGCCGCCGGAGTTCAGCAGCTGCTTGCGGTCGGCGACGGTCTCGCCGAGAGCCGGGTCGGCGAGCAGGTAGCGGCGCACGTAGTCACAGAAGAAGGGCGCCTTGCTGGCCATGCATCCGTTGCGCATCGCGGTGAGGTGCAGGCCGAGCTTCCTCTTGCTCGCGCGGTCGGCCTGCCGGTCGTCGACGACGCCCAGCTGCGCCATCCGCGCCAGCACGGTGTTGCGCCGCTGCAGCGCCTCCTCGGGGAACCGCGTCGGGTCGTAGCCGTAGGGGTTGCGGACGAGACCGGCGAGCAACGCCGCCTGCCGGAGGGTCAGGTCCTTGGCGTCGGTGCTGAAGTAGTGCCGGGCTGCCGACTGGATGCCGTGGGCGCCGTCGCCGAAGTAGGCGATGTTGAGGTAGCGCTCCAGGATCCACTGCTTGGAGTAGTTCTTCTCGAACGCGATCGCGTGCCGCAGCTCCTTCACCTTGCGCTCGTAGGTGTCCTCCGTCGCGGCCCGGCGCTCCTCCTTGGTCCGCGCCTGGTTGACGAGCGTCTGCTTGGCCAGCTGCTGGGTGATGGTCGAGCCGCCCTGGGTCACGCCGTCGTTGGCCTGGTTGGTGATGAAGGCCCGCAGCGTGCCCTTGAG
>DASSOK010000079.1:0-25122 GCA_035700665.1 Marmoricola sp.
CTCCTCCGGCGTCCGCGCGGCGGACGGTCAGATCCGGGCGGCCGGCTGCGGCAGCCCGGCGACCGAGACCTCGGCGACGATCGTGCGTCCGTCCTCGTCGTGCGGCTGGTCCATCCCCTCGGTGGCGGTCGTGACCACCAGCAGGTAGGGCGCCTGCACGCTGATCGCGATGCTGGTCGGCTGGCTCGCCGGCAGCTCGATGCGCTCGGCGAGGTCGCCGTCCGGGCTGTAGCGGTGCAGGCACGACGAGCCGTGGACCGCCGACCACAGGAACCCCTCGGCGTCGACCGTCATCCCGTCGGGCGTCCCGTCGACCTCGGCGAACACCTGCCGCTCCCCGAGCTCCCCGGTCGCCGGGTCGGCGTCGAAGCGGTAGAGCACCGACCGCGCGCTGTCGGCCAGCCACATCGTCCGGCCGTCCGCGCTGAAGCCGGGCCCGTTGGGGATGGTCAGGCCCGTCAGCACGGTCGTCACGCTGCCGTCGGGGTCCATCCGATAGACCGCGCCCGCGTCGTCGGTCTTGTCCCACGCCATCGAGGTGAGCCAGAACCTCCCCGCGGGGTCGGTCGCTGCGTCGTTGACCCGGAGGTCGTCCGGGCCGCCGGCGGCCGGCTGCGCGAGGTAGGTCAGCTCCCCGGACGTGCTGAGCCGGCCGATGCCGGTCCCGGCCGCCGCCAGGAAGGGGGCCTGGTCCTCGAGGGAGTGTCCGGCCCGGAGCGCCACCGTCCCGATCGGTACGTCGAGGTGCACGAGCTCCTCCGGCGGCTCGTCGGTCCAGGGGTCCGCGTGGAACAGCCGGCCCGCGGTGAGGTCGACGAAGTGGAGCCGGCCGTCCAGCCACCGCGCTCCTTCACCGAGCTCGTGCCGCTGAGGGCCGAGGGCCTGCCAGTCGCTGACGACGACGCTCATCTCTCGGATGCACCTGTCCCTTCTGGTCCGGCGATGGCGCCCGGTCGCAGAGCCGGGCGCCGTCCCTGTCGGTCTCCACGGGGTTGGCCCGCCAAACCGCCAAGATGGCCCGATCACGCCGTACCTCCCTCGGCTCGCCGGGGCTAGCGTGCGGAGGAGAGCGGCTCGGGCGCTGTCTCCCTTCTCCTCGAGGAGTCGCCATGCTCAACGACAGCTCGGTCACCGCGAACGTCCCCGCCTCGGACCTCCAGCGGGCGCGACGCTTCTATGCCGACACCCTCGGCCTGGAGCCGGCGGGCGAGAACCCGGGCGGGCTGACCTACACGACCGCCGGCGGGACCACGTTCTTCCTCTACGAGACCGAGTACGCCGGGCAGGCCGGCCACACCATCGCGCAGTGGCACGTCAAGGACGTGGCCAGCGAGGTCCGGGACCTGAAGGCGAAGGGCGTCACGTTCGAGCACTACGACCTGCCCGGCACCACCTGGGACGGCGACGTCGCCACCATGGAGGGCATGGGCAGCGCCGCGTGGTTCAAGGACAGCGAGGGCAACATCATGTGCCTCGACGACGTCACGGTGGGCTGAGTCCAGCCGACGAAGGCGACGGCCGGCTGGAGGCCCGCAAACCTCACAGCACCTTGGTGCCGTACATCTCTCCGAGCGGATCGGCGATGAGCTCGAGGCGCGCGCCGTTGGGGTCGCGGAAGTAGATCGAGGTGCCGCTCTCGTGCACGTACTCGACGCGTGCCTCGTCGAACTTATCCTTGAGGTGCTGCCACCTCTCGGGCTCGACGGAGATGGCGATGTGGTGCAGGCCGCCGAGCACCTCGGCGTACGGGCCGACGTCGAGGCCCGGGAAGTCGAAGAACGCCAGCAAGTTGCCGTGGCCGATGTCGAAGAAGAAGTGGTTGGAGCCGGGGTAGTCGCGGTTCTCGAAGATGTCGGTCAGCGGGAACTCCAGCAGCTCCTGGTAGAACCGGACCGTCTCCTCGACGTCTCGGGCCACGACGGCGAAGTGGTGCAGGCCGCGGGCGCTCGACGCCGCGCGGCTCCCCTCCGGCTGCAGGTAGGTCGACCGGATGCGCTCGCGCTCCGCGCCGATGGTCGCGAGGTCGATCTCCGTCATGGGCTCCACACTAGGGCTGGAGCGGTCCGCCGCCCCAGTGTTCGAGGTGGGTCAGCTCCTCGACCCCGGCGCGCGTGAGCCGGGTGAGCTGCTTGACGGGTCTGCCGAGTGGTACGACGGCCGCGACGGCGTACGGGTCCGGGATGCCGAGCAGGCGCTTGAGTGCCGGCTCCTCGGCGATGGCCATGGTGGTGATGGTGCCGCCGAACCCCTCGTTGCGCGCCGCCAGCAGGATGTTCCACACGAAGGGGTAGACGGACGCGCCACCGACGATCCCGACCCGATCGAGATGCTGGTCCAGTGCCGCGACCGCGCGCAGGTCGACGCACACCACGAGGACGACGGCCGCCGTGCGGATCGGCTCGGTGACAGAGGCGGGGACGCGCGTCTGCCCCACCTGCTCGTCGGTGACCTCACTGGGGGTGTAGGCGCTCCAGGGAGTCTCGCCTGCGGCCCGCTGTGCGTGGTAGCGACGGGCGCCTGGTTCGGTGATCTCCACGAGTCGCTCACGCGTTGCGCCGTCGCGCACCACCACGATCTGGGTGCCCTGGCGGTTGCCGCCGCTCGGCGCGAAGCGGGCGTTGTCGAGGATCGTGCGCAGCACCTCGTCTGGCAGCGGTTCGTCGGTGAACTCCCGAACCGCCGCGGTCGTGCGCATCACCTCGTACAGATCCATGCCCACCACGCTAGCGAGTGCTGGCGGGGCCGCACATGCTCGCGTTCGGGCCCCTTCGAGATTGACTCCGTGGGTGACCGGCCCCTGTCGCTGAGCTGCATTCGCCCTTGAGGGGTGGGCCTTCGCGGCGGTGTGACTCACCCAGGTAGTGGCCATGACGGACGATCTTCCAGAGTGGCCTGCGCGCTGGACAAGCATAACGCGTCGCGTTATGCTTGTGGTTGTGATCAGGTCGTTTCGGGATGCCACGACCGAGCGGCTGTGGTCACGTCAGCGAGTCAAGGCGGTCGACCCGCGGATCCAACGGGTTGCTTTGAGGAAGTTGGCGATGCTGGACGCTGCTGAGGTCTTGGACGACCTCCGGGTTCCTCCTGGTAACCGGTTGGAGGCGTTGAAAGGCGATAGAGCCGGACAGCACAGCATCAGGATCAACCAGCAGTGGCGGATCTGCTTCCTCTGGACCCCGGCCGGCCCAGAAGACGTGGAGATCGTGGACTACCACTAGGAGGTGGCGCATGGCGACGATCGCACCGATTCACCCGGGAGAGGTGCTTCTTGAGGAGTTCCTGGAGCCGTTGGGCGTGACTCAGCACCGCCTCGCGGTGTCCATCGGGGTACCTCCGCGCCGGATCAACGAGATCGTGCACGGCAAGCGACGCATCACCGCTGACACAGCGCTGCGGCTAGCACGCTATTTCGGGACGACGGACCGCTTCTGGCTCAACCTCCAGACCCGTCATGACCTTGAGGTGGAGAGGGATCATCTGGGCGACAAGCTGGAGGCAATTCGCCCGCTTCAGTCAGCCTGAACGTCCCACTGTTCCTGCCCCACCGGCTTGACCGGTCAGACGCCGGCGACGTAGGCGGTGAGGAAGTGGACGCCGTGGTGGTCGAGGTTGCCGCGTGCGCGGTCGTAGTGCCCGGTGGTGCGTGGGTCAGCGTGGCGGGCGCGGATCTGGGCGTCACGCAGCGGCACTCCGGCGTCGAGGGCGTTGGTGATCGCGGGGTGGCGCAGAGAGTGCGGACTGATGTGCCGTGGGATGCTGGCGGCTTTCGCGATCCGAGCAACATCCGGTAGCAGTCGCGTCGGTCGATCGCTTTGCCACTCGCAGGACCGGGACGGTCAGCGCCGTGGTGGCTGGCTTGCTTCCCTTGCGCACCAGGTGGAGCACTCTGTGTCCGCGCAAGGTTTCGCGGTAGTCCTCGATCCGTACTGCGGCGGCTTCGGAGGCGCGCAGGGCATTGATGCCCAGCAGGTACGCCAAGGCATCGTGGTGAACCGTGATGCTCTGGGCGACCTGGAGGAATCCGATCAGCTCGAGCCGGTCCAGGCCCTGAGTGCGCGACTCCATCCTGGTGGATCTTCGGCAACCGGGCGTACACGGCCGGGTCAGCCGGGATCAGGCCGTCGATGCGAGCGAACCGGAAGAACCCGCGGACGTCGTGCATCATCGTGTTGACTGAGGACGGCATCAGTCCGGTCTCGCCGAGCATGCCTCAGCGGCGGATCGTCGCACGCACGGTGAGGCACCTTGCCTGACGCTAGGCCGCAGACCGCGCGGCTGGCGGCGGAAAGACGTGGGTCCGGAGCGCACCGGAACGCAGCACCTCCGACAGCGCGACGGACCAGGCGGCCGCCTCGGGAGTGCATCGGTGTCTGGCCGGACGAACTTCGTTCGCGCAAATCGAGGCCTGGAGGAGGAGCTCAGCTCAGAACCAGCCACGTCCTGCCGTCGAGGAGCTCTCGCGTCGCGTCAAGATGCCCGGCGTGCACGGAGGTCTCGGTCAGGACGTGCAGGACGACCTCGCGCAGGTTGTCCAGCCGGAAATCCCCGAAGAAGTCGGGCCACCAAGCGGGTTCAGCGTCCAGAGGGGTGGCCTCAATGATGGCGTTCGACCGATCGATATGCCCTCGGTAGAGGTCGAAGACGTGCTCCACCGACACGTCGGCTGCAACCTTCCAGGAATCCTCTGGTGCGTTCACCACCTGGTCGATGACCGCTTCGTCGCCGCCGATCACGGCCTGGAACCAGAACCGCTCATCGTCGAGCGCGAGGTGCTGCAACAGGCCGAGGCAGTTCCACCCCGAGGGAAGGACCGCACGCCGCAATGCGTCCTCGTCGAGCCCCTCAAGGATTCCGAGCACGTGCTTGCGCTGTGCGTTCAGGTAGCCCAGGAGAACGTCGGTCTCGTGAGTTTGGGACGTCAACGACATCCGCCGCCTCTCAGTAGACATGCGATCTTTCGCCGCATCGGGTCTCAGAGCGTAGCTCGGCCTCGGACAGTGGTGCGTTGCAGAAGTCCCGCTGATCACGCTCGGGACAACGCTCGCTCCCTGATGCCCACGGCCCTGTCGGCTCGACGAACTGTAACGTCACCGAGTCGTCGCTCTGCCGAGATCGAAGTCACCTCGACATGGGCGGCGTCCGGCTCGCGGCGGTGTGACGCAGTCGGGGACTGGCTACCGGTGGGGCGTTTCACACCTCCGGTAGGGGCGCCGGGGTCACTACCGTTGGATGCGGGGGCGGCACCATCACGGCCCGCGTGGCTTCGAAGTCGGCGATGGACTGGCGGAGGCTGGCGATGATCTCGGGAATCCTCTCGCGGAATGTCTCCCTGGTCATAGAGCCATCGTGCTTCCCGGATGCCTTGCGGAGCCTTGCGCACTGTGTGGCCAGCCACGCGAAGTTGTCCCAGATCGCCGCCCCGTCGGTCGCCTGCATGTCGCGCGCCTGCGGCTCGAGGATGTTCCACGTCGTCTGACACTGCGAGCCGAGGTGCTCGTAGACCAACGGCAGCGACAGGTGGCCTGCGCGGACGAGGCCGCCTACGTGGTCCCAGAAGTTGCCGATCGGCTCGGCGAGGTTGAGAACGTATGCGTCGGGTGCGTTGTCGCGAAGCGCGAGTAAGTGCGCCAGCTTGCGGCGCGCCATGATTTCGCCGTTCCAGTCCTCTCTCAGTGAGCTTGCCTGGGAGAACGCGTTCGCAGCCCGGTCCTGTCGCAGCTGGACGTAGATGGCGATGAGGGTGACCGCCACGACCACGAACTGCAGCATCGACCAGAACCACTCGGATCCGGACCCAAACAGCGTGAGGCCATGTGTGTTAACCACGTTGATCCCCACCCTCCAGACACCCGCCGGTAGCGGCACTGTAGCGACGGTTCTCTACTCGCATCCACCACCTGACAGGCTTCTCCGGGGCCCAGGAAGGCAGTCGCTTCGTTGCGGACGTGTTCGACGGTGAGCCAGTGACCATCTCAGGAGCCTTCGCTCAGACCGGCCGCAGTGCAGCGCCTCTCGGCACGCCCGTTCTGGGCGAAATGACGCACCGTGACGGCGGCCGGGACTGCCCTCGCCTCGGTGGGAGCCCGCACAGCCCAGCGCCGTACGGGCTCCTCGCAGCCCTTGGGGCTTCAGTCCGCAGGCGCCTCGCACGAGCCGCGGTCGAAGTCGTAGTAGTTGCCGTTGGGCGACTGGTGCATGACGATCTGCACCTTGGCGTAGACGCCGCCGTCGGCGTTCCGGATCACGAAGTGGTCCGTCTCGGTGGCCACGGTCGGAGGAGCCTCCGGGTCGGGGCTGGAAGCGGTGCTGCCGAACCACGTCGCGCCGGACAGCGTGTAGGTGTTCGTGCCGTCGGTGAGGGTGACGTTCTTGGGGACGATGGTGCCGGTGAAGTGGACGACGCCGTTGGCGTCCTGGGCTCCTGCGAAGGTTTCGCGGACCATGCCGCTGGTGACGACCAGGTCGGTCGGCTCACAGGCGAACACGGTGCCCGTGGGATCGAAGGAGTCGTGCTCCTTGAAGGTCATGGCGGAAGCGTTCGCCGGGCTGGCGATGCCGGCCAGGGCGATGGAGGAGAGCGCGACGAGCGGCGCCACGAGAGCGAGTGAACGGAACGACATGGAGAGAACCCCCTGAGATATGTCGCACCACGATGGTGCTGACTCCAAGGAGCGTAGGAATGCGGATCCTCAGTCCGCGTCCTCCTCAGGGATGATCTCCGGGGACGATTCCGACGTACCGGACGAGACCCATCCGGCGTAGCGTGACAGCCGTGGGTGCTTCGACCTCCAGACCCCAAATCCTCGTGATCGGCCTGGATCCCTATCGCGTACCGGGGCCGTGGGATCCGCGACCGGTCGCGGACGCGACTGCGGCCGGGATGAACGAACTCGGCAAGCGCGGCCTGGCGGGCGAAACCTGCTTGGTAGGCCCGGACGGTGGTGACGACATCGCAGAGGCCGTCAGCCGACGACTGGGGAGCAGTTGATGGACTTCGAGTTCGAGGGCCCGGTCGTGGAGTGGCGCGGCCCGGCGCCGTACTACTTCGTCGACATCCCCACCGACGAGAGCGCGGACATCAAGTTCGCCGCCCAGGGGATCGAGTACTGGGGCCAGGTGCCGGTGATGGTGCGCATCGGCGACACCGACTTCACCACGGCGCTGTTCCCGAAGGACGGCCGCTACCTCCTCCCGCTCAAGGACGTCGTACGGCGGGCGGAGGGCATCGAGGTGGACCAGGTGCTCGAGGTGTCGCTGGAAGTCGGGCGGCCCTGACGGGCGTGCGCCATGATGGCGCTGCGCGCCGAGCGACGAAGCCACTGACTGCGGAGGACCGATGGACGACTACCTGACCCACGACGCCGTCGGCCTGGCCGAGCTGGTCCGCAACGGCGAGGTCAAGCCGGACGAGCTGCTGGAGGCGGCCCGCGCCCGGATGGCCGAGGTGAATCCCCGCATCAACGCCGTGGTGGCCGAGGTCGACCCGGCCGAAGGTGGTGGCGAAGGCCCGTTCGGCGGCGTGCCGTTCCTGCTCAAGGACCTGCACCAGGACATCGCCGGCCACCCGACGAGCGACGGCTCCCGCGCACTCACCAGCACGGTGCGTCAGGAGTCGGCGACCGTCGTCGAGCGCTGGCTCGACGCCGGCCTGGTGATCTTCGGCAAGACCAACAGCCCCGAGTTCGGCGCCAAGGGCGTCACCGAGCCGTTCGCCTTCGGGCCGGCCCGCAACCCGTGGAACACCGACCACACCCCCGGCGGCTCGTCCGGCGGCTCGGCGGCGGCCGTGGCGGCCGGGATCGTGCCCTGCGCGGCGGCCAGCGACGGCGGGGGCTCGATCCGGATCCCGGCCTCGGCCTGCGGTCTGTTCGGGCTCAAGCCGTCCCGTGGACTGGTCCCGTCCGGTCCGCAGGTGGCCGAGGGGATCGGTGGTACGGCGACCAACGGCGTCATCTCGCGTTCCGTCCGCGACACCGCGGCCATGCTCGACGTCCTCGTGGGGCCGACACCTGAGTCGCCGTACCTCCCGGCCCTGCCGGAGACGTCGTACGCCGCCGAGGTCGGCCAGCAACCGGGTCGGCTGCGCATCGGGCTGTGCACCACCAGCTCGATCAACCCCGACGTGCACCCGGAGGCGGTCGCGGCCGCCCGGCACACCGCCGAGCTGCTGAGCAGCCTGGGCCACGAGGTCGAGGAGCTGGACCACGCACCCTTCGACGACGAGGCCATGGGCCGGGACTTCCTGACCACCTGGTTCGCGCACTGCGCCTACGAGGTGGACCTGGCCAAGGAGATCAGTGGGGCCGGCGACGACGCGTTCGAGCCCGACACCCTCGTGATGGCGGCCCTCGGCCGGGCGACCAGGCCGGTCGACCTCATCCGGGCAACCGAGAACCGGCACCTGCACACCCGGCGGCTCGCGGGATTCCACGCCAGCCACGACTTCCTGCTCACGCCGACCACCGCGACGCCGCCTCCCCGGGTCGGGCAGCTGGACCTGCCGGCCCTGGTGCAGAAGGCACAGCGCGGGCTGATCCGGGCGAAGGGCGCCGGTCTGCTCCGGTTCACCCCGATCGTGGACCAGATGATCAGCGACCACCTCGGCTGGGTTCCGTTCACCCAGCTGGCCAACCTGACCGGCCGGCCCGCGATGAGCGTGCCGCTGCACTGGACGCCCGAGGGGCTGCCCATCGGCTCTCAGCTCGTCGGCGCGCTCGGCTCCGAGGGCGTCATGCTGCGCCTCGCCGCGCAGCTGGAGCAGGCACAACCCTGGGCGGAGCACCGCCCCAGCCTCTGACCGGGGATGCTCGCACGGCGGCACGTCGGAGGAATGCGCCACCGGCGATCGGGCACGGACTATGCCCGACCTCGAAGGATGGTGAACGAAATGCCCGGCAAGCAGGAGCTTCCCTCCACCCTGGAACGCTCTCCGGAGAAGGCCCAGCGCACCTGGATCGAGGCGCACGACTCGGCCGTGGACGAGTACGGCGAGGGCGAGCGCGCCCACCGGACGGCGTACGCGGCCCTCAAGCACAGCTTCGAGAAGGTCGGCGACCACTGGGAGCCCAAGGACAACAAGGGCCCGTCGGACAAGCAGGCCGCCAAGGAGGGCGCGTCCGCCCGCAAGGGCGGCGAGACCGCCGGCGGCGTCGACGCGAACGCCACCAAGGAGCACCTCTACGACATCGCGCAGGAGCTCGACGTGCCGGGCCGCTCGAAGATGGACAAGGACGAGCTGGTCGACGCCATCCAGAAGGCGAACGACCGGGAGACGCGCAAGAGCCGCAGCTGACCGTGACGGGGGTCACACGACGGGCTGGAATGACTCGGGAGTGGTCACCGTTGGACCGTATGTAGATGAACATTCAACTACCTGCAGATCCCAAGGAGAACCACATGACCACCACCGCCAACACCCCGACCACCGTCTCCGAGCTGAGCGGCACCTGGACCCTCGACCCCACGCACACCCGGATCGGCTTCGTCGCCCGGCACGCGATGGTCACCAAGGTCCGCGGCTCGTTCAACGAGTTCGAGGGCACCGCGGTCGTCGACGGCGACAACCTGGACGCCTCGAAGGTCGACGTGACCATCCAGGCCGCGAGCATCGACACCCGCAACGAGCAGCGCGACGGCCACCTTCGCAGCAACGACTTTTTGGCGATGGACGAGTACCCGACCATCACCTTCAGCTCGACCGGCGTCAAGGCGACCGGCGAGTCCAGCTTCGAGCTGACCGGCGACCTGACGATCAAGGGCGTGACGAAGCCCGTCACCGTTCCCTTCGAGTTCGAGGGTGCCGCCACCGACCCGTTCGGCAACCTGCGTGCCGGCTTCGAGGGTGCGATCACCGTCAACCGCAAGGACTACGGCATCACCTGGAACGCCGCGCTGGAGACCGGCGGCGTCCTGGTGAGCGACAAGATCGTCCTCGAGTTCGAGGTCTCGGCGATCAAGAGCGCCTGACCTTCACCGTCAGTACGTCGTACGGGCCGGCCGGAGCACGCCTCCGGTCGGCCCGACGCACGTTCAGCGCCGCCTTCTCAGCGCCGTACGCCGGCCAGCCAGTCGGGGTAGGGGAGAGGAGCCGCGCCGTCCTCGATCTGGGCGAGGAACTCACCCTCCATCCAGTCGCGGAGCCGCTGGACCGGCTCGGGCGCCGGCAGGGTCATCAGCCGGCCCTCGACGGACAGCGCCTCTGCCTCTCCGATGAGGCTGCGCAGGAACCGGATGCTGGCGCGGATGTCCCGGTCGGCGAGGACGTCGAAGTCGACGTGCGCCTCGCCGCGCTGGCAGGCCTCGTGCGCCTGGATCCTGGCCGGCTCCCAGTTGGGCGAATGCTCGGCCACGTAGCCGCCGAGGACCTCGGCGAGGCGCTGGAACTTCGGCTCGTGCAGCTGGTCGCCGATGAGCTGCAGCTCGCGGGTGTACTCGGCGAGGTTGGCGTCGTGCGCGATCACCACGGCTGCGGGACAGCCGCGGAAGCGCACGACCGCCCACCGGTCCGCGTCCGGCACCGTCGTGGCGCGCTCCTTGGTCCGGGAGACGTACGGCGCGGTGGGCTGCGCCTCGTCCTCTCCGGCGCACGTGGTGCGGAACTCCGCCCAGACCCGCTTGCCGGAGGGCAGCTCGTCGATGCCCCACTCGTGCGCCAGGGCGGCGACCAGGAACATGCCGCGCCCGGTGGCGAAGGCGTCGTCGGCGGTCAGGTCGTCGAGGAACGCGTCGCTCAGCTCGGGCTGCCGGGCCAGGACGTCGACGGGCCCCATGCCGTGGTCGGCCACCGCGACGCGCACGCCGTCGTCGTACTGCTCGACCTCGAGCTGGAAGAACGTAGCGCCGCTGTGCAGGGTGGCGTTGGTGGTCAGCTCGCTGACGCACACGCCGACGTCGTCCGCCAGCGCCTCCCGACCCCAGTCCGCCAGGGCGGCGTCGACGAACCGCCGCGCCGCGGGCACGTTCGACGGCTCGGCGACCAGCCGCAGCTGGGCACGCGACAATGGAGCCACCCCGGATCCCACGGCGCCATTATGGCGCCGGGACGGCCTCAGGTCGCCCCCTGACTGGACAAACTTTCAAACATTGCCCGGCCGGGACGGGCGTCCGCAGGTCCTCAGTGCCCACCCAGCAGCGGTGCGGCGAGCCGGGCGAGCACGGAGGGCCGGCCGGTGAGCCGCTCCTCCGCGTCCGCGAGCGACACCACGCGCAGGCCCGCGTTGGCGCCCAGCCAGCGCAGCGGCTCGGGCTCCCAGCGCCGGGACCGGTGGTCGACCCAGGGAAGGCGGGTCAGCTCCGTGTCCTCGCCGAGGACGAGGTCGCGCAGCGTCCGCCCGGCGAGGTTCGTGGTGGAGACGCCGTCACCGACGTACCCCCCGGCCCACGCCTGCGCGGCGGCGCGGTCCAGCCCGACGGAGGCGCACCAGTCCCGCGGGATGGCGAGCGGGCCGCCCCAGGCGTGGTCGATGGTCACGTCGCCGAGGACGGGGAACAGCTCCTGCAGCGTCTGCCGGAGCTGCCGGTGCACCCGGTCGACGCGGTCGAACTGCGGGCGAACCCGCGAGCCGAAGTGGTACGGCGCTCCGCGGCCGCCGAACACCAGGCGGTCATCGGCTGTGCGCTGGCCGTAGATGATCAGGTGCCGGTGGTCGCTGAAGGTCTCACGATCGGCGAGCCCGATCACCTCCCACGCCTCCGGCGGCAACGGCTCGGTCGCCACCACCAGGGAGTAGACGGGGACGACGGTGCGGCGCTCGCCGGCGAGCTGGGGGGTGTAGCCCTCCGTCGCCCGGACGACCACCTCGGCGGTCAGGGTGCCGTACGGCGTCCGCACCCGGCGTCCCTCGATGGCGCTGACCCGGGTGTGCTCGTGGATGGTCACCCCCGCGCGCTCGACCACGCGGGCCAGTCCACGCACCAGTCGCGCCGGGTGCACGCGGGCGCAGTCGGGGGTGTAGGTGCCACCGCGCACACCGGTCGCGCCGAGCCGGTGCGCGGCCGCGCCGGCGTCCAGCCAGCGCAGGTGATCACCGAGCCCCCAGCGGGCGGCGTCCTCGACCTCGGCGCGGGCCCGCGTCTCCTGGGCCGGCGTCCGTGCGACCACCACGGTGCCGCCCTTGTGGAAGTGCGCGTCGATGCCCTCGGCCGCCAGCACCCGACCGACCTCGTCGACGGTCTCGCGCATCGCTGCGGACTGGGCGAGCGCCGCGTCGCGGGACGACTCCGGCAGGGCGGCGAGCTTCTCCAGCGAGGCGGGGAACAGGGCCGAGCACCAGCCACCGTTGCGGCCCGAGGCGCCGAAGCCGGCGACCTCCGCCTCGAGCACGGTGATCCGGAGGGCGGGGTCCGCCTCGGCGAGGTAGTAGGCGGTCCAGAGGCCGGTCAGCCCCGCGCCGACGATCGCCACGTCGCAGCTGCCGTCCCCGGGCAGCGAGGGACGAGGGGTCCAGTCGTCCTCCGCCGTGGCGTGCCAGAACGACAGCTCGCGCACGTCCGTGGTCAGCGCACACCCCAGGAGTAGGTCTGCTTGCGCAGGCTGAGGTACATGAAGCTCTCGGTCGAGACCACGCCCGGGATGGTGCGGATCCGCGTCGAGAGCACCTCGAGCAGCTCGTGGTCGTCCTCGACGACCAGCTCGGCGAGCAGGTCGAAGGAGCCGGCCGTGATCACCACGTAGTCGACCTCGTCCATCGCGGCCAGTGCGTCGGCGACCGGATCGAGTTCGCCCTCCACGCGCAGCCCGATCATCGCCTGGCGGCCGAATCCCAGCTCGAGCGGGTTGGTCACGGCGACGACCTGCATGACCCCGGAGTCGACCAGCTTCTGCACCCGTTGGCGCACGGCGGCCTCGGACAGTCCGACGACCTTGCCGATCGCCGCGTAGGAGCGCCGGCCGTCCTGCTGCAGCTGCTCGATGATCGCCTTGGACACCTCGTCGAGGTTTCCCGCGCTGCCGTTCCTCCGTGTGCCCACGGGCGCGATCCTCCCAGCGCGACGCTGGTCACGTCAAAGGAACGCGCGGGTTTCTGCAACCGATTCCGTGGCTCCCTGACGCTCAAACCGCCGGATCGCTTGATGAGAGCGGTCGTCTCTGTCAGGATCCGAAGCACCAGCTTGCGTGCCGAAGGCGGAGATAGCGCGTGTCCACCACCTCGTCAGTCTCTGGGTCATCCGGCGCCTGGGCGCAGCAGGCGCTCGTCGGCGCCCGTCCCGCAGTGTTCTGGCTCGACGACCCCGAGCGGCCCGAGGCCGTGCCGGCCCTGGGCGGCGAAGTCTCGGCCGACCTGTTGGTCGTGGGCGGTGGCTTCTCCGGGCTCTGGACCGCGCTGCGGGCGGTCGAGCGTGACCCGGGCCGTCGTGTCGTCCTGCTCGAGGCGGCGAGGTGCGGTGACCAGGCGAGTGGGCGCAACGGCGGCTTCGCCGCCGCCAGCCTGACCCACGGCGTCGCGAACGGGATGGCGCGGTGGCCCGACGAACTGGCCCAGCTCGACCGGATGGGCGCGGAGAACCTGCGGGACCTCGGCGCGACCGTCGAGCGTCACGGGATCGACTGCGACTGGCAGCCGGTCGGGGAGATCACCGTGGCCACCCGACCACACGAGGTCGATGAGCTGTCCGACTACGCCGACGTGCTGGCGCGCGCCGGCCATCGTGCGGCGCTGCTGGACAGCGCGGCGGTGCGCGCGGAGGTGGACAGCCCGACCTATCTCGCGGGGCTCTTCGAGCCGGACGGCACCGTGCTCGTCGAGCCGGCGCGGCTCGCGTGGGGGCTGCGGCAGGCCTGTCTCGACGCAGGCGTGGTGATCCATGAGCGCACGGCAGCGCGAGACCTGGGACGGGACGGTGCCCGGATGGTGGTGCGCACCGACGCCGGTGTCGTGCGCGCCGACCGGGTCGCACTGGCGACGAACGCGTTCCCGTCCCTGTTGCGGCGGCTGCGGCTGATGACGGTGCCGGTCTACGACTACGTGCTGATGACCGAGCCGCTGTCGGCCGAGCAGAAGGCGGCCATCGGCTGGGAGCGGCGGCAGGGCGTCGGGGATGCGTCGAACTGCTTCCACTACTACCGGCTGACCCGCGACGACCGGATCCTGTGGGGTGGGTACGACGCGGTCTACCACTACGGCAGCCGGATCGAGCCCCGCCTCGAGCAGGGGCCCACGCACGAGGTGATCGCGCGGCACTTCTTCGAGACGTTCCCGCAGCTCGAAGGGCTCTCCTTCAGCCACCGCTGGGCCGGCGTGATCGACACCTGCACGAGGTTCGCGGCGTTCTTCGGCACCGCGCACGGTGGGCAGGTCGCGTACGCCCTCGGCTACACCGGGCTCGGCGTGGCGGCCACCCGCTTCGGCGCCGACGTGATGCTCGACCTGCTGGCGGGGGAGCAGACCGAGCGGACCTCGCTGCGGATGGTGCGCGAGAAGCCGCTGCCGTTCCCACCGGAGCCCGTCCGGGCCGCCGGCATCAACCTGACCCGGCGAGCGATGATGCGGGCGGACGCCGACGGCGGCCGCCGCAACCTCTGGCTCCGCACCCTGGACCGGCTGGGGCTCGGCTTCGACAGCTGACCGCGACGCGTTGACAACAGCTTGCTGTCATCGGCAGGGGCTGTAGAGGCGGGAAGGGCCGCACGCAACAACAGCTTGTTGTCGTGGCGGAGTTCCACCGGCGGCGTGCGGATCGCGTTGACAACAGCCTGTTGTCATCGGCAGGAACCGACCGCACCCGGCCGCGGCGCGCGACGGAAGCCACCGCTCCCCACCGCTCCCCACCGCTCTCCGTCGTCGCTCTCGGCAACGGGCCACCACAGCCGGGCCTGAGACCTGCAGCTTGCGGTCGAAGCCAGGCACGCCCGCAACCCGGCCGCGCCCGCAAGCCCCGACGGCCCGGGCCCGTCGTCGCTGCCTGGAACGACGACCACAGCGGACCCGACGCCCGGAGGAGCGACCCCCCGGACGACCGGAAGGATCAGAGCTGCGCCCAGGCCTTCTCCAGCACGGTCCGGAGAATCTGCTCCATCTCGTCGAAGTGCTGCTGCTCGCAGATCAGCGGCGGGGCCAGCTGGATCACCGGGTCGCCACGGTCGTCGGCGCGGCAATAGAGCCCGTTCTCGTAGAGCGCCTTGGAGAGGAACCCACGCAGCAGCTTCTCGCACTCGTCGTCGTCGAAGCTCTCCTTGGTCTCCTTGTCCTTGACCAGCTCGATGCCGTAGAAGAACCCGTCGCCGCGGACATCGCCGACGATGGGGAGGTCCCGCAGCTTCTCCAGGGTCGAGCGGAAGTCGCCCTCGGTGTCGCGGACGTGCTGGTTGATGCCCTCGCGCTCGAACGCGTCGAGGTTCGCCAGCGCGACCGCGCAGGAGACCGGGTGGCCGCCGAAGGTGTAGCCGTGCAGGAACGTGGTGTCGCCCTTAAGGAACGGCTCCATCAGCCGGTCGCTCGCGATCATCGCGCCGAGCGGCGCGTAGCCGGAGGTGAGGCCCTTCGCGCAGGTGATGATGTCGGGCTGGTAGCCATAGCGCTCGGCGCCGAACATGTGCCCGAGCCGGCCGAACGCGCAGATCACCTCGTCGGAGACCAGCAGCACGTCGTACTCGTCGCAGATCTCCCGGACCCGCTCGAAGTAGCCCGGAGGCGGCGGGAAGCAGCCGCCCGAGTTCTGCACCGGCTCGAGGAACACCGCGGCGACGGTGTCGGCGCCCTCGTTCTCGATCGCCACGGCGATCTGGTCGGCCGCCCAGCGGCCGAACGCGGCGGGGTCGTCACCGTGGATCGGAGCGCGGTAGATGTTGGTGTTCGGCACCCGGAAGGTCGACGGCACCAGCGGCTCGAACGGCGCCTTCATCACCGGCAGCCCGGTGATCGACAGCGCCCCCTGGGTGGTGCCGTGGTAGGCGATGGTCCGGCTGATCACCTTGTGCTTGCCCGGCTTGCCGGTGAGCTTGAAGTAGTTCTTCGCCAGCTTCCACGCCGTCTCGACCGCCTCGCCGCCACCGCTGGTGAAGAACACCCGGTCCAGGTCACCGGGGGCGTACGACGCGACCCGCTCGGCCAGCTCGATCGCGGCCGGGTGGGCGTAGGACCACAGCGGCATGAACGCCAGCTCGCGCGCCTGCTTCGCCGCGGCGTCCGCGAGGTCGGTGCGGCCGTGGCCCAGCTGGCTGACGAAGAGTCCCGCGAGCCCGTCGAGGTAGCGCCGCCCGTGGGCGTCGTACAGGTAGGCGCCCTCACCGCGCACCATGATCGGCACCTCGCCGCCCCCCTGGGCAGGGTCGTAGGCGGAGTGCCGGGTGAAGTGCATCCACAGGTGGTCGCGGGCGGCCTGCTGGAGGTGGTCGAGTTCGGCGCTCATGGAGGGATCCCGTCAAAGAGTGGGGTGGCTGTCGCCCATGGTGCCCCGCCCTCCGATCGAAATGCAAGTGAATCCGTCGTGATATGCGAACTACGCAACGAAATCCATGTCGGGAAAGCGCTGGCGCCTGCGCAACTGGTAGGAATGGCTCCATGACTCGCTACGGTGCGCAGTTCGGTCCCGACCTCACCTTCCTCGGCGTGGACAAGGTGGACCTCGAGGACCGCGATGCGCTCGCTGCCGCCGACGTCGTGGTGATCGGCGCTCCCTTCGACGGCGGCACCTCGCACCGCCCGGGTACCCGGTTCGGCCCGATGGCGATCCGGCAGACCTGCTACCTGCCGCACGACGGCTCGCGGCCGCACCTGGCGCTGCGGGTGGACGCCCTGCAGGACATCCGCGTCCTCGACGCGGGCGACGTGGAGATGCCGCCCGGTGAGATCGAGCGGTCGCTCGGCGCCCTCGAGGAGGCGGTGTTCGCGGTCTCCTCCGCGGGCGCGATCCCGCTCGTGCTGGGCGGCGACCACTCGATCGCGCTGCCGGACGCCACCGGGGTCGCCCGGCACCACGGCTTCGGCCGGGTCTCGATGATCCACTTCGACGCCCACGCCGACACCGGCGACATCGAGTTCGGGTCGCTCTACGGCCACGGGCAGCCGATGCGCCGGCTGATCGAGTCCGGCGCCCTGCGCGGCGACCGCTTCCTGCAGATGGGACTGCGCGGCTACTGGCCCGGCCCCGAGACGCTCGACTGGATGGCCGACCAGCGGATGCGGTCCTACGAGATGACCGAGATCGGCGCCCGGGGCCTGGACGCGTGCCTCGACGAGGCGTCCCTGATCGCCCTCGACGAGTGCGACGCGGTGTTCCTCTCCGTCGACATCGACGTGTGCGACCCGGGCCACGCCCCCGGGACCGGGACGCCGGAGCCCGGCGGCCTCAGTGCCCGCCAGCTGCTCGACGCCGTACGCCGGATCTGCCTGACCCTCCCGGTGGCCGGCATCGACGTGGTCGAGGTGTCGCCGCCCTACGACCACGCCGAGATCACCGCCTACCTGGCCAACCGGGTCTGCCTCGAGGCGCTCTCCGCGCTGGCCGCCCGCAAGCACGGCCTGGCCCACGACCCGGCCGGGCCGCTGCTGGACGGCCGCGGCACGGCGCAGACGGACGATCGATCGTCGTGATCGCATCGTTATCGTGACTGAATGGCGAGATAACCCATCGAATCCATCGTGTTGTGCGGGTTGGGCCTACCGAATCCGTTGATCCGCGGTTAGGCTGCGCCTCATCGTGATCCACAGCACACCGGAGGGCTCGATGAGCGACACCGTGTTCCGCAACGTCGTCAACGGCGAGCTGGTCGACGCCGTCTCGGGCGAGACGTACGACGTGGTGGACCCGACGACCGGCGACGTCTACGCCACCGCCCCGATGAGCGGGCCGGAGGACGTCGACCGCGCCTACCAGGCAGCCGCGAAGGCGTTCGAGACCTGGGGGGACACCACGCCGTCGGAGCGGCAGCGGGCGCTGCTGAAGATCGCCGACGCTCTCGAGGAGCGCTCGCGAGAGTTCGTGGACGTGGAGTCGCGCGACACCGGCAAGCCGATCGGCTTCACGATCGACGAGGAGCTGCCGCCGGCGATCGACCAGCTCCGCTTCTTCGCCGGCGCGGCCCGCGTGCTGGAGGGCCGGTCGGCGGGGGAGTACCTCGCCGACCACACCTCCTTCGTGCGCCGCGAGCCGATCGGCGTGGTCGGCCAGGTGACGCCGTGGAACTACCCGCTGATGATGATGGTCTGGAAGATCGGCCCGGCCCTCGCGGCCGGCAACACCGTGGTACTCAAGCCGAGCGACACCACCCCGGCCTCCTCCACGCTGCTCGCCGAGCTGTGCCAGGAGTTCCTGCCGCCCGGGGTCCTCAACGTCGTCACCGGTGACCGCGACACCGGCCGCGCGGTCGTGGGGCACCCGGTGCCCCAGCTGGTGGCGATCACCGGCTCGGTCCGCGCCGGCATGGAGGTCGCCTCCTCGGCGGCCGTCCAGCTCAAACGCACCCACCTCGAGCTCGGTGGGAAGGCGCCGGTGATCGTCTTCGACGACGCCGACATCGAGGCGGCCGCGGAGGGCATCGCCGGTGCCGGCTACTTCAACGCCGGCCAGGACTGCACGGCCGCCACGCGCGTCCTGGCCGGCCCTCGCGTGCACGACGACTTCCTCGCCGCGCTGACCGAGCAGGCCCGCAACACCCGGACCGGGCTGCCCGACGACGGGGACGTCCTCTACGGGCCCCTCAACAACGCCAACCAGCTCGACCGGGTCGCCGGCATGGTCGACCGGCTGCCGGACCACGCCCGGGTGGACGCCGGTGGCCGGCGCCAGGGCGACGCCGGCTTCTTCTACGAGCCGACGGTGCTCTCGGGGCTCCGGCAGGACGACGAGCAGATCCAGGACGAGATCTTCGGGCCGGTCATCACGGTGCAGCGCTTCGACGACGAGGCCGAAGCGCTGCGCTGGGCCAACGGCGTGAAGTACGGTCTGGCCTCCTCGGTGTGGACCAGGGACCACGGGCGGGCGATGCGGATGGCCAAGCACCTCGACTTCGGGGCGGTGTGGATCAACACCCACATCCCGATCGTCGCGGAGATGCCGCACGGCGGCTTCAAGCACTCCGGACACGGGAAGGACCTGTCGATGTACGGACTCGAGGACTACACGCGGATCAAGCACGTGATGTCCTACATCGGGACCGGCGCGTGACGGCCACGCCGATCCAGGAGGCGGCCCCAGCGATGGAGCGCACCGGCGCCGAACCCGCCGCGATCGAGCTGGTCGGCGTCGCGAAGCAGTTCACCGCGGCGGAGGAGAACGTCCAGGCCGTCGAGCGGGTCGACCTCGCCATCGGCAGCGGCGAGTTCTTCTCCCTGCTCGGCCCGTCCGGCTGCGGCAAGACCACCACGCTGCGGATGATCGCCGGCTTCGAGGAGCCGACCGCGGGGCGGATCCTGCTGTACGGCGAGGAGATGGTCGGCGTCCCGGCCAACCAGCGCGACCTCAACATGGTCTTCCAGAGCTACGCGCTGTTCCCGCACATGAGCGTCTACGAGAACGTCGCCTTCGGCCTGAAGCGGCGCAAGCTGCCGAAGTCGGAGATCGACAGCCGCGTCCACGAGATGCTCGAGCTGGTCGACCTCAAGGGCCGCGAGAAGCGCCGCCCTCGCGAGCTCTCCGGCGGCCAGCAGCAGCGCGTCGCCCTCGCCCGTGCGCTGGTGAACCGGCCCCGGGCGCTGCTGCTCGACGAGCCGCTGGGCGCGCTGGATCTCAAGCTGCGCCAGGCGATGCAGCTGGAGCTCAAGCGGATCCAGCGCGAGGTGGGCATCACCTTCGTCTACGTGACCCACGACCAGGGCGAGGCGCTGACCATGTCGGACCGGATCGCAGTGATGAACGCCGGTCGCGTCGAGCAGCTCGGCACGCCGCGCGAGGTCTACGAGGCACCGCGGACCCGGTTCGTCGCCGACTTCATCGGCACCTCCAACGTCATCACGGCGACGGCCACCTCGGTCGGCGTGGACGAGGCGACGGTGGTGGCGAGCGACGGCCAGCAGATCGTCGTACCGCTCCGCGGCGCAGCCGCCGGCGGCGAGCTGTGCATCACGGTGCGGCCGGAGAAGATCACGCTCGACCACGACGCGCCCGGCACCGCCGGCGGCCGGGACTGCCGCCTGCGGGGGACCGTGCGGGAGGTCGTCTACCAGGGCACCTTCACCGGCTACACGGTCGACACGGCCGCCGGCCACCGGATCCTGGTGCACCGGCAGAACTTCGCAGACTCCCGGGACATCGCGGCGGTGGGCGACACCGTCTGGTTGTCCTGGGCCCGTGAACACTCCTACCTGATCCACGAGAACCCGGAGGCCACCCGATGAACGACGCACACCTGCCCGGACCCGTCGACCCGGTCCTGCTGCGCGGCCTCACCGGCTCCCGCGTCGGTCGGCGCGACGTCTTCAAGCTCTTCGGCGGTCTCGCCGGCGCCGCGGTGCTCGCCGGCTGCGGCGGCATCGAGGCGCAAGGCAAGAAGACCGACACCAGCAAGTCGGCGATCAAGGACTACTGGGCCAAGCAGAAGGAGACCGGCCAGCTGACCTGGGCGAACTGGCCCCTCTACCTCGACACGGAGGGCAAGAGCGACCACCCCACCCTCGACGCGTTCGAGAAGGAGAAGGGGATCCAGGTCAAGTACCTCGAGGCGGTCCAGGACAACGGGCCGTTCTTCGCCAAGGTGCAGCCCACGCTCTCCTCGGGGCAGTATTGCGGCTTCGACCTGGCCGTGATCAGCAGCGGCATCTACTTCAACAAGTTCCGCGACTTGGGCTTCCTGGTGCCGCTCGACCAGGACCGGCTGACCAACTTCCGCCAGTACGGCGGTGAGAAGTACCAGAACGTGCCGTTCGACCCGGGCAACGTCTACTCGATCCCGTGGCAGGCGGGCTTCACCGGCATCGGCTACAACCCGGAGAAGACCGGCAAGGAGATCACCAGCTGGGCCGACCTCAACGACCCGGAGCTGAAGGGCCACATCGGGCTGTTCGCCAACAACGAGGACCTCCCCAACTGCGCCCTGATGGCCATCGGGGTCGACCCCCAGAAGTCCACCAAGGACGACTGGGAGAAGGCGGCGCAGTGGCTCAAGGACATGAAGCCGCTCGTGCGCAACTTCTATTCCCAGAACTACATCAACGCCCTCGCCACCGGCGACCTGTGGGCCTCGATGGCCTGGTCCGGCGACATCTTCCAGCAGAACCTGTCCGGCAGTGCGGGCGGCTCGGCGCTGAAGTTCGTCATCCCCGAGGAGGGCGGACTGCTGTGGACCGACAACTTCCTCATCCTCAAGGGAGCGAAGAACCCGGTCAGCGCGATGGAGCTGATGGACTACTACTACCAGCCGAAGGTCGCGGCCGCGGTCACGGAGTGGGTCAACTACATCTCCCCGGTGCCCGAGGCGCAGCAGATCGTGAAGTCGGACGCCGCGGCCGCCAAGGGCGAGGACAAGGCCTACCTGGAGGCGGTGGCGAACAGTTACGCGACCTTCCCCGACGAGGACACCTACGCCAAGACCAACGTCGGCCTGGCGCCGCGAGGCAAGGACCTCGAGACCTGGAACAGCATCTTCGAGCCGGTCTACCAGTCCTGACGCCACATGCGTAGACGTCTCGCGCCGTACTGGCTGGTCCTGCCCGGCGGCCTCTGGCTGGTCGTGTTCTTCGTCGTCCCGATGCTGGCGATGCTCAACGTCTCCCTGCAGACCGGGTCGCTGGAGACGGGCTTCCGGCAGACACTGGCCTGGCACAACTACACCGACATGATCAGCAGCTACCACGTCCAGCTGGTGCGGTCGCTGGTCTACGGGCTGGCCACGACGGTGATCACCATCCTGCTGGCCTACCCGATGGCGTACTGGATCGCGTTCAAGGGCGGCCGGCACAAGTCGACGTACCTCTTCCTGATCCTGCTGCCGTTCTTCGTGACGTTCGTGATCCGGACGATCTCCTGGCAGTTCCTGCTCGCGGACAACGGCATCGTGCTCGGCAACCTCAAGGACATCGGCCTGCTGCCGACCGGCTTCCACGTGCTGGCCACGCCGTACGCCGTGGTCGGTGGCCTCGTCTACAACTTCCTGCCCTTCATGGTGCTGCCGATCTACGTGGCGCTGGAGCGGATCGACGGGTCGCTGCTCGAGGCGGCCGCGGACCTGTTCGCCAGCCGGCGCGAGGTGTTCACCAAGGTGGTGTTGCCGCTGTCGCTTCCGGGCGTCTTCGCAGGCGTGATCCTCACCTTCGTCCCGGCGGCCGCCGACTACGTCAACGCGCAGATCCTCGGAGGCACCGGACAGGTGATGATCGGCAACATCATCGAGACGCTCTACCTGACCAACTCGCAGTACCCGCAGGCGTCGGCGCTGAGCTCGATCCTGCTCGGAGCGCTGCTGCTCGGGATCTTCCTCTACGCCCGCGTGCTCGGCACCCGGGACGTCCTCGACGCGAGCGCGGGGTGACGGGACGATGACCGCCACCACCGACCGGGTCGCCGACGCCGCAGCCGACGTCCAGGGGCCCCGACCGGCGCCGCGCCGGCGCCGAGGCTGGTTCCTGCAGGCCTACACGTGGGTGATCATCGCGTGGCTGTCGCTGCCGATCCTGGTGATGATCCTGTTCGGCTTCAACGACACCAACGGCCGGTTCAACTTCGTCTGGCAGGGCTGGACGCTGAACTGGTACCGCGAGCTGTTCAGCATCAACGACCTCACCACCTCGCTGAAGAACAGCATCACGATTGCCGTGATCGTCACCATCATCTCCGCCGTGCTGGGCACGATGATCGGCTACGCGATGGGCAAGTACCGCTTCCGCGGACGGGGCGTCCTGGACCTGGTGCTGTTCGCCAACGTCGCTGCTCCCGAGATCGCGATGGGCACCGGCCTGCTGTCGCTGTTCCTGACGATGGGCATCCCGCGCGGCTACTGGACCGTGGTGATCGCGCACATCATGTTCGACATCGTCTACGTGGCGATCACCGTCCGGGCCCGGATGGCGGCCTACGACCCGTCGCTGGAGGAGGCCGCCCGCGACCTCGGCGCCAGCCCGTTCACGACCTTCCGGTTGGTCACGCTGCCGGTGCTGATGCCCGGCGTCGTCGCCGGGGCGCTGCTCGCCTTCGCGCTGTCGATCGACGACTTCATCATCACCCAGTTCAACGCCGGCACCATGCAGACGTTCCCGTTGTGGGTCTACGGCAGCTCCCGGGTGGGGACGCCGCCGCAGGTGAACGTGATGGGGACGCTGGTGTTCGCGTTCGGCGTGCTGCTGGTGGTGGCGAACGCCATCTGGCTGCGCCGGTCGCTGAAGAAGAGCACGCCCGTCGAGGCGGCGGCGTGATGCGAATCCTGCTCGTCGGCTCCGGCGCGGTCGGGGCGGCCATCGCGGCCATCGCCGCTCGTCGCGACTTCTTCGAGGCGCTGGTGGTCGCCGACCAGGACCTCGCCCGCGCCGAGGCGTGTGCGGCCGGCGACGACCGCTTCGCCGCTGCCCGCGTGGACGCCTCCTCGTCGGCGTCCGTCACGGCGCTGTGCCACGACCACGGCATCACCCACGTGATGAACGCCGTCGACCCGCGCTTCGTGATGCCGATCTTCGACGGGGCGTTCGCCGCAGGGGCGGACTACCTCGACATGGCGATGAGCCTCTCGCAGCCACATCCCGAGGCGCCGTACGAGCACCCGGGCGTGAAGCTAGGCGACGAGCAGTTCGCCCGGGCGGGGGAGTGGGAGGCAGCCGGGCGGCTGGCGCTCGTCGGGATGGGCGTGGAGCCCGGCCTCTCCGACGTGTTCGCGCGCTACGCCGCCGACCACCTGTTCTCCTCGATCGACGCGCTGGACGTGCGCGACGGCGCCAACCTGGTCGTCGAGGGGCCGGACGGGGAGGAGGTGTTCGCGCCCACCTTCTCGATCTGGACCACGATCGAGGAGTGCCTCAACCCGCCGGTCGTGTGGGAGGACGGCAGCTGGCGGACGACGCCACCGTTCAGCGAGCCGGAGGTCTTCGACTTCCCCGAGGGCATCGGCCCGGTCGAGTGCGTCAACGTCGAGCACGAGGAGGTGCTGCTGATGCCGCGCTGGCTCGACTGCCGGCGGGCGACCTTCAAGTACGGCCTGGGCACCGAGTTCATCGACGTGCTCAAGACGCTGCACAAGCTGGGCCTGGACCGCACCGACCCGGTGACCGTGCGGGGCCAGCAGGTGTCACCCCGCGACGTGGTGGCCGCCTGCCTGCCCGACCCTGCGACGCTGGGCCCGCGGATGAGCGGCAAGACCTGCGCCGGTGTGCTGGTCACCGGCACCGGCACGGACGGCCGGCCGCGCTCGACGTACCTCTACCACGTCGTCGACAACGCCTGGTCGATGCAGGAGTACGGCCACCAGTGCGTGGCCTGGCAGACCGCGATCAACCCGGTGGTGGCGCTCGAGCTGCTCGCGTCCGGGCGTTGGCAGGGTGCCGGCGTGCTGGGTCCCGAGGCGTTCGACGCGGTGCCGTTCCTGGACCTGCTCACCGATTACGGCAGCCCCTGGGGGCAGCAGGACCGGTGACCGGTGCGCCGGCGGTGGCTCGGGCGGTGCGCTGAAGCGGCGGCGGCTCAGGCGGTGTGGGCGAACGCCTCGGCCAGCACGGTCAGCGCGTCGTCGAGCAGAGCGTCACTGATGCTCAGCGGCGGCAGGAAGCGGAACACGTTGCCCCACGTGCCGCAGGTGAGCGTGACGACCCCGGCGGCGTGGCAGGCGGCGTTCACGGCCGCCGCCCGGACGGCGTCCGGCGCGTAGCCGTCCTCGCCGACGAGCTCGATCGCCATCATCGCCCCGCGTCCGCGCACGTCGCCGATCACCGGGAACTCCTGCTGCAGCTGGAGGAGCCGCTTCTCCAGGATCGTGCCGATCTCCCGGGCGCGGGTGCAGAGGTCGTGGTCGACCATCGCCTGCATCGCACCCAGTGCGGCCGCGCAGGCGACCGGGTTGCCGCCGTAGGTGCCGCCGAGACCGCCCGGGTGCACCGCGTCCATCAGCTCCGCCCGGCCGGTGACCGCCGCCAGCGGCAGGCCTCCGGCGATGCCCTTGGCGGTGGTGAGCAGGTCGGGTACGACGCCCTCGTGGTCGCACGCGAACCAGTCACCGGTGCGGCAGAACCCGGACTGGATCTCGTCGGCGACGAACACGATGCCGTGCTG
>DASSOK010000080.1:0-8262 GCA_035700665.1 Marmoricola sp.
GGGGAGGACGACACCGCCCGGGCCACCCGGGGCAGCGCCTTCATCAGGTACTCGAGGTAGACGGTCCGGAACGGCGCCCACGTCGGGGAGGAGAACTCGCACACCACCAGCCGACCGCCGGGGCGGGTCACCCGGCGCAGCTCGCGCAGGCCGGCGTCCGGGTCGACGATGTTGCGCAGCCCGAAGGAGATCGTCACCGCGTCGAAGGTCCCGTCCGCGAACGGCAGCCGGGTGCCGTCGCCGGCGACGAACGGCAGCTGCGGCCGGGCCCGCTTGCCGACCCGGAGCATCCCCACGGAGAAGTCGCACGGCACCACGACGGCGCCACGGTCCCGGAACGGCACGCTGGAGGTGCCGGTCCCGGCGGCCAGGTCGAGCACCCGCTCCCCCGGCTGCGGTGCCACCGCCTCGAGCACCGCGCGACGCCAGCGCCGGTCCTGGCCCATCGACAGCACGTCGTTGGTCAGGTCGTAGCGGCGGGCGACGTCGTCGAACATCGCCTGCACCTCGGCGGGCTGCTTGTCCAGGTCGGCGCGGGTCACGGCCGACAGCCTATGCGCGCGGTGACCACGTTCCGGCGGCGGACAACTTTTCGGCCACACCGTGCGTCACACCGGCTGTACACACCGAACAACGGGAAAGATGGAAGACATGCGCAAGAACGCGAACCGGAGTGCCAGCGTGGCGATGTTCCTCGCCGTCCTGGTCGGCTTCTCCGGCCTCGGGTACGGCGTGGCGAAGGCCTCCGGCCACGTCGCCGGGGACGCCGGCGCCGACGCCCCGGTCGAGGCGGTCCAGGTTCACCAGCCGGTCGTCGAGCCGGAGCCGGTCCCCGAGCCGACCCCCACGCCGTCGGTGAAGCCCCGGCCGAAGCCGCGTCCCACCCCCACGGCCAGCCCAACGCCCACGCCGTCGCCGACCCCCACGGCGGAGCCGACCCCCACGGGGGGGCCGCCGATCCTCGAGCCCGGTGATCGCGGTCCGCAGGTCCGCGAGCTGCAGGCCCGGCTGCGCCAGATCTACTGGTTCAGCGGTGACGTCACCGACAACTACGGCCCGCAGACCACCGCTTCCGTGCGTGGCTTCCAGGCAAAGCGCGGCATCGCCGTCACCGGCTACGTCGACCGGGAGACGCTCGACCGGTTGCGCGCGATGACGCACGAGCCCTCGACCGCAGAGCTGCAGAACCGGGTGACCACGATGGGCAACGTGCCCGGGCCGCTCGACGAGCGGTGCCGGACCGGTCGGGCGCTCTGCGTCGACAAGTCCAGCCGGACGCTGCGCTGGGTCGTGGACGGCAAGGTGCTCCAGACACTGGACGTGCGGTTCGGCTCGACGGTGAACAACACCCCGACCCGCGAAGGGCTGTTCCACGTCGAGTGGAAGTCCCGCGAGCACGTCTCGTCGCTCTACGACAGCTCGATGCCGTTCGCGATGTTCTTCAGCGGGGGCCAGGCCGTGCACTACTCGTCGGACTTCGCCGCCCGCGGCTACTCCGGCGCCTCCCACGGCTGCGTCAACGTGCGCGACTACGACGGCATCAAGGCGCTGTTCGACAAGGTCGACGTCGGCGACAAGGTGGTCGTGTACTGGAGCTGAGCGGGCTGGTCTCGGGACCCCCGCCTCATGTGCCCGGGACACGTCCCGCACCAAGGTGGCCGGCATGACCATCTTCGTCGAACGGCCTCCGGCCACATCCACGTTCCCCCTCGACCGTCGTGCCAGCTGGGCCGCCGCCGCGCTCTTCGTGCTCGGTGGCGCCTTCCAGCTGGCCGAGTTCCTCCTGGAGCGGTCACCAGATGCGCCCGGAGCCCGGGTCGACTGGTGGCTGGCACATGACGGCCGCACCCAGTTGTCCCAGGCGGTGGGCCTGCTCGCCGTGCCACTGATGATCGGTGGCTTCCTCTACGGCTACCGGCTGATCAGGGAGCAGTCGCGCCGGCTCTCCCTCGTGGCGATCAGTCTCCTGGTCATCGCCATGGTCGGGCTCGGCATGGTCCACGGCATCGAGTTCGCGGCCAGGTGGGCGGCCGTCGCCGGTCACCGTGCGGCCGCGACCGACATCTTGCAGGCGAGCAACCCCGGTCTCCCCGGCATCGTCGGCTTCGTGATGTTCCTCGGCTGTGCCGTGTTGGGCAACGTGCTCGTGGCGGTCGCGTTGTGGCGGTCGCGTTACGTGCCGCGAGTCGTCGCGGTCCTGGTGATCGCGTTCGCGGTGCTGGACTTCGCCGCGGGCCAGGGGCTCGCCGCCCACGTCCTGGACTTGGGCACTGACGGGCTCTTCGCATGGGCGTTCCTGAGCGGGTACGTCCGAGGTGAGTCGACCCCGAGCACCTCTGAAACAGGCCCCACGGGAAGCCCGGCGGTCGCACACTGATCCTGATGCCCACGCGCCGGTCGACCATGGCTCCCGCTCTCGTCGCGGGAGCCACGGTCGTGCTCGCGCTCACCAGCATCGCGCTCGGCTCGGTACGAGGAGAGTCCGCCACCCGGCTGCTGACGGGTCAGGTGGCGAACGCCTTCCAGTCCGGGTTGGTGCTCGGTCTGGTGGCGGCCTGGATCCTGCGGGACGCTCCCGGCAACAGGCTGGGTCCGCTGATGGCGGCAGCGGCCAGCTGCGTGGGGCTCTCGGCAGCCTGCGACCAGTACGCCGTGCTCGCCCACGAGCGCGACCTTCCCGGTCATGGTGCCGCAGGGTGGCTGGCTGGCGTCCTCTGGGCGCCCGGTTTCGTCGGCCTCCTCGTCATGGTGCCCCTGCTCTTTCCCGACGGGCGCATCCCGTCAGCCCGCTGGCGCTGGCCGGCCCGGCTGGCCACGGTAGGCGTCATCGCGGGGACCCTGTTGTTCGCGACCACGCAGGAGGGACTGGACGACAACGACTTCGGCGCCGTCCGCAATCCCCTCGACCTGCCGATCCCCGACGGCACTCAGCTGGCGGTGGCCGCGGTCCTGCTGCTCGGATCCCTCCTCGTCGCAGTCGCCGCCGTCGTCAACGTGCTTCTGCGGCTGCGCCATGTCGCTGCCCCGCAACGGCCTCGATACGCCTGGTTCGCCACGGCCGTCCTGCTCGCGCTGGTGCAGGTGCTCTCCCTGCCCGCGGTCATGACGAGCCTGCTCAACGTCGCCTCGTTCGCGGCCATCGGGATCGGCATCGTGCGGCACGGGCTCTTCGACATCGAACCGGTTCTTCCCCGGGCGCTCGTCTACGGTTCGCTCGTCGCGGTGGCGCTGGGCAGCTACCTGTTGGTGGCCGCCGCCGTGGGTCACCAGGTCGGCTCCGGGATCTTCCCAGCGCTCACCACGGCGGCCGTGGCGTTGCTGCTGGCGCGGCTGCAGGGTCGGCTGGTCACCGGCCTGACCACGGTGCTGTACGGGGAGCGAGACGACCCCGACGGAGCCCTGACCCGCATGGGCGACCGGCTCGCGGCGAGCCTGGGCACCCGGGACGCCCTGCCGGCCGCGGCGGAGGCGGTGCACCGCGCCCTGCGGGTGCCCTACGTAGGGATCCGGCTCGCCGGCGAGAGCTTCGACGTCGCCCGCGTCGGCACCCCGGGGCCTTCGACGAGCGCGGAGCTGCCCCTCCTCCATGCGGGCACCGACGTCGGGACCCTGCGGGTCGCGCCTCGATCGGGGGAGAGGCACCTGTCGGGCCGCGACCGGGCGCTGCTGGCCCGCTTCACCCCACATCTGGCCGCGGTCGCCCATGAGATCAGGACCCGACGTGAGCTGCAGCGATCCCGGGAACAATTGGTCAGCCTGCGTGAGGAGGAGCGGGCGCGCATTCACCGCGACCTGCACGACGGACTGGGTCCTGCCCTCGCCGGCATCTCACTGGGACTGGAGACAGCCACACGGGCGGCGGGGCGCGACGCGATGACGGTGGGCGGGCTCCTCGACGAGCTGCGCAGCGACGTGGCTGACTGCGTCGACGACGTCCGCCGCATCGTGGCCGACCTCAGGCCGACGACGCTCGATGAGGCCGGTCTCATCGCTGCGCTGAAGCGTCGGGCCGACCTGCTGGTCACCAGCAGCGGCAACCGCGTCGCGATCGACATCGGCGGCGCCGACGGCCTGGCCGTCCCGCCGGCCGTCGAGGTGGCGGCGTACCGCATCGCCGGTGAGGCGATGACCAACGCCGTCCGCCACGGCCGTCCGCATCACGTGACGGTGCTCGTCGAGGTCACCGACGGACGGTTGGTCCTCGAGGTCGACGACGACGGCACTGGTGCCGCGCCCACTCGGCGCGGCACCGGGCTGGAGTCCATGCGCTTGCGGGCCCAGGAGCTGGGTGGAGAGTGCACGGTCCGGTTCCGCGAGGGCCGCGGCACCCGCCTCGAGGCCTGGCTGCCCGTCCCGGACGAGGTGGCCGGATGATCACCGTGCTGGTGGCGGACGACCACCCGGTGTTCCGACGAGGCCTCGCCGGGGTGCTCTCGGAGGCCGATGACATCGACGTCGTCGCGGAGGCGTCAGACGGGTCCGAGGCCGTGCGGCTGGCGGAGGAGCACCTGCCGGACGTGGTGCTGATGGACCTGCACATGGGCGCCGACGGAGGCATCGAGGCGACCTCGCTGCTTCGGGACCGCCTTCCCGCAACGGCCGTGCTGGCGCTCACGATGGCGACCGACGCGGAGTCCGTGCATGCCGCTCTGCGCGCTGGCGCCCGCGGCTACTTGGTCAAGGGCGCCGACGGCGCCCGGATCGTTGCGGCGGTCCGAGCGGTCGCTGCCGGCGACACGGTGTTCGGGGGTGACGTCGCCGGTGACCTTCTCTCCCGTCTCACCGGACCCCAGCGGCGTCGAGGGCCGTTCCCCAGCCTGACCGAGCGTGAGCTCGAGATCCTGGAGCTGATGGCCCGCGGCATGACGAACGCTGATGTCGCCCGCCACCTCTTCCTGTCGGAGAAGACCGTGCGCAACAACGTCTCGCACATCTTCACCAAGCTCAACGTCAACGACCGCACGCGTGCTGTGGTGCTCGCCCGGGACGCGGGTCTGGGCACCACGTAGGCTCGGGACGTGCGCAATCCCCTCGGCTCCCACGTCCGGGTCGGCAAGGGACTCGTGGACGGCGCGTTGGCCACCGCGCGGTCGATCGGCGCCGAGACGCTGCAGGTCTTCGCGGGCAACCCGCGCGGCTGGGCGCACAGCGCCGGCAAGCCCGCCCTCGACGCCGCCTTCCGCGACCGATGCCTCGAGCTCGGGCTGCGGACGTTCGTGCACGCGCCGTACCTCGTGAACCTCGGCTCTCCCACAGCGGCGACCTATGAGCGGTCGGTGGCGAGCGTCGCGCACAACCTTGTCCGGGCGGTTGCGATCGGCGCCGAGGGCGTCGTGGTGCACACCGGCTCGTGCGTCGACGAGGGCAGCCTGGACGCCGCGCTGCGCCAGGTGCGGGAGGGGCTGCTGCCGGTGCTGGAGCAGCTCGACGAGGAAGGGCCGTGGCTCCTGCTGGAGCCCACCGCAGGTCAGGGCCGGTCGCTGTGCGCCGGAGTCGACGACCTGGAGGCCTACCTCGACGGGCTCGACCGGCATCCGCGCGTCGGCATCTGCCTGGACACCTGCCATGTCTTCGCCGCAGGAGCGCCCCTCGACGAGCCGGGCGGCACGACGGCCACGCTCGACAGGCTCGAGGAGATCGCGCCCGGACGGCTGCGGCTGGTGCACGCCAACGACTCGAAGGACCCGCGCGGCTCCTTCCGCGACCGGCACGAGCAGATCGGGCACGGCAGCATCGGCGACGACGCCTTCCTCGAGCTGCTCGCCCACCCGGCGGCCGACGGGGTACCGCTGATCACGGAGACGCCCGGCTCAGGAGAGCCCGGTGGACCCTGCATCGGCCGGTTGAAGAAGCTCCGGGAGCTCGGCCCGTCGGCGGCGCAGGAACGCCGCCGGCGCTGACGTAGGCTGGGCACTCGTGACCCGCACTCCCGCAGCCTCGGCTCCGCGCCTGGTCGCCCGCACCCGGGAGATCGCCGATCCGGGGGAGCTCGTGGCGCTCCTCCCGGCAGAGTCGCCGATGGCGTGGCTGCGCCGCGGCGAGGGCATGGTCGCGTGGGGCGTGGCAGCGGAGTGCCGGACCAGTGGCGCGGACCGGTTCACCGACGCAGCGACGTGGTGGCGCGAGGTCACCTCCGTCGCCGACGTGCAGGACGACCTCGAGGTGCCGGGCAGCGGCCTGGTCTGCCTGGGCAGCTTCGCCTTCGCCGACGAGCCGGGCGACAGCGTCCTGGTCGTCCCTCGCTTCCTCGTGGGCAAGCGCGGCGACCGGTGCTGGCTGACGACCATCGGCACGGGCCACGAGACCGACCACCCTGCTCCGGGGGTGGCCGCGCAGCCCCAGCCGGACGCTCCCACGGCGGTCACCTTCACCGACGGGTCGCTCAGCGCCGCCGACTGGGAGGGTGCCGTCTGGGAGGCGGTGCTCCGGATCAACGCCGGCGAGGTCGACAAGGTGGTCCTCGCCCGCGACCTGGTCGCCACCGCCGATCGGGAGGTCGACGTCCGCTATCCGCTCGGCCGACTGTCCCGTGAGTACGACATGTGCTGGAGCTTCTCGGTGGACGGTCTCTTCGGCGCCACGCCGGAGATGCTCGTCCGGCGCGAGCGCGGCCTGGTCACCTCGCGGGTGCTGGCCGGGACGATCCGTCGTACCAACGACGACGAGCGCGACATCGCCCTGGCGGCGACGCTGGCGCGCTCCTCGAAGGACCTCGAGGAGCACGAGTTCGCCGTGCGCTCGGTGGCCGACGCACTGGCGCCGCACTGCTCGTCGATGAACGTGCCGGAGTCGCCCTTCGTGCTGCACCTGCCCAACGTGATGCACCTGGCCACCGACGTCACCGGCGTCGTCCACGACGGCGCCACGCTGCTCGACCTGGCCGCCGCCCTGCACCCGTCCGCGGCGGTCGGCGGGACCCCCACCAAGGTGGCGGTGCAGCTGATCGACGAGATCGAGGGCATGGACCGCGGCCGCTACGCCGGGCCGGTGGGCTGGATGGACGCCGCGGGCGACGGCGAGTTCGGCATCGCGCTGCGCTCCGCCGAGCTCTCGGGCAACCAGGTCCGCCTGTTCGCCGGCTGCGGCATCGTCGCCGACTCCGACCCCGAGGCGGAGCTGGCCGAGGCGCAGGCCAAGTTCGTCCCGGTGCGCGACGCCCTGGCGGGCTGAGTCACATCCGCTGGGCGCCGGCCTTGATCGCCTCGCGGATCCGCGAGTAGGTGCCGCAACGACAGATGTTGCGGATCTCGTCGAGGTCGGCGTCGCTGATCTCCCGGCCCTCCTTGCGGACCTGCCGGACCTTGGCGACGGCGGCCATGATCTGCCCTGGCTGGCAGTAGCCGCACTGCGCGACGTCGTACTCCAGCCAGGCCTCCTGCATCGGGTGCAGCTCCTCGTCGACGGTGTCGGCGAGCCCCTCGATGGTGGTGATCTCGTCGTTCTTCTTCACGTCGGCGACCCGCACCGAGCACGGGTTGAACGCCTTGCCGTTGCAGTGCGACGTGCAGGCCTTGCAGACGTTGATTCCGCAGCCGTACTTCGGGCCGGTGACCTTGAGGATGTCCCGCAGGACCCACAGCAGCCGGACGTTGTCGTCCACGTCGACGGTCACGGACTTCCCGTTGAGGATGAAGGTGTGCTTGCTCATCGAACTCTCCCGATCCTCAGTAGGTGTGGTCCAGGCCGTCAGTCGGCGACTGCGGCACGGGTGGGACGAAGGTCTTGACCTCGAAGCCGATCGGGTCGTCGTGGTTGATCGGGAACCGCTTCGGCACCTTGCCGGTGGCCCGGGCGTAGGCGCACGCGACGGCCGCCACGGAGGCGGCCACGCCGGCCTCGCCGGCCCCGCCCGGCTGGTCGTTGGTCGACGGCATCGCGATCGCGGTGAAGTCGGGCGGGACGTTCCACTGCCGCGTGTAGAAGTAGTTGTCCCAGCTCGCCTCCAGGAAGTGTCCGTCCCGCAGGTGCACGCTGCTGGTCAACGCGAGCGCGAGGCCGTCGGAGAACCCGCCCATCATCTGGGCCTCCAGGCCGCGCGGGTTGATCACCAGGCCGGCGTCGATGGCGATGACGGCCTTCGTGACGCGCGGGCCGGTGACGGCGTTGTAGACCTTCCGGTTCACCGTCTCGGGCCGGCAGTCGATCTCCACCAGGCACGCCGTGGCGCCCTTGTACTCGCTGTGGATCGCGATGCCCTGCGCCGTGCCTGCTGGCATCTTCCGCCCCCAGCCGCCGACGTCGGCCACCTTGCGCAGCACCGCC
>DASSOK010000081.1:0-14539 GCA_035700665.1 Marmoricola sp.
TCAGGCGACGACCGGGTCGGCCAGCTCCCGACGGGTTCGTACACCCACCGGCTCACCGAGCGCGATCCGGCGCCCGAGGATCGCAAAGGCGAACATGACCGGCAGGGCGGCGCTGCCCATCGAGGTGAACTGGAGGATTCCCAGGGCGAGCGGGATCTGCAGCGTCAGCAACAGGGCCGGCGTCACCGGCCGGAACCGCTTGACCAGCAGGGTGATTCCGAGCGCGGTCGACCCGAACATGATGACCACGAACGCCGGGATCGTCAGCGCCACGAAGGCGACCTCGAAGAACGGGTTGTAGTCCGTCCACTGCGTCCAGTAGTCCGCCGCGACCGAGACGACGCCCAAGGCGTAGCCGAACAGCACGACGCGCCACAGCCATTTCTGGAACCCGGCGGGACGCCGCCGCCGGTAGACGACGAACGCGCACAGCGTGAACGCCAGGAAGACCGGCAGCCAGATCTTGCCGTAGGTGAGGTAGACCGTGTCCGGGTCGGCCCAGTCAAGCAGCGGCTTCAGCGCCTTGCGGGCGGGGTCGGACCACCACGCGGTGAGCGGCAGCTGCAGGTCCTCCTTGCCGTCGGCGGTGTTGTGCCGGGACAGCGCGTGCAGCTGGCCCATCACCAGGCCGAACCACGCCATCGCCCAGGCGAACCGGCCGACCTTGCGCTGGGACTCCTCGGTGCGGAGCAGGTTGTCGAACATCGCGACTCCTTCTGTCGTCATCGACGACCCCCCGGCCGTCTCCTGCTCGACGCTAGGGACGCCCGCCGGCCGGGTCGTCGGCGTGCGGTTGGCACCTGTCTCCACCCCTGGTTTGACGTACGGCGACCGCGGATCGCCGTACGCTCGAGCGATGAAGCGCGTGGTGACCTCGCTGCGCTGGTGGGACGTGCTCCTGCCGGCGGGGTTGGCTGCGGTCGCGGTGGCGGAGATGGTCGGCACGCGGCCGGTCGGGTGGGGCTGGGCGATCGGCCTCGAGGTGCTGGCCGCGCTGCTCTTGGTGTGGCGTCGGGACGCGACGCTCTGGGTCACCTCGTTGGCCGCGATCGTGCTGCTGCAGATGCCGTTCATCGGCCCGCAGCTGGACGACGCGGCGGCGCCGATCCTCTACTGCGCGGTGTGCGGTTATGCACTCGGGCGCTGGATCGCGGACCTGCGCGGGCTCGCCGGCATCGGGGTGATCCTGGTGGCGTTCTTCCTCGACTACTCCCTCGTCGACGCCCGCACGCACGGCATCGGCGACGTGATCTTCGTGCTGACCCTGATCGTGCCGCCCTACGTCTTCGGCCGGGTGACCCGGCGGCTGGCCGACCAGGCGGAGGAGCTCGCGGCGGCCCAGGAGCTGGTGCGCGCCCAGGCAGTCCGCGACGAGCGCGACCGGATCGCCCGGGAGCTGCACGATGTGATCGCCCACTCGGTCAGCGCGATGGTGGTGCAGACGGCGGCCGCGCAGGACCTCGTGCGCACGGATCCCGATCGGGCGTCGACCGTGCTCGCCGACGTGGCGGCGACGGGCCGGCGGGCGCTGGCCGAGACCGGACGGTTGCTGCACGTCATCCGGGACACGGACGACGAGCTCGGGCTCGAGCCGGCCCCCGGCCTGGCGCAGGTGCCGGTTTTGGTAGAGCGGTTCCGGGCCGACGGCCTGCACGTCGACCTGGACCTCGCCGAGCCGGTGCCGTCCCTCCCGGCGGGCGTGGACGTCTCGGCCTACCGGATCGTGCACGAGGCGCTCACCAACGCACTGCGCTACGCGGCCGACCGCCGGGCGACCCTCAGTGTGGCGGCCACTGCCGACCGCCTCTCCATCCGGGCGACCAACGCCGCGAACGGCGTGGCGGCGGCCGGCGGCCTCGGCAGCGGGCTCGGCCTCCTCGGCGTCGCCGAGCGGGTGAGCCTCCTTGGCGGAACCTTGCATCACGGCACCCGCGAGGACCGGTTCGAGCTCGACGCCACCCTGCCGGTGGGGCCGTGAACGCGCCGCTGCGGGTCGTGGTCGCGGACGACCAGGACCTGGTCCGCTCGGGCCTCGAGATGGTGCTGTCCGCGCGCGGGCTGGATGTCGTCGGGACCGCTGCGGACGGTCGCGAGGCGGTCGACGCCGTCCGTCGTACTGCCCCGGACGTGTGCCTGATGGACATCCGGATGCCGGTGCTCGACGGGATCGCCGCGACGGAGCAGCTGACCCGGTCGGGCTGCTCCACGCGGGTGCTGGTGCTGACGACCTACGACCTGGACAGCTATGTCTACGGCGCGCTGCGCGCCGGCGCGGCGGGGTTCCTGCTCAAGGCGACGCCGCCGGACCGGCTCGTCGAGGGCATCGCGACGGTCGCCGCGGGTGAGGCGCTGCTGGCGCCCACGCTGACCCGCCGGCTGATCGAGGAGCACGTGCGCGGGCCCGCGCCGTACGACGGTCCGCCGCCGCCGCTCCGCGAGCTGACCGAGCGCGAGCTCGAGGTCTTCGGGCTGGTCGCCCGCGGGCTGTCCAACGCCCAGGTGCAGGAGCGGCTCGTCGTCTCCGAGGCGACGGTGAAGACCCACGTCAACCGGATCCTCGCCAAGCTGGGCCTCACCTCGCGGGTGCAGGTCGTCGTGCTCGGCTACGAGCTGGGCGTGGTCCGACCAGGGGACGGCGCACTGCCGGTGTGAGGTGGGGACGGCTGTCGTTGCGACCGGGGAGTTCCTCCGGCACCCGGCGCCGACAGGACTCCCCGGTCGCCGCCCGAGCCGGCCATCTCCACAGGTCGGGGAGGGCGCTCTGGCGTTCCTCGCCGCGACGACGCAGTCTTCACCGATGCGATACGACGCGTTGATGTCCTCCCAGGGCGGGGTGATCTCGCGTGCCCAGGTGCTCGCGCACCAGGGGAACGACAACGTGATCGAGCGGATGCTGCGTAGGCGCGAGTGGGCCACCTGCCGACCGGGCGTCTACGTCGACCACACGGGCGCGCTCTCCATCGAGCAGCAGCGGATGGTTGCCGTCCTCCACGCCGCCCCAGCCGCCCTCACCGCGGAGACCGCCCTGCTGGCCCATGGGATGAAGAACGTCTCCGCGCCACCCCGCATTCAGCTCGCCATCTCCCATGACCGGCGGCTCACCCGCTGCGAGGGCATCGAGGTGTCCCGGATGCGCAACTTCGCCCACGTCGTGCAGTGGAACCGGACACCTCCCCAGGTCAGGGTGGAGGACGCCCTCCTCGTCGCTGCCTCGCGGAGGCTGCGCACCAGCGAGGCCGACGCCGTCGCCCTGATCTCCGACGCCTGTCAGCAGGGCCTCACCACACCGCCCCGAGTGAGAGACGCGCTCGACCGGCATCCTCGCCTCCGTGGGCGCCGCTTCCTGGACAGCCTCGTCGCCGACGTCGCGGCTGGGGTGCATTCGTTGCTCGAGCACCGCTACCTCGTGGAGGTCGAGCGGCCGCATGGGCTTCCCACCGCTGAGCGGCAGACCGCCTTCGCGGTCGCCGACACCAAGGGCTTCCGTGATGTGCGCTACCCCGAGCAGCGGCTGGTGCTCGAGCTCGACGGCCGGCTGGGACACGAGTGGGCGGCGGACCGGTGGGCCGACTACGAGCGTGACGTGCTCGCCGCCACCACCGACGAGGTGACCGTCCGGGCGGGGTGGGCTCAGGTGGCGCAGCCGTGCCGGTTCGCGACGGTCGTCGGCCGGCTCCTGCAGGCGCGCGGCTGGTCCGGCTCGCCGGGACGTTGTGCCGAGTGTCCTGACCGGGGAGATCTCTCGGCATGATGCGCCGGCAGGACTCCCCGGTCGACGGAAACCGAGGCGCCGGCGCCACGTCGTACCGTCGGGGGCACGACATAGGGTGCTCGGGTGCCTGAGGACAACGACGCGCCGACCGTCCGCGCGGTGCTCGCGGCCGCGGTCGAGGCGGTCGGCGGCCAGGAGCGGCCGGGGCAGATCCAGATGGCCGAGGCGGTCGCCGAGGCGATGGAGTCCGGTGAGCACCTGCTCGTCCAGGCGGGGACGGGGACCGGCAAGTCGCTGGGCTACCTGGTGCCCGCGCTGCTGCACGAGCGCCGGGTCGTGGTGGCCACGGCGACGCTGGCGCTGCAGCACCAGCTGGTCGAGCGCGACATCCCGGCGCTCGTCGAGGCGGCCGGGGGAGTCCTCGACGAGAGGCCGACCTACGCCGTACTCAAGGGGCGGTCCAACTACGCCTGCCTGCACCGGGTCCGCGAGGGCGTGCCGGACGACCAGGGCGCGCTCGTCGAGCTGCCGGAGGGGTCGATGGGCGCCGAGGTGCTCGCACTGCGCGACTGGGTCGAGGAGCAGGCCGAGTCCGGCGGCACCGGGGAGAAGGACCAAGCACCGCGGCACACCGACCGGCTCTGGCGGCAGGTGAGCGTGAGCCATCGCGAGTGCCTGGGGGCGACGAAGTGCCCGTACGGCGACGTCTGCTTCGCCGAGCGGGCCAAGGAGAAGGCGGCGCGCTCGCAGCTGATCGTCACCAACCACTCGCTGCTGGCCATCGACGCGATCGAGGGCGTCCCGATGATCCCCGACTACGACGCGGTCGTCATCGACGAGGCCCATGAGCTGGTCGCGCGGGTGACCCAGGCGGCCACCGACGAGCTGTCCGTCGTGGAGATCGAGCGCACCGCCCGGCGGGCGCAGCGGCACGTCCGCGACGACAGCGCCACCAACCCGGCCGACGACCTGGCCGACGCCGGCGACGCGCTCCGACACGCCATCGAGGCGCACCCGCCGGGCCGGATCGACGCGGTGCCGCAGGACCTCGCCGACGCCCTGGTGCTCGTGCGCGATGCCGCCCGTGCGCTGGTCAGCGCGTTCCCCAAGGACACCGGTGACGACGCCGGCATCACCCAGGCGAAGGGCTGGACCCAGGAGCTGTTCGCGACCGCCGAGCGGATGGCCGCGGCCAGTGAGCACGACGTGCTCTGGATGGCCGAGCGCGAGGAGCGTCGCGGGGGCAACCAGCTGTGCGTGGCGCCGCTCAACGTGGCCGGCCCGATGCGCGAAAAGCTGCTGGCGGAGAAGACCGCAGTGTTCACCAGCGCGACGCTCAAGCTGGGGGGTGACTTCGGTGCGGTGGCCGGGTCGTTCGGGCTGGACCGCACGGAGGAGGGCTGGAGGGGGATCGACGTCGGGTCGCCCTTCGACTACGGCAAGCAGGCGATCCTCTACGTCGCCAAGCACCTCCCGCAGCCGGGTCGCGACGGGCTCACCCAGGCGCACCTCGACGAGATCACCGAGCTGGTCGACGCCGCGGACGGGCGTACCCTCGGCCTCTTCTCCAGCCGGCGGGCGGCCGAGGCGGCGGCCGAGCACGTCCGCGAGGCACTGCCGCACCTGACCACGCTCGCCCAGGGCGACGCCCAGCTGCCCGAGCTGGCCCGCCAATTCGTCGGCGACCCGCACACGTGCCTCTTCGGGACGCTGTCGCTGTGGCAGGGCCTCGACGTCCCGGGGGACACCTGCCAGCTGGTCGTCATCGACCGGATCCCGTTCCCGCGGCCCGACGACCCGTTGATGAGTGCCCGGGCGAAGGCCGCCGACGCGGCCGGCGGCAACGGCTTCATGTCGGTCTCGGCGACGCACGCGGCGCTGCTGCTGGCCCAAGGTGCCGGTCGGCTGATCCGTACGACGACCGACCGCGGCGTCGTCGCCATCCTGGACCCGCGGATCGTGACGGCGCGCTACGGCAGCTTCCTCAAGGCCAGCCTGCCGCCGATGTGGATGACCACCGATCCGCAGGTCGCCCGCAAGGCGCTGGGTCGGCTGTCGGCGTCCGCCGGGTGAGCGGGGGCCCGCGCTGGTCGGACCGCCCGGCCGTCAGTCGGCCGGCTCCGGACGCGGCACCTGCTCGGCCAGGTGCGTCGGCGCCTGCAGGCAGTAGGAGTCGGTCAGCAGCTCGCCGAGCTCCTGCCAGTCGGTGTTCTCGTCCAGGAGCAGGCCGACCACGTTGCCGCCCCACGACGCCCGGAAGTACGGCGGCCCGAGGTGCTCGAACGCCATCACCTCGGCCGGCTCCGCCCGGAAGGTGATCCGGAACAACCCGTCCTCGCCGCCGAAGACGTGCGCCACCGTGGCCTGCCGGACCCGCCAGCGCACTCCCGTCCAGGCGTCCTCCTCCAGGCAGTCGGGGAGGTCGGCGAGCAGCGCCCGGATCCGCTCGACCCAGGCGCCGGGGACGTCGGGTCGATCGGGCATGGGGCCGAATCTGCCACAGGGCGCCGACAGGGTGTTGCTCCGCTGGGGGCCGGCTCTCGGACGTCCTGCAAGGTGGCCGCCCTGACGGCCGGGACGCAGGACGTCCCGGGCCGCACCACGCAGGCCGAGCCGACCTCAGGGAAGGCCGAGCAGCGCCGTCCAGTCGAGCGCCGAGGGGGTCGTCGTACCTCCCTGCAGCCGGGTCAGCGCGGCGGTGGCCTCGGCGACGGCGGCCGGGTCGGCAGCAGCAGGCGAGAACGGCAGCGCCGCCGCGCCGAGGAAGCCGGAGCCGCCCGCCGTGCCGAAGGGGGCCGACGGCACCCCGCTCGGCGAGGCATCGACCGGAACGCTCCGTGGGGCGGCGAACGACCCCGTCACCGGGAACACCAGCCAGGACGGGTGCTTCGCGTCGTGCCAGATCTTCAGCCCGCTCGGCAGGTTCCCGAGGGAGTCGGTCAGCGTCGGCGTCCCCGGCGAGTGCACCGGGAAGTCGGCCGCCTGGATGGTGATCCGGAGCTTGTGGCCCGCCTTCACCAGGGCGGCGCTCGGGAAGATCTCGATGTCGACCGGGACCGGCTTGCCCGCAGGCATGTCGCGCTGCGACACCTTGGTCATCGGGTGCCACGGTTGCGTGATCAGCCCGTCCTCACGGACGGTGCGCCGGTTGTCGAGCGCCCGCAGGGAGAGCACCTGCGAGCCGGCGGAGACCCGCTTGATGCTGCCGTCGGGGGCGACGTCCTCGACCCGGACGGTGAGCACGCCGTCGGGGGCGGTGCTCGAGACGTTCAGGTGCACCGAGAAGTCGCCGGCAAGGGCGAGGTCGCGCTTGACCGGCATCTCGTAGGACAACCCGCCGAGGTCGGCGATCCGCTCGTCGCCACCGCACAACGGCACCGTCTCGATCGGCGCCAGCGTCCACTGCGCGGTGGAGGCGCTGCACATGCCGGTCACCGGGACGTAGGGCAGCGCGTCCGGACCGCCCGACGAGCTGCGGGAGAGGGTCCCGGGCTTGCCGGGGTTCGGCGTCGCGGCGCCGCCGAGGCGGACCGCGTGGTACGACGTCCCGGCGGGCGGCCAGCTGGTCGCCTTGAGGTAGCCGGGCCCGCCGATCTGGTAGTACGACACCGGCGGGACGTCCCGGTTCAACGACGGGTCCGGCCGGCCCATCAGGTAGCGGTCGAACCACCGCAACGCGTAGTTGTTGAGCGTGTCGACGCCGTCGGCCGGCAGGCCGCTGCCCATCGAGCCCTCGACGTGCGTCCACGGCCCGAACACCAGCTTGCTGGGCACGCCGTTCTCCTGCAGCGCGGAGAAGATCCGCGGTTCGCTGCGCTGGAAGAGGTCGTAGAGGCCACCGGCGACGAAGGTCGGCACCCTCACCTTGTCGATCCGCTCCAGCGTCGAGCTCTGCCGGAAGTAGGGCCCGTCGTAGGCAAGCTCGCCACCGGTGAGCGCGCCGACGCCCTGGGAGGCCTGGAAGGCGAGCGCGCCCTCGAGGTGGTCGACCATCACCCTGCCGAGGCGCTGGGGGTCGGGCGTCATCGGCAGCAGGCCGGCGCCGGTTACGAGACCGAGCCAGGCGGGGATGAAGCCGGCGTCGATGCTGCCGCCCTGGGTGAACACGTCGCGGTAGTTGTCGCCCGAGGGCACCACGGGGAACAGCGCCTTGAGCCCCGGCAGGCCGCCGTACTCAGCACCGGTCTCGGCCGCCAGCAGGGCGGAGATGGCGCCGTAGCTGACGCCGTAGATGCCCAGCCGGTGGTTGCTCCACGGCTGCCGGTCGATCCAGCGGGAGACCTCCACGGCGTCGAGCTGCTCCCGGCGCTGGAACGGCACCCAGCGGCCCTCCGAGCTCCCCGTGCCACGCACGTCGGCGATCACCTGGACGTAGCCGCGCTGCACCAGGCTCGGCATCGCGAAGTTCGTGCCGGGAAGGGCCTTGTTGTAGGGCGTGATGGAGAGGATCACCGGGAAGCGGCCCTTTGCCGGCGTGCTGCCGTGGCCGGGCCGGAACACGTCCGCGCTGAGCACGGTGCCGTCAGACATCCGGATCGGGACGTCCTTCTGGGCGACCTGGTCGTACGTCGCCGGTCGTGGGGTCCACGCCTTCCGAGCGGTCGGCGTCGCGGTGACGGGCGACTGCGTCGTCGGTACGGCGGTCGCGGGCGCCCTCTCCGCCGTCGCGGGGGAGAGCGTGGCGGCGAGCAGGCCGAGGGTCGCGAGCACGAGGATCGGGAGGCGACGGTTCATGTCCGGGTCAACGCGGGCACCGGCACGACGGTTATGTCCGCAGTCGCCGGACGGCCGCTTTGTGGCCGGGGTCACAGCAGCAGCAGACCCGGCGCCGCATCGGCAGCGCCGGGTCCCGATCCCCTGCGAGCCGGCTCAGGCGGGGTGCGGCTGGCGAGTACGACGCCGCGCCTCTGCTCCCGCGACGACGACGATTCCCGTCAGCGCCGCGCCGCCGGCCAGGCCGGTGGCCAGCGTGGACCAGTCGATGCCGGGTTCGGCGGGACGGGTCCTGGCCGGCGTCCCAGGGGTCAGGTCCCCCGGGTGGATGGCAGTGGCCGGGAACGAGTTGCCGTGCACCGGCAGGGGCGGGACGCCGGGCTCCGGCATGGCGAAGGCGGGCGTGGAGAAGGTGCAGGCAGCGGCCCCGGCGACCAGGGCGGCGCCGGCGTACCGGGTGAGGTGGCGGGTGGTGGTGTTCATGAGGTTCTCCTCGGGAGGGGGTGGTGCGGACATCTCCGAGGCTGCTCGCTGAGGGGTGGGTCGCACATCGGGAACCGACCCTCAGATTGAGGGGCGGTGCTGCCCAGATTCGGCGCCTGCTCGCCGAGGTTGCGGCAGAGTGGTGCCCATGCACTCCCGGGCCGTCTCGGGATCGACAGGGTTCGCCGGCCGCTCCGCGGAGCTGGCCGCGCTCGCCGACGCCCTGGCCGTCGCTGCTGCCGGGAAGCCATCGGCATTCCTGGTGCACGGTGAGGCCGGCGTGGGCAAGACCAGGCTCGTGGCGGAGGCCTGTGCGCCTCCGCCAGGAGGGGATGCCGGAACCAGGTCTCGGCGCCGAGCTGCAGCACCCCCGCGTCGGCCGCCGAGCGCAGGGCACCGCTCACGTCACCCGGTGACACCCCGATCGCCGCGGCCGCCCGAGCCAGCACCCCGCTGCTGACCGGCCGGCCGGACACCGCGAGCAGCCGCGACGTCTCGCGCGCGGCTGCGGGCAGCGCGTGCCAGCGAGCGAGCAGCGCCGCGCGCAACGCGTCCGGGGTGCGCTCAGGCAGCCGGCCGGAGTCCGGGTCCACCTCACGCAGCAGCAGCTCGTTGAAGTAGGCGTTCCCGCCCGTACGGGCGACCAGCTCGGCGACCAGCTCGGGATCCGGCTCCTCGCCGAGAGCCAGGGCGGCCTGCTCCGCGGTCTCCGCACGGTCGAGCCGTGCCAGCGCGAGGTCCTGGACGACCGGGAACCGTCGTACGTCCGCCAGCCAGCCGTGCAGCGCGTCACCCTCCGGCAGCTGCTCGTCCCTGCACGAGACCCTGCTGCCCGACGAGGTGACCAGTTGCCATCGCGCGCTCCTCGATGCTCATCTCGTCGAGCCGGGTTCGGCGGACACCGCCCAGCTCGCCCGCCACCGGGAGGGTGCCGGAGAAGCAGACGCGGGCTTCGAGGCGTACCTGCTCGCGGCGGACCAGGCGCTCGCCGTGGCGGCCTATGCCGAGGAGGCCGCCCTGCTGCTGCGGGCCTGGCAGCTCCGTCCGCGCGTGTCGGACACGGTGGCTGCCCGCCATGGGACCGAGGCCGAGCTGGCCGTGCGGATCGCCTTCTCCGTCCGTCGCGGCGGGGACGAGCCGGGAGCCCGGCAGGTCGTCGACGATGCCGCTGAGCGACTGGCGCAGGAGCCGGATGCCCTGGTCCGCGCGGCCGTGCTGCGGATGCAGGCCCAGATGGTGCCCACGGGCGATCCCGAGGTGCGGTCCGACCGGTCCGCGGCGCTGCTGCGGAGGGCGCTCGAGGAATGCCGGACCTGTCCACCCTCGGGCGAGCAGGCGCACGTCCTTGCGGAGCTCGCCTCGGTCCTCACCGTCCAGGGCGACAGCGAGAACGCGGCCGCCGTCGCGGATCAGGCGATCGCCATGTCACGCGAGGTGGACGACCGCTTCGTGCTGGCGTTCGCGCTCGGAGCCCGCAGTCGGGTTCATCTGCTGCTCGGCGAGGAGGCGGCCGCCCACCGGACGGCGGAGGACGCGTCGTCCGTCGCGCTGGCCTCCGGACGGCCGGAGGCGCAGGGCCTCCGGACGGCCGGAGGCGCAGGGCCTCGCTGCGATCAGCCGGGGCAACGTGCTGGAGGTGACCGGTCGGTGGCCGGAGACGGCAGACCTGCTGGCCGAGGCGCGCGACCATGCCGCCGCCGGCGGCCTGCGCGGACTGGTGCAGATGCTGGGCGGCTACGCCGCCCTCTTCCTCGCCTACGTGGGCCGGCTGGACGAGGCGGAGGAGAGCTGCCGGAGGATCCTGCCCGGCGGGAGGGGAGGAGGGGCGACGGCCGTGGTCGCCCGGCAGGCAGCCCTTGTGCTCGCGGTCCGACAGGGCCGCCCGGCGCTCGCCGAGATGCAAGCGGCACGGCTCGGCGAACTCATGCCGGGCACCGGCACGGCCGACTCCTACTCGGCGGCCACCTGGGCAGAGTTCCGTCTGGCCACGGGGTCGGCGCAGCAGGCGCTTCGGACGCTCTCCGAGGAGATCGGTGCGCTGTACCTCGTCGCCGAGCCGTTGATGGCCGACCTTCTCCTCGTGTGGGCCGCCCGCGCGGCCGCGGACGTCGCGATGGCTGGGGAGCGGGAGGCAACGATCACCGGACTGCAGGCGGCGGTGCAGGCACGAGCTGGACTGGGCGTGCCGTTCGCCGATGCCGATCGCAATCCGGTCGACGCCGCCTGGCAGGCGCTCTTCGCGGCCGAGTCGGCCCGCTGCCGCGGCGAGGAAGGCCAGCCGGAGCACTGGGCGACGGCGATCGAGGCGTCGCGTGCGGCCGGCCTACGCTACGAGGAGGCGGGAGCGCTGTTGGCGCGCAGCCGGCTGCTCCTCGGGGCACGCAGCACCCGTGCGGAGGGAGTGGCCGACCTGCGCGCGTCGTACCGGTTGGCGCTCGCCATGGGCGCTGGTGGCCTCCTCCGCCAGTCGGAGTCGCTTGCCCGGACTGCCCGGGTGTCGCTGGCGGAGCCCGGGGACCCCGGGCGACTGGCGGTGCCCGACGAGGTGGCGCTGACCCGACGCGAACGGGAGGTGCTCAGCCACCTGGTGGCCGGCCGGACGTACGCCGAGATCGCGGCGGCCCTGTTCATCAGCGAGAAGACGGTGAGCGTGCACGTGTCGAACCTGCTCCGCAAGACCGGCACCGGCAACCGGGTGGACGCCGCGGACTGGGCCGAGCGCCACGGCGTTGCGCCCGTCGAGGGGCCCGGGACGTGACGCGGACACAACGACGCCCCGGTGACGGGGGATCACCGGGGCGTCGTACGACGGGGTCGAAGGGGTGGGACGCCGTCGCTTCGGGGCAGCTCACATGCGGCGCAGGACCGCGGTGACCTTCCCCAGGATCGTGGCGTTGGTGCCGTCGATCGGCTCGTAGGCATCGTTGTGCGGCAGCAGCCAGACCTGCCCGCCCTTGCGCTGGAACGTCTTCACCGTCGCCTCGCCGTCGATCATCGCGGCCACGACCTCGCCGTTCTCGGCGGTCTGCGCCTGGCGCACCACCACGTAGTCGCCGTTGCAGATGGCCGCGTCGATCATCGAGTCACCGGAGACCTCGAGCAGGAACAGGTTGCCCTCGCCCACGAGCGTCCTGGGCAGCGGGAACACCTCCTCGAGGTTCTCCTCGGCGAGGATCGGCCCACCGGCGGCGATCCGGCCGAGCAGCGGGACGTAGGTGGCCGGCGGCGCTGCGTCCCCGATCCCGGTCTCGTCGAAGTCCGAGTCGTCGGCGCTGGAGATCGAGCGGCGCGCCGCCATCAGCTCGGGCAGGAATACCTCGAGCGCCCGGGGCCGGTTGGGGTCGCGCTTGATGAAGCCCTTCTGCTCCAGGGTGCGCAGCTGGTGGGCGACGCTGGAGGAGCTGGCCAGCCCGACGGTGTCGCCGATCTCGCGGATGCTCGGCGGGTAGCCGCGCTGCTCGATGGAGTCGCGCAGCACGTTGAGGATGCGCTGCTGGCGCGGGGTCAGCCCGGTCGCGTCCGGAGGAGCGTCTGGAAGCTCACGGACGTTGCTTCCGGACTGGGTGCGCTTGCCGTCGTTCGCCATGGTGGTCACGGTAGGCCGATCGCGGCTCGACTTCAAACATGTGTTCGAACGGCGTGTCGGACTCTGTGCCCGCGCCAGCTGCGCGTCTGCCCGGGACGGCGTACGCCCGGTGACGGCAAGCGCACCCGCGGCTCGGCCACCTCCTCGCCCGCAGGACTCGGTGTCGCGTCTCTTCGGTGTCGGCCCTTGGTCCAAAGCCGTTCCCGACGCTAGTCCACCCGGCCCGCCGTGTCACCGGACAGAAGGGACGATCTGCTGTTTCAGCCCTGGGGTTCTTCGTCCGGCAGCCAGACGTACTGCGGCACGTCGCAGACCGTCTCGAACCCGAGCCGCTCGTAGACCGGCCGCCCCGCCTCGGTGGCGTGCAGCACGGTGTGCCGGCAGCCGCGGCGACGGCCCTCGGCAAGGAGCGCCGCGGTGACGGCGTACCCGATCCCGCGACCGCGAGCCTCCTCCAGCGTGGCGATGTTGTAGACGCCGAGAACTCCGTCGTGCACGAAGCCGCTCCCGCAGCCCACCGGCACCCCGTCGAGCCGGGCGAGCAGGCTGACGTAGTCGCCGGGCGCGAAGACCTCCTCCAGCCGCGCCAACGGCTCGCGGACGAGCTCGGGCATCCCGAAGCCGGCCAGCAGGGTGTCGATGAACGCCGTGTCGCTCGCGGGGACGAGCTCCAGGGTGACGCCGTCCGGCAGCGGCACGGCGGGTGCTTCGTCGAGCGGGCGGTGCATCCCCGGGATCGGCTGGTGGTGCAGGCCCAGCCCGGTGAGCACCTCCTCCGTGCCGGGGGCGTTCCCGGACGGCGTCAGCCACCACAGCCACGGCAGTCCCCGGTCGATGAACTCTGCGGCGACCTCACGAGTACGACGCTCCGCGTCGGCGCCGAACCGGGCGTGCCCCACCGCGTTGAACATCGGGAACGGGATGTCGGAGTGCACCGACAACACGTCCGAGGTGCTGGTGTCGGTGAGCAGCTCGTGCCCGCGCATGCGGTCGAAGAACCCGTCCAGGTTGTCCTCGACAGCGGCGATGCGGTGGTCCATGTCCGGACAGTACGGCGGCCGGCCGGCGCGGCGTCGGGGAACGGCTCGCTACAGTCCGCGCATCCGCAGCGCCGCCTGGGTGCGGTCGCGCACCTGGAGCTTGGCCAGCACGTTGGAGACGTGGTTCTGCACTGTCTTGAGACTGAGCTCGAGCTCTCGGGCGATCTCGGCGTTGCTGCGGCCGTCCGCCACCAGGGCGAGCACCTCCGCCTCGCGAGCAGTGAGGTCTGCCACCGGCCTGCCCCCCGCGGAGAGGAACCGGCGCGCTGCCCCGGCCCCGAAGACGGCGCCTCCCGAGGCGACCGTGCGCAGGGCGGCGAGCACCTCCTCCTGCGCGGCTCCCTTGAGCAGGTACCCGCGCGCACCCACCTGCATCGCTGCCGCCACGGAGTCGTCGTCGTCCACCATCGTCAGCACCAGGACCGCCGGCGCCGGGTCGAGGTGGACGATGCGCCGGATCGCCTCCAGGCCGGGGAGGCCGGGCATGTTGAGGTCCATGAGCACGACATCAGGCTTCGTGTCGGTGCAACGCCGCAGGGCGGTCTCGCCATCGCCGACGGCGTCGAGCAGCTCCACGTCGGGGACCGTGGCGAGCAGACCGGCAAGACCGTCGCGGAAGAGGGGGTGGTCGTCCACGACCAGGACGCGGATCACGCCGTCACCTCGTCGAAGGGCAGTTTGACCGCGATGGTCGTTCCCGCGCCGGGCCGCGCGCGCAGCTCGAAGCTGCCGCCGATCTCCTCCGCGCGGGTGCGCATGCTCTCCAGGCCGACACCGTCCGGACGAGCGACGATGTTGCCCGACCCGTTGTCGGCGACCTCGAGCGCGATGTTGCCTGCGACCGGCACGATCCGGACCACCGCGCGGGTACCCCCCGAGTGCCGGGCCGCGTTGGTGAGCGCCTCCTGGGCGATCCGGTAGGCGGCCACCTCGACGGCCGCCGGAAGGGGCGGGAGGCCGGGAGCCTCGACGGTCACCTCGAGGTCGGCCCGAACGGCGAGCTGG
>DASSOK010000082.1:0-7000 GCA_035700665.1 Marmoricola sp.
CGACGTCGCCGAGCGGATCGGGATCCCGGCCAACCAGGCGAGCTTCCACCTCCGGCAGCTGGCGAAGTACGGCCTGGTCGAGGAGGCCCCCGAGCTGGCCCGCGACGGCCGCGACCGGGTGTGGCGGCTGGTGCACGAGGAAGGCACCAAGCTGCGGCTGGACCTGCTCGAGAAGGAACCGGGCAACCGGGCCGCCGTCGGCGTCTTCCGCCGCAACCTCTCCGAGCGGGCCAAGGCGTTCGTGGACCTGGCCTTCCGCGGGGGAGAGGAGCAGGAGAAGGACACCACGGTCACCGTCATCGCCGACGCCCTCGCCCTGACCAAGGCCGAGGCGCGCGCCTACTCCGAGGAGCTGACCGCGCTCAACGAGCGGTGGCGCAAGCAGACGCAGGCCGGCAAGCAGGGGCGGCGCACCTACCACGTGCTGCAGATCGTGCAGCCCTACCCGAAGCAGGCCGACTGATGCCGCGCCGGCTCGCCCCCGCGCCTGCCTTCGAGGTGGCCGCTGCGCTGCAGGACCCGGAAGCCCACCTCAAGCTGCTGACCCGCCACTTCCTCGCCCTGCTGCAGTCGCGCGCCCCGGGCAACTCCGTCGAGGTGCGGGTGCCGCCCTATGCCGCGGTTCAGGTGGTCGAGGGCGTCCGGCACACCCGCGGAACGCCGCCCGCGGTGGTCGAGACCGACCCGTCGACCTGGGTGGCCGTCGCCACGGGGCGGCTCGACTGGGCCGACGCGGTGCGGGACGGCAAGGTGCGTGCCTCCGGCGAGCGCACCGACCTGTCGTCGTACCTGCCGCTCACCGGCTCGTCCGGAGCCGGGTGAACGGCGCGGCCGCGCAGCGCGCCGGCCGGCCGACCGACGCCCTCACCTACGCCCTGTTCACCGTGGCGCTGGGGACCAACATCCCCACGCCGCTGCTGATCGTCTACGGCGACCGGCTCGACCTCGGCGAGTCCGACCTCACCGCGATCTTCGGCTGCTACGCGCTCGGCCTGATCGCCGCGCTGGTGGTGGCCGGCTCGGCGTCGGACCGCTACGGCCGACGGGGCCTGGTGCTCGCCTTCTCGGTCATCTCCGGGCTGGCGTCGCTGGTCTTCATCCCCGCCGTGGACAGCGTGCCCCTCCTCTACGTCGGCCGGGTGCTCCAGGGCGTCGTCTCGGGCGTGGTGTTCTCGGTGGCGAACGCCTGGTTGCAGGACCTCGCCGGGCCCTCCCGGGCGCGGGCGGCCGCGACCCGCGGGGCAGTCTCCTCGTCCCTGGGCTTCGCGGTGGCGCCGGTCGTCAGCGGCCTGCTCGCCTCCTATGCTCCGTGGCCGACGACGTTGCCCTACCTGGTCCACGTCGCGGTGCTGCTCAGCGGCCTCGTCGTCCTGGTCGGTGTGCCGGAGACGGTGCACGAGCCGCGGATCGGGCCACTGCTGCAGCTGGGCCTGCCCCGGCAGGCCAGGCGGGCGTTCTGGACGGTGCTCGCGCCGACCGCGGTCGGCGTCTACGCCTTCCCGTCCGTGGCGATCACGCTGCTGCCCCTGCTGATCGACCCCGACCAGATCAGCGTCGCCTACATCGGCCTGCTCGGTGGGCTGACCCTGGCGTGCAGCGCGATCGCGGCGGCACCCGCACGCCACTTCGGGCCGGTGGCCGCGCCCGCCGGAGTTGCGCTCGGTGCCGTCGGCTACGGGTTCGGCGCGGCGGCGGTGCACTGGCAGTCGAGCCTGCTGCTGCTCCCGGCCGCGGTGCTGCTCGGCGCCGGCGCCGGGCTGTGTCTCGCGGCCGGCCTCACCCTGACCGCGCGACTGGCGCCGCCGAGCTTCCGCGGCGCGATGAACAGCGCCTTCTACGTCTTCGCCTACCTCGGCTTCGCGGCGCCGCTGCTGCTGGCCCGCCTCGGCGTCGTCCTCGGGGACACCTGGCCGGTCGTCGGCATCGGAGCGGTCTTCGCGGGCATCGCGGTGTGGCTGCTCGCCGACCTGCGCCTGACCGGCGTGGTCGACGACGAGTAGCCCGACCGGGCGGCGCTACCGGCCGGCGACGGTGTCGCGGTTCAGCGCGACGTACTGGTCGACCCGGTCGTCCCGGACCGCCTCCCACAGCTCGGGGGCTCGCCGTGGGTCGAGGGTGATGGTGCCGTCCGGCGCCGTCCGGGTCGGCGCGGTGAGGAAGGTGGTGGTGCGCGGAGTCGTGCCGCGCAGCGACCAGGCGATCTTCGCCATGTCCCACAGGCCCCAGTCCTCGTTGACCGCGAGGTGGTCGAAGGTGGACTTGGCAATCCGGTTGAGCCGCAGCGGGTTCAGCAGGGTGTTGCCCTCGGTGAGCTGGGCGAGCAGGGCCTTGAACACGGCCTGCTGGCGGGCGACGCGGTCCAGGTCGCCGTGCGGCAGGCACGGCCGCAGCCGCATCAGCTCGAGGGCCCCCTGGCCGTCGAGGCGACGCGGGCCGGGGCCGACGCCGCACCCGGTGCCGGACAGCTGCGCGGTGACGCCATCGAGCTCGTCGACGATCTCGCGCAGCGCGTTCAGGTCCATCACGGCGAGCCGGTCCACCTGCACCCCGGTGGCCTGCTCCAGGGCGCGGACGTAGGCGGTGCTTCCACGCGCCTCGCCCAGCGCGCCTCGCTGTCCCGGCAGCCGGAGCTCGGTCTTCCCCGGCACCGAGATGGCGTAGATCGACTGGCGGTCCGCCGGCAGGTGCACCAGCATCACCAGGTCGCTGTGCCGCAGGTCCTGCCGCCAGGTGGCGCCGCTGGCGACCTCGTCGTGCGCGCCGGGATCGCTGCCCACCAGCAGGATGGTGGTCCCGGGGGTGTCCGCCCCTGCGGGCAGCGCACCGGGGATCCGGTCGAGGCCGCCGACGGTGTAGCGCAACCACACGAACCCCGCCGTGGCGAGCAGCGCGAGCAGCACCAGCAGCGTGATCGCGACCCGGCGGAGGCGGCGCCGCCGCTGGTGCCGGCGCCGGCGACGCCGCCGTCGCTCACGGGCGGCCCGTGCCTCCGCACGCTCCTCCGGCGAGCGCTCGGTGAGCACCACGTCGTCGCCGAAGCGGTCGTCCGGTGCGCTGCCGTCCGCCTGCCCACCAGTACGACGCGGGGCGGGCGGTCCCGACTCGGGAGTGCTCACGGGCCGCTCCTCCGGTCGGTGCGATGGGACGTGGCGCCGCGCCCGGGAACCGGGCAACCGGAGGGGAACCTAGCACCCAGACGGCCCCGCAAGCGGCCGGAATCCGCAGCATAGAGTGACCGGCATGGATCTCGACGACGTTCGTCAGCGTGTGCAGTCGGTGCTCCCCGGAGTGCGCCAGAACCTGGAGGAGCTGGTCCGGATCGAGTCGGTCAGCGCCGACCCGGAGCGTGCCGGCGAGGTGCAGCGCAGCGCCGAGCTGACCGCCCGGCTCTTCGAGGCCGAGGGCTTCGACGTGCAGATCTCCAGCGCCGACGGTGGCGCGCCGGCCGTGATCGCGCACCGGGCCGGCCCGGAGGGGTCGCCGACCGTGCTCCTCTACGCCCACCACGACGTGCAGCCGGAGAACGACCACGCCGACTGGGACTCCCCGCCGTTCGAGCCGACCGAGCGGGGCGACCGGCTCTACGGCCGCGGCGCCGCCGACGACAAGGCCGGCATCGCGGCGCACCTGGCCGCCATCCGGGCCCTCGGCGACGACCTGCCCGTGGGCGTCACCATGTTCGTCGAGGGCGAGGAGGAGGTCGGCTCCGAGACCCTCTCCGCCCTGCTCGCCCAGCACCGTGACGAGCTCGCCGCGGACGTCATCGTCATTGCCGACAGCGGCAACTGGGACATCGGCGTGCCCGCCCTGACCACCAGCCTCCGTGGCCTGGTCCGGGCCGACATCGAGGTGCGCACCCTGACCCATGCCGTCCACTCCGGCATGTGGGGCGGCCTGGTGCCGGACTCCCTGATGACGCTGGCCCGGCTGATCGCCACCCTGCACGACGACGAGGGCAACGTGGCGATCGACGGTCTCCGCGCGGGTCCCGCGGCCGACGTCGACTACCCCGAGGAGCGGCTCCGTGCCGAGTCGGGCGCCGTGCCGGGCATCGAGTGGATCGGCAGCGGCTCCACCGTCGAGCGGCTGTGGACCAAGCCGGCACTGAGCATCACGGGCCTCGACGCGCCCAAGGTCGCCGGCGCCAGCAACACCCTCGTGCCGGCTGCTCGGGCCCGCATCTCGCTGCGCGTCGCCCCCGGCGACACCACGGACAACGCCGTCGCGTGCCTGCGCAAGCACCTCGAGCAGCACGTCCCGTGGGGCGCGGAGCTGTCGTTCACCGTGGTCGACACCGGCGAGGCGACCCGCATCGACGCCACCGGACCGGCGTACGACGTCGCCCGCGACGCCTTCACGCAGGCCTGGGACGGCGTCGCGCCGATCGACATGGGCGTCGGCGGCTCGATCCCGTTCATCGCCGAGTTCCTCGAGACGTTCCCGAAGGCGAGCGTGCTCGTCACCGGGGTCGAGGACCCCGACACCCGCGCGCACGGCGCCAACGAGGGGCTCCACCTCGCGGAGTTCGAGCGCGTCTGCGTCGCCGAGACGCTGCTGCTGGCCAACCTGGCCGCGCTGCCCGCCTCCTGAGGCAGGTCAGCTGTCGCGCTGGCTGGGGAGGATCGTCTCCTCCGCGGGCGCCGTACCGGGGGAAGCTGCAGCCCCCTCGCCGCCCCGGACCCGCGGCAGCCGGACGGTGAAGGTGGTGCCCTTGCCGAGCGTCGACTGCACCTCGATGTGGCCGTGGTGCCGCTCGACGATGCGCTGGACGATCGCCAGGCCCAGGCCGGTGCCCTGCTCACGCAGCGCCTCGGGGTTGGCGGTCCGGTAGAACTCCCGGAAGAGGTCGCGCTGGTCGGCCTCGGAGATGCCGATGCCGTGGTCGGCCACGCGCAGCACCGCCTCGCCGTCCTCGATGAAGACGTCCAGGTCGATCTCGGTGCCGGAGGGTGAGTACTTCATCGCGTTGGACACCAGGTTCGCGACGACCCGGTCGACGTCGTCGCGCTCGGCGAGCGCCTGGACCGGCAGCGTCGGCTCCGCGAAGTGGATGGTCAGGTCCTTCTGCGCACAGGTGGGGCCGGCCAGGTCGAGCACGTCCTCGACGACGGAGCGCAGGTCCACCGGCTCGGTGCGCGGCTGGATGGAGGGATCGGCGACGCGCGAGAGGGTGAGCAGGTCGTCGACGAGGCTGGACATCCGGCCGACGCCGCGGGTCATCGAGGCGATCGAGCGCAGCGCGCGCTCGGACAGCCCGTCGTCGTCCGCGAGGATCTCCAGGTAGCCGGCCACCGCGGTGAGCGGGTTGCGCAGCTCGTGCGAGACGGTCGCGATCAGCTGGCTCTTGTAGCTGTCCAGCGTGCGCAGCTCCTCGTTGAGGCGGCGCTCCCGCTCGAGGTTCTGCGTGGTGAGCAGGGTGCGGCCGAGGTCGTGGCCGATGTCGAGCGCGGCCCGCTTCTCGGTCTCGGTCCAGTCACCCTGCCCGGCCGTGCGGGTCAGCCCGAAGTTGCCCAGGCAGCGCTGGCCGGCGCCGAGCGGGGCGAACACCATCGAGTCCACGCCCAGCCCCTTCAGGAAGCCCACCACGTCGGCATGCTCCTCGACCGTGAGCAGGTCGGGCCGGTGCTCCGGGGAGACCACGACGACCTCCTGCAGGGCCCAGAGCTTCTCCGCCGCCTCCTTGCCGAGCGCCGCCAGCGCGGGTGGCAGCGAGACCTGGTCGCCCTGGGAGGAGAACAGCCGGTCGCTGCCGGGGGTGGCGATGTCGTGGAAGGTGCGGATCCACAGGCCGCGGGCGTTGAAGCCCTCGACGAGCGCCTTCTGGACGTAGTCGAAGACGCCCTCGAGCGTGTTCTCGGCACTCGCCCGGCGGATCACCTCGCGGGCCGTCTCGGCGAGGCGGACCTGCTCGGCCAAGCGAGCCCGGTCGTGCGCCGCGATCACCGCGCGGCCGGCCTGCTCGACGTACTTCTGCAGTTGGCGACGAGTCTCCGGACGCGGCCGCTTGCCGTCGGTGGGCACGTCCATGGACATGATCCCGCGCAGCTGGCCGTCCTCGCCGTAGAACGGCGCCAGCAGGAGGTCCAGCGGGTGCCAGGCGTCCGGGTCGTCGCTGACCTCGATGTCCGGGATCCAGCCGAGGTTCTCGGTGTCGATCCCCATCCGCTCGTGCGGGACGAACCGCAGCGCGCCCCAGGCCTCGGAGTTGCTGATCTCGGCCTGGATGTCGGCGATCGGGGTGCGGTGGCCGAGGAGCTGGTCGCGGCAGTCCTCGCTGCCGGCGACCGCGATCACCTCGAGTCGGCCGTCATCACCGACGACGCTCACGGCGGCGACCTCGAAGCCAACCAGCTCCGTCACGCCCTCGGCGATCAGCTGCAAGGTTTCTCGGAACAGCGCCGCGGACCACGGATCACTCATGCTTCCCCCGGGGCTTCGTCCAACGCTGATTTCCACCATCGTAGGGTCAGCCGGTCGTCGACAAGGGTGCTTCGGGCAACTAACCAGACATTTCGGACATGGCCCGATCGGGCCATGCGCGCCGCAGCGCTGCGCCAGCGTGAGCCGGGGAAGTCGGAGCAGGCGCCCGCCCGCCCGTAGTATGGGGGCCGTGGCTGACCCAACCGCCCCCGGCGGGCGTCGTCGTGGAGACGGACGCCTGACCCATGCCCTCGACCCGCACGACCTCGGTCCCCAGGACGCGTGCGGGGTCTTCGGCGTCTGGGCGCCCGGCGAGGACGTCGCCAAGCTGACCTACTACGGCCTCTACGCCCTGCAGCACCGGGGTCAGGAGTCGGCCGGCATCGCGGTGAGCAACGGCCGGCAGATCCTCGTCTACAAGGACATGGGCCTGGTCTCGCAGGTCTTCGACGAGTCCACCCTCGAGGCGCTCAAGGGTCACGTCGCGGTGGGCCACGCCCGCTACTCGACCACCGGCGCGAGCACCTGGCACAACGCCCAGCCGACCTTTAGGCCCACCGCCGACGGGTCGATCGCGCTG
>DASSOK010000083.1:0-5375 GCA_035700665.1 Marmoricola sp.
AGCCAGTACGACGTGATCGACGTGCGCGAGAAGTCGCGGGAGATGACCCCGTTCATCATCGCGCGTGAGACCCACGGCGAGCGTGTGGTGCCGGCCTGGATGGAGGCGCTGCCGAACCGGATGCGGATCCTGATCCACCAGGTCCCGGTTCGTCAGCAGATCGACATCCCGGTGCAGGAGCAGCTCATCGTGGAGTACTACTCCAAGAAGTAACCGCTCGGGGCTCCGCCCCGGGAACCCCGGGAGCGGCCGTGGCGTTGTCTGTTCGCGGCCGCCCCTCGGGGACCTGCTCCTCTTCGATTCGAGTCCCTCATATAGCGGTCGGGCTCGGAAAGGACATCTACAGTGCTTATCGCTCAGCGCCCCACCCTCTCCGAGGAGGTCGTCGGCGACTTCCGTTCGCGGTTCGTCATCGAGCCCCTCGAGCCCGGCTTCGGCTACACACTCGGCAACTCGCTGCGCCGCACGCTGCTCTCGTCGATCCCTGGCGCCTCGGTGACCAGCATCAAGATCGACAGCGTGCTGCACGAGTTCTCCACCATCGAGGGGGTCAAGGAGGACGTCACCGAGGTCATCTTGAACCTCAAGGACCTGGTGGTCTCCTCCGAGCACGACGAGCCGGTCACCATGTACCTGCGCAAGCAGGGGCCCGGCGACGTGACCGCCGCCGACATCGCGCCGCCGGCCGGTGTCGAGGTGCACAACCCGGACGTCAAGATCGCCACGCTCAACGACAAGGGCAAGCTGGAGATGGAGCTGGTGGTCGAGCGCGGCCGCGGCTACGTCTCCTCGGTCCAGAACAAGGGCGGCGACAACGAGATCGGCCGGATGCCGGTCGACTCGATCTACAGCCCGGTCCTCAAGGTCACCTACAAGGTCGAGGCCACGCGTGTCGAGCAGCGCACCGACTTCGACAAGCTGGTGATCGACGTCGAGACCAAGCCGTCGATGCGTCCGCGCGACGCGATCGCCTCGGCCGGCAAGACGCTGGTCGAGCTGTTCGGCCTGGCCCGCGAGCTCAACGTCGAGGCGGAGGGCATCGACATCGGCCCCTCGCCGGTCGACGAGCAGCTGGCCGCCGACCTGGCCCTGCCCGTGGAGGACCTGCAGCTCACGGTCCGCTCCTACAACTGCCTCAAGCGCGAGGGCATCCACACCGTGGGTGAGCTGATCTCGCGCTCGGAGCAGGACCTGCTCGACATCCGCAACTTCGGCGCCAAGTCCATCGACGAGGTCAAGGCGAAGCTGCACGAGATGGGCCTCTCGCTCAAGGACAGCGCCCCGGGCTTCGACCCGCAGGCGGCTCTGGCGGCGTACGAGGACGACGACGACAGCTTCGTCGAGGATGAGCAGTACTGACCCCTCGGCCGGTCGAGCCTGTCGAGACCAGTCAATCCTGATCGTCGAAGCGAATAACAACTACCCGGGTACCTGACACGGCCCGGGAGAATCGAGAAGAGACACGATGCCTACCCCCAAGAAGGGCCCCCGCCTCGGTGGCAGCCCGGCACACCAGCGCCTGATCGTCGCGAACCTGGCCACCAGCCTGTTCGAGCACGGTCGGCTGACCACCACCGAGACCAAGGCCCGGGTGCTGCGTCCGTACGCCGAGCGGCTGATCACCAAGGCGAAGAAGGGCGACCTGCACAACCGTCGCCAGGTCCTCGCCACGCTCAAGGACAAGGGTGTGGTGCACACGCTGTTCACCGAGATCGCTCCGCGGTACGCCGAGCGCCCCGGTGGCTACACCCGGATCACCAAGCTCGGCCCCCGCAAGGGCGACAACGCCCCCATGGCCGTGATCGAGCTGGTCACCGAGGAGTACGTCGCCAAGGCCCGCACGCAGAAGCCGGCTGCGGCTGCTGCCCCGGCCGAGACGGAGACGAAGGCCGACGAGCCTGCCGAGGAGACCTCGGCCACCGAGGCGACCGACGCTGCGGAGAGCACGGAGCCCTCCGAGTCGTCGCAGTCGTCGGAGTCCTCCGAGTCCTCCGAGTCCTCGGAGTCCTCGGAGTCCTCGGAGTCTGCTGAAGCGAGCGCGTCGGAGGAGTCCGCCGCAAGCGACGCGAACGACTCGAGCGAGTCGACCGAGGGTGACAACGACAAGAAGTGACCCCGCCTGAGAGCTGAGCGCGAAAGGGCCCGCCGTCTTCGGACGGCGGGCCCTTCGTCGTGTTCGCCCCGGGAGGTAGCCGGCCCCGTCGGCGCGCAGTGGCAGGATGTCCGGGTGCGCCTGCGGATCGACCTCGCCTACGACGGCACCGACTTCCACGGCTGGGCTGCGCAACCGCGTCTGCGCACGGTCCAGGGCACGCTGGAGGCGGCGCTTGCCACGATCCTGCGCCTGCCCGAGGTGACGCTCACGTGCGCCGGGCGGACCGACGCAGGCGTGCACGCCCGAGGGCAGGTGGCCCACCTCGACGTCGACGATGAGGTCCTCACAGCGGCGGCCGGTCGCAGCACGGACCCGCCGGCGTACGCCCTGCGCCGACGTCTCAACGCGCTGCTGCCCGACGACGTCCGGGTCCGCGAGGTGCTGGTCGCCGCTGACGGGTTCGACGCGCGGTTCTCGGCGCTGTGGCGTCGCTACGCCTACCGCGTCGCCGACGGGCCGGAGCTGGTGGACCCGCTGGTACGCCGGGCGGTGCTGGCCTGGCCGCGGCGCCTCGACCTGGATCGGATGAACCATGCCGCTCGGCTGCTGGTCGGCGAGCACGACTTCGCCGCCTTCTGCAAGCGGCGCGAGGGGGCGAGCACGGTCCGCACGCTGCTGGACCTGTCCTGGGCGCGGGACGAGGCCGGGCTGGCCGTTGCCACGGTGCGCGCCGATGCGTTCTGCCACTCGATGGTCCGCTCGCTGATGGGCTGCCTGCTGGCCGTGGGGGAGGGCCGCCGGGACCCGTCCTGGGCGGCCGAGGTGCTGGCGGGACGGCGCCGGGACGGTGCGGTGACCGTGCTGTACCCGCACGCGCTCACCCTGGAGGAGGTCGGCTACCCGGCCGAGGCAGAGCTCGCCGCGCAGGCGCGTCGGGCCCGCGTCGTGCGCACGCTCCCGGAGGGCGCGTCGTGAGCGAGGGTGAGCACTACTTCTCCGCGGACCCGTCGGTCCCGTTCGTCCGGGAGCCGGTGCGCGCCCGGGTGTGGGGCCACGACGTCGAGCTGGTGTCCGGGTCGGGCGTCTTCTCGCAGGGCCGGCTGGACGCGGGCACCGCCGTACTCTTCCGCCAGACCGACCCACCGGCCGGCGGCACCCTGCTCGACCTGGGGTGCGGGTACGGCGTGGTCGGCTGCGCGCTCGCCTTGGCGGCGCCGGAGGCCCGCGTGCACGGCGTCGACGTGAACGCTCGGGCCGTGCTGCTCGCCAACGAGAACGCCACCGCTCTCGGGCTCGACCAGCGCTTCGTCGCCACCCTTCCCGACGCGGTGGCGCCCGATGTCAGCTTCGACGAGATCTGGTCGAACCCGCCGATCCGGATCGGCAAGCAGGGGCTGCACGACCTGCTGCTGACCTGGCTGCCACGGCTGCGACCCGGTGGGCGGGCGGTGATGGTGGTCGGCCGTAACCTGGGCGCCGACTCGCTGCAGCGGTGGCTGGAGGAGCAGGGCTACCCGACCACGCGCGTGGGCAGCGCCAAGGGGTTCCGGGTCCTCGAGGCGCGCCGGCCGTGATGAGCGGCGCGGGGTGAGTGGCAGGTGCACGTCAACAAGGGTTGACAATCGGATGCGTGTCAACGTATGTTGACGCTCGTGTCGGACGTCGGTGATCTCGCGACAGCCGCCTCTCAGGCGGACCCGGCGGTCGGCCTGCGCGCCGTCCGCGCCCTGCGCCGCCTGCAGGAGGAGCTCGAGGCCTCACAGGTGGCGAGCGCCCGCGCCCAGGGGTGGTCTTGGCGGGAGATCGCCGACGTGCTGGGCGTGAGCCGCCAGGCGGTGCACAAGAAGCACGCCCGGTCCTGACTGGCCCGGTCCTGACTGGCCGGCCCTGCACAAGGAGGAAGCCCGTGTTCGAACGGTTCACCCGCAGCGCCCGCGCCGCGGTCAAGGCGGCCGAGGAGAAGGCGCGAGAGACCACCGCGTCCGAGGTGCGTCCGGAGCATCTGCTCACGGCGCTGCTGGACGACCCGGCCTGCCTGGCGGTGCGGGTCCTCGAGCGACTCGACGCGCCGCCGAGTGCGCTGCGTGAGGAGCTCGACCGCCGACGCCGGCACCACGTCGACGGGCTCGACGCCGACGACGCCGCGGCGTTGGCGGCGATCGGGATCGACCTCGACGAGGTGGTCCGGCGCATCGATCGAAACCTGGGTGGACTCGCTCCGACCGGGCGCCGGGCGCGGCCGCGCTTCTCGCGGTCCTCGCGCAAGGTGCTCGAGCTGTCGCTGCGGGAGGCGCTGGCCCTGCGGCACAACTACATCGGGACCGAGCACCTGCTGCTCGGGCTGGCGCGCGGCGGTGACCGGGTCGCGACGGATGCGTTGGGGCACTTCGGGCTCGACTCCAGGAGCCTGCGTGCCGCGGTTGCCGAGGAGGTGCGGCGGGCCGGCTGAGCAGAGCGGTCCACGCCGCGACTGCCGATCGTTGATCGTTCGGCGCGAACGGCACCTCCGTGCACAGTCGGGGCATGCCGTTCGCGCCAAACGGCGGGCCCTCCGGGCCCGGGCGTGTGGTCAGCGGCGGCCCTGGGCACGATGAGCCCATGAGCTACGACGCTGCGACAGATCGCTACGACCAGATGCAGTACCGCTTCACCGGCCGAAGCGGGCTGCAGCTGCCCCTGCTCTCGCTGGGCCTGTGGCAGAACTTCGGTGACGACCGTCCGGAGGAGACCCAGCGGGCGATCCTGCGCCGGGCGTTCGACCGCGGCGTCACCCACTTCGACCTGGCCAACAACTACGGCCCGCCCTACGGCCAGGCCGAGGCCAACTTCGGCCGCTACCTGCGCGAGGACTTCGCGGCCTACCGCGACGAGCTGGTCATCTCCACCAAGGCCGGATGGGACATGTGGCCGGGCCCCTACGGCCAAGGCGGCGGGTCCCGTAAGTACGTCCTGGCCTCCCTCGACCAGTCGCTGCGCCGGATGGGGCTGGACTACGTCGACATCTTCTACAGCCACCGGTTCGACCCCGACACCCCGGTCGAGGAGACGATGATGGCGCTGGATCACGCCGTACGCTCCGGCAAGGCGTTGTACGCCGGGATCTCCTCCTACTCCGCCAAGCGCACCCGCGAGGCGGCCGCGATCGCGCGAGACCTCGGGACCCCGCTGCTGATCCACCAGCCGTCCTACTCGATGCTCAACCGCTGGATCGAGGAGGACCTGCTCGACGAGCTCGAAGAGCAGGGGATGGGCTGCATCGTGTTCACCGCGCTGGCGCAGG
>DASSOK010000084.1:0-20033 GCA_035700665.1 Marmoricola sp.
CGTGCGAGGCTTCCGTCATGTTCCTGATCGGTGCGGACCTGCACTGGAGTGCGTCCGACCTGACGGCTGCGGCGGGGTGTGAGTACGCCGTGCTGCGCACCCTCGACGCCAGGCTCGGCTGGATCGACGAGGAGACCGACCTGGCCAAGAATCCGCTCGAGGAGCACATCGCCCGGCTCGGTGACGCCCACGAGGAGCGGCTGCGCCAGGAGTACGCCGCGGCCGGCGGCCTCCTCGAGCTCGCGCACCTGCAGGGACCGCACACGGCCGAGCGCCTGGCGGAGCTGCGCGAGGCGACCCTCGAGGCCTTCGCCGCGGAGCCGCAGATGGTCTTCCAGGCGGCCTTCAGCGACGGGGAGTTCTTCGGCTACGCCGACTTCGTCGAGCGCCGCGAGGACGGCTGGTCGGTGCTCGACGCCAAGTTGGCGCGCTCGGCCAAGCCCAAGGCGCTGCTCCAGCTCGGTGCCTACGCCGACCAGCTGGCCGCCCTCGGGCTGCCGCTGTCGGCCACGGTCGGCCTGCTGCTCGGCACCGGCGAGCGCGTGGACTTCCCAGTCGCCGACGTGCTGCCGGCCTTCCGGGAGCGACGTGGCCGACTGCGCGAGCTGCTGCAGGAGCACCGCGAGGAGGGTAAGCCGGTGGCGTGGGGCGACGACCGCTACGTCGCCTGCGGCCGGTGCCCTGAGTGCACCGCCGCGGCGAAGAAGGCCGACGACCTGATCCTCGTCGCCGGCCTGCGGATGGACCAGCGCCGCCGGCTGCGCGAGGCCGGCATCACCACGATCGGCGCGCTCGCCGGCGCCACCGCCAGGCCGGAGTCCGTCACCGAGGCGACCTGGGACAAGCTCTGCTCCCAGGCCCGGCTGCAGTGGCAGCGGATGCAGGCGGGGCCGGACGCGCCGCTGACCCACGAGCTGACCGCCGACGCCGCGACGGTGCTCGCCCTGCTGCCGGCGCCCTCGCCCGGCGACCTGTTCTTCGACTTCGAGGGCGACCCGCTCTACGACGAGGGCGACCCGTCCCGCGCCGGGCTCGAGTACCTCTGGGGCGTCCTCGACAGCGACGAGAAGTACCAGCCGGCCTGGGCGCACGACTGGGCCGAGGAGCGGGTGGCGTTCGAGCAGTTCGTCGACGACCTGCGGGAGCGGCGCAAGCTCCACCCCGACCTGCACGTCTACCACTACGCCCCCTACGAGACGGCCGCACTGAAGCGGCTGGCGATGCGCTACCAGACCCGCGAGGAGGAGCTCGACGAGCTGTTGCGCGCCGAGGTCTTTGTCGACCTCTACGCCACCGTCCGGGGTGCCGTGCGCGCCAGCGTCGCGTCGTACAGCATCAAGAAGCTGGAGCCGCTCTACATGGGCGACCAGCTGCGCGCCGACGACGCCATCCAGGGCGGCGACGCCTCGATCCTGGAGTACCAGGAGTTTCGGATGGCGCGCGACGACGACCCCGTGACGGCGGAGGCGAAGCTCGCGGCGCTGGCCGACTACAACGAGTACGACTGCCTCTCCACCCTGCGGCTGCGCGACTGGCTGCTGGAGCGGGCCGTCGAGGCAGGCGTGCGCGACCGGATCCTGCCGCGGACCCGCGCCGTCGAGGTCGAGGCGGAGCCCGAGCCTGACCCGGTTTTCCTCGCCCTGACGGCGCGCTCGGGGGAGAAGCCCTGGGCCATGCTCGCCTACGCGCTGGACTTCCACCGCCGGGAGGACAAGGCGTTCTGGTGGGCGCACTTCGAGCGGCTCCACCACCAGGTCGGGGAGTGGCGCGACCGCGACGTGTTCCTCGTCGAGTCTGCCGAGGTCGAGCAGGACTGGGCCGTTCCCGAGGGCAAGTCGACGAACGCGCGCCGGGTGCTGCGGCTGACCGGCGACTGGACGCCGGGCAGCCGGCCCGGGCGCGAGGCGCACGTCGTCTACCCGGCGCCCGGTCCGAAGGGCGCGAAGGGGCCGGAGTCGGCGCCCTTCTGCGCGAGCCGGGGCGACCTGGTCGCCGACCCGCACGATCCCCGGGTGGTGCGGGTGACCGAGTCGCGCAAGCCGGAGGAGACCTACCCCGACCTCCCCGTCGCGCTGGGCCCGCCCGCGCCGCCCGACACCAGGGTGCTGGCCGAGGCGATCCACGAGGTGGCCTCCGCGGCCGCTGCGGCGCCGGTGCTGCCCGAGCAGGCAGCCCTGGACCTGTTCGCCCGCCGCCCTCCGCGGCTGCGCGGCGGTGCGCCGCTGCCGCAGGACGGTACGACGATCGACCGGGTCGTTGCGGCGCTGACCGCGATGGACGACTCCTACGTGGCCGTGCAGGGGCCGCCGGGGACCGGCAAGAGCTACACCGGCTCGCACGTGGTCAAGCGGCTGGTCGAGGAGCGCGGCTGGCGGGTCGGCGTGGTGGGCCAGTCGCACGCCGTCGTGGAGAACCTGCTGTCCTGCGTCCTCGAGGCGGGCCTCGACGCGGCCCTGGTCGGCAAGAAGGGCAGCCAGAGGACCGACCCGCGGTGGACCGACCTGAAGACCGGCGCCGCGAGCGCGAAGTTCCTCGCCGAGCACGAGGAGACCGGCTGCGTCCTGGGTGGCACCGCGTGGACCTTCGCCGCGTCCTCCCTCGGCGACCGGCCGTGCCTGGACCTGCTCGTGGTCGACGAGGCCGGCCAGTTCTCCCTGGCCACGACGCTGGCCGCCTCGGTGGCGGCGAAGCGGCTGCTCCTGCTCGGCGACCCGCAACAGCTGCCGCAGGTCAGCCAGGGCACCCACGCCGAGCCGGTGGACGAGTCGGCGCTCGGCTGGCTGATGGACGGGCACGACACCATCCCGCCGGAGCTGGGCTACTTCCTCGCCGACTCCTGGCGGATGCACCCCGACCTGTGCGCCAAGGTGTCCGTGCTCTCCTACGACGGCCGGCTGGCCTCCGCCGACGCCGCGACGAAGCGCTCCCTCGACGGCGTGGCGCCCGGCCTGGCGGTGGTCCGGCTCGACCACACCGGCAACCGCTCGGAGTCACCGGAGGAGGCCGCCGAGGTGGTCGCTCAAGTGCAGGGGCACCTCGGCGCGACCTGGTCCGACCCGGCCGAGCACGGCACTCCGCGGCCCCTCACCCAGGACGACTTCCTGGTCGTCGCGCCGTACAACGCGCAGGTCGCCCTGATCCGGCGCGCCCTCGACGACGCCGGCCTGCACGACGTCCGGGTCGGCACGGTCGACAAGTTCCAGGGCCAGGAGGCCCCGATCTCGATCGTCTCGATGACCGCCTCCTCCCACGGGGACGTCCCGCGGGGGATGGGCTTCCTGCTCAACCGCAACCGCGTCAACGTCGCGGTCTCCCGGGCCAAGTGGAAGGCGATCGTGATCCGGTCCCAGGCGTTGACGGCGTTCATGCCGACGAGCACGCGCGGCGTGCTGGAGCTCGGCGCGTTCGTCGGCTTGTGCGCTCCGGGACCGGCCGACTAGTTCTCCTCCACGGCCGCCCAGACGGCGGCGAGGACGGCCACGACCTCCGAGATCGCGGCGAGCCAGGCATACCAGCTCCAGTCCGTGTGGATGCCGAAGAGTCCGGCCGTGGTCGCGATCAGGAAGGCGCCGAACGTCGTGGCTCCGAAGCCGGCCAGCAGGAACAGCGGGATCCAGTGCTGCCAGCGCAGCAGCAGGACCGCGATCACCAGGCCTGCGACGACGTTGACGACGAAGAGGCCGCCGACGACGCCCTGGTCCTTGACACCGTCGAACCACAGGTAGAGGTGGATCACGGCGGACACCACGGCCGCCGCTGCGCCGATCGCTCGTGCCATCGCAGTTGCCTCCTGGTTCTGCTCCACCTGCTCACACGACAGCAGGGGCGGCTTGGTTCACCAGGTCGTCCTGATTGCGGCCTGGGCGCGGGTCAACGGCGTCGACCACTTCCACCGGGACACGGCGATCGACGGCTCGGAGAAGCTGGTCCGGTTCGGCGGGGAGGGGACGCCCGTGGTGGCGGAGTTCGCCCCGGCCGCCGTCGGGCTGCAGCTCGGGATCAGTCCCTACACCGCGTCGATGCGGATGGCCGAGGCGCTCGACCTCGAGTTCCGGCTGCCGCACTGCTGGGCGGCCGTTCGGGAGCTGCGCGCCCGGGCCGACTACGCACGCCTTCTCTCCCGCAAGACTCGCGACCTGCCGGTCGAGCAGGCGGCCTACGTCGACGAGCAGCTGCATGAATACGTCGACGGGCGGATCGGCTGGAGCAAGTTCGAGCAGCTCATCGACGTCGCGATCCGGCGCTACGACCCCGAGGCCGCGAAGGCGCGTGAGGAGGCCGAGCGCGCAAAGCAGTTCGTCAAGAAGACCCGGCCGCACGACGGCATGCAGGGCTTCTTCATGTACGCCGACGTCGCGGTCACCACCGCGGTCCATGCCCGGGTCCGGTTCCTGGCCGATGCCCTCCGGGACCTCGGCGATGACCGGCCGCTGGACCAGCGGATGGTGGCCGCCATGCTGCTGATGTCGATGCCGACCGAGGCGGTGAAGGTGCTGGAGCGGGCCTACTGGGTCCGGGTCCGCGCCGCCTCGGGGACGCTCGCCGGCTCCGGGTCGCCCGACCCCACGGGCGAGCCACCGGTCGACGAGGCGAAGCTGCTGCCGGCGGTGCTGCTGTTCGTGCACCTGTACTTCAACCCCTCGACAGGACAGCCCGGTGACGTCGTACGGGTCGAGGACCACGGGCCGGTGACCAGGGACTGGGTCAAGGACGTCCTGGGCGACCGGGCGAGGTTCCGCATCCAACCGGTGCTCGACATCGCGGGCCAGGCGCCGGTGGAGAGCTACGAGGTCCCCGACCGACATAGGCAGGCCGTGCATCTGCTGACGCCGGCCGACACCTACCCCTTCGCCTCCGGGACTTCTCGCCAGGTCCAGATCGACCACACCGAGGAGTGGTGTGAGGTGTGCTCCGAGGCGGCTGCCGCCGGGGTGGCGCCAGCGTGCGGGTGCGGCGGGTACTCCGGGCTCGGCAACTACGGCCCGATGAGCACCCACCACCACCGGATCAAGACGTTCCGCAAGGACCAGCTCGACGTCAAGCAGCCCTACCCGGGCGTCTACCTGTGGCGCGACTCCTCCGGGACGATCTACCTGCGCGACTGCCGGGGGACGCGCCGCCTCGAGCTGTACCGCAACCTCGAGGTGGTGTGGGCGGCATGATGTGGCAGGATGAGAACCTGTTCTAGTTTCGACAGGAGCGACGATGATGGCGACACCGGCCATCGAGGGATGGTTCACCGAGGGGCCGGACGGGCCCGCGCTGCTGGGCAGCCGGTGCACCACCTGCCGATGCGTGTACTTCCCGAAGACCGGCGGCTTCTGCCGCAACCCCGCCTGTGACGGCACCGAGTTCGAGGAGACCGCCCTCGGCCGCCGGGGCACGGTGTGGTCCTACACCGACGCGCAGTACCAGCCGCCGGCGCCGTACCTCCCCGCCAGCGACCCCTACGAGCCGTTCGCCCTCGCAGCGGTGGAGCTGCCAGAGGGCCTGGTGGTCCTGGGCCAGCTCGCGCAGGGGTACGGCGTCGACGACATCCGCGTCGGCAGCGAGGTCGAGCTGGTCGTCGAGCGCGCCTGGACCGAGGCCGACGGGACGGACAGGACCATGTGGAAGTGGAGGCCGGTCCGATGAGCGTCGCCATCGCCGGGGTCGGCATGCACCCGTGGGGCAAGTGGGGGCGCAACTTCGTCGAGTACGGCGTGCACGCGGCCCGCGCCGCACTGACCGACGCTGGCATCCCGTGGACCGACGTCGACCTGATCGTCGGCGGCGAGACGGTGCGCAACGGCTACGCCGGCTACGTCGCCGGCGCCACCTTCGCGCAGGCGCTCGGCTGGAACGGCGCCCGCGTCGCCACGTCGTACGCCGCCTGCGCCACGGGCGCCCAGGCCCTCGACACCGCCCGCGCCCGCATCCTCGCCGGGATGTCGGAGGTCGCCCTCGTCGTGGGTGCCGACACCACCCCGAAGGGGTTCCTCGCGCCCAACGCCGGCGAGCGCTGGGACGACCCCGACTGGCTGCGGTTCCGCCTGCTCGGGATGACCAACCCGGGCTACTTCGCGCTCTACGCGCGTCGGCGGATGGACCTGTACGGCGCCACCAGCGAGGACTTCGCGCAGGTCAAGGTCAAGAACGCCCGCCACGGGCTGGCCAACCCCAACGCCCGCTACCGCAAGGAGGTCAGTGTCGCCGACGTGCTCGAGTCGGCGATCGTCTCCGACCCGCTGCACCTGCTGGACATCTGCGCCACCAGCGACGGGGCTGCGGCGGTGCTGCTGACCAGCGAGGAGTACGCCCGCCGGCACGCGCTCGCCGACCCGGTGCGGATCCGGGCGATCGCGACGGTGACGCCGACGTTCCCGAACACCGTGCTGGACATGCCGAACCTGTCGACCGACCCCTCGTCAGGCTCGGGGACCAGGATGACCTTCAAGGAGTCGATCGGGCACGCGGCCTACGAGGAGGCCGGCATCGACCCGGCCGACGTCGACGTCGCCGAGGTCTACGACCTGTCCACGGCGCTCGAGCTGGACTGGATGGAGGACCTGGCCCTGTGCAAGCGGGGCGAGGCAGAGTCGCTGCTGCGGGCAGGGGAGACCACCATCGGCGGCCGGATCCCGGTCAACCCGTCGGGCGGCCTGGCCTGCTTCGGCGAGGCCGTGCCTGCGCAGGCGCTGGCCCAGGTCTGCGAGCTCACCTGGCAGCTGCGCGGCCAGGCCGAGGGCCGGCAGGTCGAGGGTGCCCGCGTCGGGATCACTGCCAACCAGGGGCTCTTCGGGCACGGGTCGAGCGTGATCGTCAGCCGGTGACGTGACCCGTCGGTAACCTCCTTCGTTGGGCAGGCATGCGACGAACCGCCGTACTCTCCCTGCTCGCCCTCGCCGCGACCACCGTCGGTGTCTCGGGCCCCGCGGACGCGGAGCCGGCGACCAGGACGGACCGGCCGGCCAAGGGGCTGCACGGCGTCACCTTCGTCGGCAACAACTGGGGCGGCACCGCCTCCATCGTGGACTCACGCACGCTGCGGCTGCTGAAGTCGGGTGTCGACCTGGTCCCGGACAAGGACCAGGAACTGCAGGACATCTACACCGCGCCGGACCGGCTCGCGTTCTACCTGGCCATCCAGCAGGGGCCGGGCGAGGGCCACGACCAGTACGTCGACGACATGTTCTCCACCCCGGACGGGAAGTTCCTCGCCGTCTCCCGGCCCAGCTTCGGTGACGTCGTCTGGATCGACATCGCCCGGGCCACGGACCCGGCCACGGCGCACGACCCGGCCAACATCGTCCGTGAGCAGCAGATGGACGGCTACCGCACCGACCACATGGGGCTCTCGCCCGACGGCCGCCGGCTGCTGGTCAGCGACTCCACCGAGGCACAGGTCATCGAGTTCTCCATGGTGGACGAGGTGGTGGACGGCCAGCAGATCCGGATGGGCGACCGGCTGCGCACCTTCCCGTCGGGCGAGACGCCGCACGAGAACAACTACTCCCGCGACGGCAGCCGGATCTTCCATGCCTCGATCGGCAAGGTCTACACGCCCGGCGACGAGACCTCCCTGGGGCCGGTCGACCTCGACCCGGCGCACGACGCGCTCAAGGGCGACCGCTGGTTCCAGATCGTCGACAACTCCGACTTCTCCATCCTCGAGCGCTGGGACATGGGCAAGGAGCTCGACGAGGCCGGCTTCCCGGGGATGAGCTCCGCGGTCCGGCCGATGGCGATCGCGCCGGGGGAGCGGACGATCTTCTTCCAGGTCTCCTACTTCCACGGCATCGTCGAGTTCGACACCCAGGCTCCGGACCTCGACGGCGTGGTCACCTACACCGCCGGCGACATCCCCGAGCCGCGCGTGGGGGCCGTCAAGCGGCTGATCGCGCTGCCCAACCGGGTTCCGGACATGTCGCGCGAGGAATACGTCAACGACTCCGCCCACCACGGCCTCTCGATCGACGAGGAGGGCGACCGGCTCTGCGCGGCGGGGACGATGGACGACTACGTGGCGCTGGTGAACCGCTCCGACGGCAGCTTCCGGCTGTACGACGACCGCACGACCGGCCACTCCTACGCCAAGCCGTACTGGACGACCGAGGGGCCGGGCGACACCTGCTGGGTCTCGCTGAGCGGGGCCGACGCGCTGTCGGTGATCGACTTCCGCACCGGCCGCGAGCTGGCCTACCTGCCGGTGGGCGACCACCCGCAGCGGGTCCGGCACGGCGTCGTGCAGTCCGCGGTGGTGCGGTCGTGGAGCGACGTCGGCGAGAACCCGCCCGAGGCGCCCGACAACGGCAGCATCCTGGCCACCGTCAGCGCCGCGCTGGGACAGCTGCTGCTGCAGGTGGACCGCGCCCTCGAGACGGTGCCGACGATCCCGGCGCCGGACACCCCGCTGCCCGAGGTCACTGGATAGCCTCTGGGCATGCCTCGGACCGCGCGACTCGGGCGGCTCGCCGCCGGGACGCTGGTCGTCGGGGTGCTGCTCTCGGGGTGCGGCGGTCCCGACGAGCCGGACACCAGCGCCGTCGACGCGTTCTGCGCGGCCGCCGCGAGGCTCGACCGCGCCAGCGGCGACTGGCGTGCGGCCAGGGCGGCGGCGCGGGCGTGGCGCGAGGTCGGCCTGCCCGACGACGCCCCGGCCAACGTCCGCCGGGGCTTCGCCCTGGGGACCCGCCTGATCATCCAGGCCCGCAACGACAAGCAGGTCGACCGCAGCGTTCGTCGGCTGTCGCCTGCGCAGCACGACGACCTCAAGGCGGTCGACGGCTACCTCCAGGACACCTGCTCCTCGTAGCGGTCGGACAGCGCGTAGCGGAGCAGCGCGACGTCACCGATGCGTCGTACCTCCACCAGGCGGGCCCGTTGCGTGCAGTGCCACGGGAACCTGCCGTCCCCGACGAACCGGCTGGCCCGGTGGTCGCCGACGAAGAACGGCGCGACCACCAGCTGCAGCTCGTCGGCGAGGCCGTCGGTGAGGAACTGCGTGTGCAGGGTGCCGCCGCCCTCGACCATCAGCCGGCGCACCCCGCGTTCGTGCAGGTCCTCGCTGAGCCGGCCCATCCGCACCGGCTCGCCGGCGTCCACGACCGTGGCCAACCCGTGCAGGCGGTTGCGGACGACGGGGGCCGACTCGCTGGTGCAGTAGACGAGCTTGGGCGCGTCGCCCGCCGTGAAGAACGCCGAGTCCGGGTCGAGCCGGCCGCATCGGGTCACCGTCACCTTGACCGGCTGCGGCGGCAGGCCGCGCTCGGTCCGGTCGAGCCGTCGGCTGTGATCACGGACCAGCAGGCGCGGGTTGTCCTGGCGGACGGTGGCGGCGCCCACCATGATCGCGTCGCAGCCCGCGCGGGTCTGGTCGACCCGGTCCAGGTCCGCCTCGTTGGAGAGGATCAGCCGCTCGCTCGAGGGCCCACCGAGGTAGCCGTCCAGCGACACGCTGCAGCTGAGCAGGGTGTAGGGCCGCTCGGTCATCGGATGCCCCCTCGTGCCGCGTCGACGAGCAGCAGCACCGCGCCGGGCAGGGTGGCGACCAGGACCAGCGTCCCGTAGAGCACCGCCGTGGTGAAGCCGGCGGCCGTCCCGAGCCCCGCGGCGCCGAACACCCACGCGGCCGCCCCCTCGCGCGGTCCCCACCCGGCCACGTTGACGGGCAGCGCCGAGGCGAGCAGCACCAGCACCGCCAAGGGCAGTACGGCGGGCCAGGTGGTGTCCACGCCGCTGGCCCGCGCGGCGATCACGAAGAGCGTGAGGTGCCCGACCACCGCGACCGCCGAGACCGCGACGACGACCGGCCAGACGGGTTGACGCCCGGGGATCCCGGCGGGCCGGCGCAGCCGACGCCAGAGCAGGGCGCCGACGCCCGCAGCCAGCAGCACGCCGGCCCCCACCAGCGCCGCGCCCCGGAACGGCGAGGGGACCAGAGCGAGCAGCAGCACGGCAAGGACGACCTGCACCAGCTGGCCGGCCGTCCGCTCCCAGAACACGGCGCGCAGCCCGTGCCGCCAGGCCCGGTCGGCGTCGCCGAGCACCCCGCCCGGCAGCGTCACGTTGAGGAACTGCGAGCGGTAGTAGGCCCGCACGGCCACCGCCATCGGTGGCCGGTCACTCCCCGCGACGACCCGCCAGCGCTCGGCACTGCACACCGTGGTCAGCAGGGTGACCGCGAGCGCCGCGGCCACCAGCGTGCCGTCGACGTCGGCGAGCGCCCGCCGGAACGGCTCGGCGCCGAAACGGTGCACCACGAGCGCCAGGACGACGACGCCGCCGACTGGCTTCGCGACCGTGCCGGCCAGTCGCCACCCGCTCATCGGAGCACCACCGCCTCGACCACGGCCACGGTGTCCGACCACCGCGGCAGGGTGGTACGACGCTCGACCGCCCGGCTCCGCAGGCTCTCCCGGAGTCGCCGGTCCGTGAGCCAGGAGCGCAGCGCGTCGGCGAGCAGGTCGGGCCGGGCCGGCCGCACCAGCATCCCGGGGTCGCCCTGGTGGGTGGTGCCGAGCGCCTCGGGGAGGCCGCCGACGTCCGTGCCGAGCACCGGCACGCCGTGCGCCAGCGCCTCGGTCACCACCATCCCGAACGTCTCGCTGTGGGAGGCGAGCACGAGGAGGTCGGCGTCGCAGTAGGCCTGCTCGAGGCCCTCACCGGCCAGCGGCCCGGTGACCCGGACGCGGTCGGCCAGGCCGTGCTCGGCGACCTGCGCCAGCACCCGGGCCGCGCACGCAGGATCCTTGTCGAGCGAGCCGACGCAGGTGCAGGTCCAGGTCAGGTCGACGGTCGCGACCAGCGCGGCCAGCAGGTCGTCGTACCCCTTGGTGGTCGTGAGCGGGGCGACGCAGAGGAGCCGGGTGCCGTCGGTCGAGCCGGGCGCGAGCGGCGCCGGCTCCACGCCCGGAGGAGCGGCGGAGGTGCGGGTGGGGTCCAGGGCGTACTCGTCCAGCAGCCACTGTCGGCTCCAGTGGCTGGTGGCGATCACGCCCGCGGCGGACCGGAGCAGCGCCTCCTCGCCCGGCGTGCGGAAGGGCGAGTGCAGGAGCACGAAGAGCCGCAGGCCGGCGGTGGCCGCCCGTGCCGCCTCGGCGTCCGCGGAGCCGAGCAGGCCGTCGAGCAGGACGGTGTCGCCGTCGGGGAGGGCGGCCAGGACCGCCTCGAGCTGCGCGGGTGCCCCGACGGGGTGCTCCCGGACGTGCTGGCCGCTCGCGAGCAGACCGTCCCGGAGCCGCCGGTCGTAGACGTTGCCCCCGCTGGGCCGCTGCGGGTCGTCGATGCTGTCCGGGACCACGAGGTGGAGGAGGGACATGGCTCACGGCTCCCGATCGAAGCTGGCGGAGGCGACGTCGGACTCGTGCAGGGTGACGCGCACGCGCGCCAGCGGCGCGGCGTCCTGGCCGAGTGCCGCGCAGAGCCGGTCGGCGATCTCCCGGGCGAGCGCCTCGGTGGTGGTGTTGCGGCCCGCGAACGCCGGCTCGTCGTCGAGGTTGCGGTAGTCCAGGTCGGCCAGCACCGCACGCAGCCGGCTCGCCGCGAGGCCGAGGTCGAGGACGATCCCGTGCTCGTCGAGGTCGGGTCGGAAGAAGGCGGCGTCGACGACGTAGGTGGCGCCGTGCAGCCGCTGGGCGGGTCCGAACACCTCGCCGGTGAGGCTGTGCGCGACCATCACGCGGTCGCGGACGGTCACGCGGAACATCCGGCCTCCCCCGAGTCGTCCCCGGAGTCGCGGGCGTAGCTGATCGTGTGGCACAGCCCCGGCAGGGTCCCGGCCGCGATCCCGGCGAGCACCTCCGGGAGCTCCTCGAAGGAAGAGCTGCCGGTCAGGAGCGCGTCGAAGGCGGGGTCGCGCAGCAGGTCGAGGGCGAGCTCGAGCCGGTCGCGCGTCGAGCGCCGGGCCCGGTGGGACGGCGAGACCGGGCCGACCTGGCTGGCCCGGATGGACAACCGCTTGGAGTGGAAGGCCCCGCCGAGGTGGAGCGACACCTCCCGGTTGCCGTACCAGCTCAGCTCGACGACCGTGCCCTCCGTCCCGAGCAGGCCGATCGACTCCTGCAGGCCAGCGGCGGTGCCGCTGGTGTGGAAGACCAGGTCCAGGTCGCGCGGGGCCCGTCCCGGCCGGGCGAACCGGACCCCGAGGGCGGCGGCGATCTCTGAGCGGTCCTCGACGTCCACGAGGGTGACCTCGGTGCCGGGGATGCCGGCCAGCAGCCGGGCCGCGCAGCAGCCCACCATCCCGGCGCCGACGACGGCGACCCGGTCACCGACGCCCGGCGCGGCGTCCCACAGAGCGTTCACGGCCGTCTCGACGGTCCCCGCGAGCACGGCCCGGCGGGGCGGGACGCCGTCGGGGACCGGGACGACCGCGTCGACCGGCACCACGAACGCGGTCTGGTGCGGGTGCAAACAGAACACCAGCCGACCTCGCAGCTCGGGCGGGCCGTGCTCGACCCGCCCGACCGCGAGGTAGCCGTAGCTGACCGACCCCGGGAGGTCGCCTCCCTGGAAGGGCGCCCGCATCACGTCGTACTGGTCCGTCGGCACCTCGCCGCGGTGCACCAGGCCCTCGGTGCCGCGGCTGATCCCCGACCAGCAGGTGCGCACCAGCACCTCGTCGGCGGCGGGCTCGGGCAGCGCCACGGCCCGGATCTCGCCCCGGATCTCGCCACCGGCCCCCTGCGCGCGCGGCGTCCAGTAGCCGCGTGCCTCGTCCTCGACCATTCCACCTCCGACTCGGGTCCGCATCCCGAAACCGGCTCGTGAACCGGTTCGTGCTCCCGCCCGTTTGCACGGTTACCCGACGACACGGAGGTGAGGTGCGCGCGGTTCACTCGCCCCTTCTCAGCGGCCCGGCAGACCGGGTCACCGCGGTCCGGCTGCTGCTCGCCGTCGCGGTGGCCGGGCTCGCCGTCGCTGCTGCGTACGGCGCCGGCTCGACGCCCGCACTGGTGGCGGTCGCGACCGTCGCGCTGGTGCTCGACGGGGTGGACGGGCAGGTCGCCCGCCGCACCGGGACCGCCTCCGCGTTCGGCGCGCGCTTCGACATGGAGGTGGACGCGTTCCTCATCCTGGTGCTGAGCGCGCACGTGGCCAGGGCCGAGGGCTGGTGGGTGCTCGCCATCGGGCTGGCCCGCTACCTGCTCTGGCTCGCCGGGCTGGTGTGGCCGTGGCTGCGGCGCCCGGTGCCACCGCGGTTCTGGGCCAAGGTCGTCGCCGCGGTGCAAGGCGTCGTGCTCGTCGTCGTGGCGGCCGGGGTGCTGCCGTCCTGGGCGGCCAAGCTGCTCCTGCTGGCCGCGCTTCTCCTCCTGGCGGAGTCGTTCGCCCACCAGGTCTGCACCCTCGCCGGGTGGTCGCTGCGCTCCGTCGTCCTCACGGTGCTGGCCCTCGCCCTGGTCTGGGGTGCGCTGGTCCTGCCCGACCGGCCAGGGCAGCTCGGTGCCGCCGCGCTCGCCCGCCTGCCGGTCGAGGTGCCGGTGCTGATGGCGCTCGGGGTCCTGCTCCGGGCACGACCGCGTCGGGTGCTGGCCGCGCTGGTGGGCCTGCTGCTCGGCCTCGTGCTGGTGCTCAAGGTGCTCGACCTCGGGTTCGGCGTGGTCCTGGACCGGCGCTTCGACCCGCTCGGTGACATCGGCTACCTCGGCCCGGCGATCGGGGTGCTGGCCGACTCGACGGGCCCGACGGTGGCCGTGCTCGTCGCGATCGGGGCCGGCGTGCTGGCCGCGGGGCTCCTGGTCGGGCTGCCGCTCGCGGTGGGCCGGCTGCTGCGCGTGGCGGGCCGGCACCGCGTCACGACCGTCCGCGGCATCGCCGTCCTCGCCGCCGGCTGGCTGGTCGCCACGGCGGTCGGCCTGCAGTACTCCTCCGGCCTCCCCGTCGCCGGCACCGGCATGGTCGGCTACGCGAGCAGCGGCGTGGTTCGGGTCGGCAAGGACTGGCGGGACCGGAGCACCTTCGCCCGCGAGATCACGTCCGACCGCTATGCCGCGGTGCCCGGCGACCGGCTGCTGCGCGGCCTCCGTGGGCAGGACGTGCTGCTGGTCTTCGTGGAGAGCTACGGGCGTCGCGCCGTCGAGGGGTCGTCCTTCGCACCGCGTGTCGCCGCCACGCTCGACCGCGGTACCCGCCGGCTCAGTGCCGCGGGCTTCGCAGCCCGGTCGGGCTTCCTCACCTCGTCGACCTTCGGCGCCGCCAGCTGGCTGGCGCACTCCACGCTGCAGTCGGGGGTGTGGGTGGACAGCCAGCGCCGCTACCAGCAGCTGCTCGGCTCCGACCGGCTCACGCTCACCCGGGCGTTCGGTCGCGCCGGCTGGCGCACCGTCTTCGACGTCCCGGCCAACACCCGGCCGTGGCCGGAGGGCGCCGACTTCTACGGGTACGACCACGAATACGATGCCGGCAACGTCGGCTACCGCGGCCCCAAGCTCGGCTACGCCACGATGCCGGACCAGTTCACCCTCGATGCGTTCCGCCGCCACGAGCTGGCCGGCAGGCCGGGGGTCGACCGGCCCCCGGTGATGGCCGAGATCGACCTGGTCTCCAGCCACCACCCGTGGACGCCGAGGTTCCCGACGGTGCCCTGGGACCAGCTCGGCGACGGCTCGGTGTTCCACCGGGTCGCGCCGCTCGGCGAGGACGCCGCGAGCGTCTTCGCCGACCCGGAGGCGGTGAAGCGCGCCTACGCCGACACGATCGTCTACAGCATCGACACCCTGGTGTCCTTCCTCCAGCGGTGGCCCGACCGGGACCTGGTGCTGGTCGTGCTCGGCGACCACCAGCCGCACAGCTACGTCACCGGGCGGCACCCCGGGCACGACGTCCCCGTCTCCGTCATCGCGAAGGACCCCGCGGTGCTCGACCGGATCGCCGGCTGGGGCTGGGACACCGGCCTGCGCCCGTCGGCGGACGCCCCGGTCTGGCGGATGGACGACTTCCGGGACCGGTTCCTCGCGACGTTCGGGTCAGCCGGCCAGCCGCATCACCGGGGCACCGCCGGCGGTGCGGACCTCGACTGAGGCGATGTCCGCCACGGCCACCGAGGTCGCGGCGGTCAGTCGCATGTCCTGGCCGGCCCGCGCGTGCCAGGTGGCCACCTGCTCGGTGGCGCCGGTCGTGGTGTGCACCACGAGCACCATGGTCCACGGCTGCTGGCCCTGCTGCTGGTCGTGCGGGTAGCGCTGCCCCGTCGGGTAGCTGCAGCTCAGGTCCAGCCGGGTGCCCCACGGCACCGTGGTCAGGCTCAGCTCGGCGATCATCGGCACCTCACCGGTCCGCGTCATCGCCTGCGCCGCGGCCAGGTCCGGCTGCGCCCGCACCTGCCCGGGCGGTGCGCCGCCCTCGTGGGCCTCGACGACCGTCCAGGTCCCGCCGGCGACCGCGAGGACGGCGGCCGCCGCAGCTGCCACCGCCGTCCAGGTACGCCGGCGTCGCTGGCGTCGTACTTCCGCCAGCAGCCGGGGCAGCACGCTGGCCGGTGGCTCCTCCATCGGTGGCACGGTGGCGTCCCCGTCGAGGACGTCGGGGGAGACCCGGGACAGCAGGCCGGGCAGTCCGGCGAGGTCGCTGACGGCGCGGCTGCAGTCGGGGCAGTCCTTGAGGTGCTCCTCGAAGGCCCGCCGGTCCGCGGCCGAGAGCGAGCCGAGCACGTAGGCGCCGTCGTCGTGGGCGAAGGCGCAGGTCATGACGTCACCCCCAGCTCCTCCAGGGCGAGCCGCAGCGCCCGCAACGCGTAGTGGGTGCGGGACTTCACCGTGCCCTCGGGCACCTGCAGCCGCTGCGACGCCTCCGCCACGCTGGCGCCGCGGAAGTAGCACTCCTGCAGCACCGCCCGGTGCTCCACGGAGAGCCGGGTCAGCGCCTCGGCCACCACCCAGGTGAGCAGCAGCTCGTCGGTCCCGTCCGGGACGCCGGTGGCCTCCGGGACGTCGGCCACCGGGTGCTCGGTGCGGGACCGCTTGGTGCGCCACTCGTCGATGGCGATGTTGCGAGCCACTCGGAGGAGCCACGCGCGCAGCGAGGCGTTCCCGTCGGTCGGGCCGGACCGCCAGGCGCGCAGGAACGTCTCCTGCATGATGTCCTCCGCACGGGCCCGGTCGCTCCCGGTCAGGCGCAGGCACCAGTGCCACAGCGCCGCTGCATGCTCGTCGTGCAGCTGCTGCATCACGGCCACCGGGTCGCCGGCGTACTCAGCCATGGAGCACCACACCCATGCAACGGAGTATGCGCCCGTCCGGTTCAAGCGCGCGCCCACCAGCGCCGTACTAGCGTGAGGAGCGTGAACCCGGACCTCCCTCCCACCCTGGGCGCACTGCGCGCCAGCGGCCACCAGCAGAAGTCGCTGCGCGAGGAGCTGCGCGACAACCTCCTCGCGCGGCTGCGCGCCGGCGAGGACCCGTGGCCGGGGCTGCACGGCTTCGCGGACACCGTCATCCCGCAGGTCGAGCGCGCGATCATCGCCGGCCACGACATCGTCCTGCTGGGGGAGCGCGGTCAGGGCAAGACCCGCCTCCTGCGCACCCTCGTGGGCCTGCTCGACGAGTGGACGCCGGTGATCGCCGGCTCGGAGCTGCACGAGCACCCCTACGAGCCGATCACCGTCGCCTCCCGGCGTCGCGTCGCCGAGCTCGGGGACGACCTGCCGGTGGCGTGGGTGCACCGCGACGAGCGGTACGCCGAGAAGCTGGCCACCCCGGACACCTCCGTGGCCGACCTGATCGGCGACGTGGACCCGATGAAGGTCGCCGAAGGGCGTTCGCTCGGGGACCCGGAGACGATCCACTTCGGGCTGGTCCCGCGCAGCCACCGCGGCATCGTCGCGATCAACGAGCTGCCCGACCTCGCCGAGCGGATCCAGGTCGCGATGCTCAACGTGATGGAGGAGCGCGACATCCAGATCCGCGGCTACGTGCTGCGCCTGCCGCTCGACGTGCTCGTCGTCGCCAGCGCCAACCCCGAGGACTACACCAACCGCGGCCGGATCATCACCCCGCTCAAGGACCGCTTCGGCGCCGAGATCCGCACCCACTACCCGGTCCAGCTGCCCGACGAGGTCGCCGTGATCCGGCAGGAGGCGCAGCTGAGCGCCGAGGTGCCCGACCACCTCATCGAGGTGCTCGCCCGGTTCACCCGGGCGCTGCGCGAGTCCAACGCGGTGGACCAGCGCTCCGGCGTCTCCGCCCGGTTCGCGATCGCCGGGGCCGAGACCCTCGCGGCGGCCGCGCTGCACCGCGCCACCGTGCAGGGCGAGGACGAGGCGGTCGCCCGGCCGATCGACATCGAGACGGCCGTGGACGTGCTCGGCGGCAAGGTCGAGTTCGAGAGCGGCGAGGAGGGCCGGGAGCGGGAGATCCTCACCCACCTGCTCCGCACCGCCACCGCCGAGACCGTGCGCGCGCACCTGTCCGGCATCGACCTGCGCCTGCTCGTCGAGGCCATCGAGGACGGCGCCATGGTCGTCACCGGCGCCCAGGTCCCGGCCCGGGAGTTCCTCGAGGAGCTGCCCGTGCTCGGCGAGTCCGATGTCTACGACCAGGTCTGCGAGCGCCTCGGCGCCACCAGCGACGGCGAGCGTGCCGGCGCCGTCGAGCTCGCGCTCGAGGGTCTCTACCTGGCCCGCAAGATCACCAAGGACGAGGTCGACGGAGGCGCTGTCTACGGTGGCTGACCCGCACCGGCACGGTCGGCAGTCGCGCTACTCGCGCTACGCGGGTGGCCCGGACCCGCTCGCCCCGCCGGTCGACCTCGCGGAGGCGCTCGACGCCATCGGCGAGGACGTGATGGCCGGCTACTCCCCGGAGCGGGCGATGCGCGAGTTCCTCCGCCGCGGCGGCGAGGACCAGCTCGGGCTCGACGACCTGGCCCACCGGATCGCCCGCAAGCGGCAGGACCTGCTGCAGCGGCACTCCCTCGACGGCACCCTCCAGCAGGTGCGCGAGCTGCTCGACAAGGCGGTGCTGGCCGAGCGCCAGCAGCTCGCCCGCGACATCGACCTCGACGACACCGATCGCGCCGTCCGGGAGATGCAGCTGGAGAACCTTCCGTCCTCCACCGCTGCGGCGGTCACCGAGCTGTCGTCGTACGACTGGACGAGCGCGGAGGCGCGCCAGCACTACGAGGAGATCAAGGACCTGCTCGGCCGGGAGATGCTCGACCAGCGGTTCCAGGGCATGAAGCAGGCGCTCGAGGGCGCCACCGACGCCGACCGGGCCGCGGTGCAGGAGATGCTGGCCGACCTCAACGAGCTGCTCGAGAAGCACCGCCGCGGCGAAGACACCCCGGAGGACTTCGCGCAGTTCATGGACAAGCACGGCGGGTTCTTCCCCGAGAACCCGCGCGACATCGACGAGCTCCTCGACGCGCTGGCGCAGCGCTCGGCCGCCGCGCAGCGGATGCTCAACTCGATGACCGCCGAGCAGCGCGCCGAGCTGATGGAGCTCTCCGCCCAGGCGTTCGGCTCTCCGGAGCTGATGGAGCAGCTCGCCCGGATGGACGCCAACCTGCAGTCGTTGCGGCCCGGAGAGGACTGGTCCGGCTCCGAGGAGTTCGGCGGCGAGCAGGGTCTCGGCCTCGGCGACGGCACCGGCGTGCTGCAGGACATCGCCGAGCTCGACGACCTCTCCGAGCAGCTCTCCCAGTCCTACGGCGGCGCCCGGATGGACGATCTCGACCTGGACGCGCTGGCCCGCCAGCTCGGTGAGGAGGCGGCCGTCAGCGCCCGGACGCTGCAGGAGCTCGAGCGGGCGCTGCGGGACACCGGCTACCTCAAGCGCGGCACGGACGGGCAGCTCAAGCTGTCGCCGAAGGCGATGCGCCAGCTCGGCAAGGCGCTGCTGCGCGACGTCGCCAACCGGATGTCCGGACGGCAGGGCCAGCGCGAGCTCCGCCAGGCCGGCGCCGCAGGGGAGCTCTCCGGCGCCTCGCGGCCGTGGACCTTCGGCGACACCGAGCCGTGGGACGTCACCCGCACGGTCACCAACGCGGTGCTGCGCGAGGGCTCGATGCCGGTGCGTCTCTCCATCGACGACGTCGAGGTGCTGGAGACCGAGGCGCGCACCCAGGCTGCCGTCGCGCTGCTGGTGGACACCTCGTTCTCGATGGCAATGGACGGCCGGTGGGTGCCGATGAAGCGGACCGCGCTGGCCCTGCACCAGCTGGTCACCACCCGGTTCCGCGGCGACCGGCTGCAGTTGATCTCGTTCGGCCGGACCGCCGAGGTGATGGACATCGAGCAGCTGACCGCCCTGGACGCGATGTATGCCAAGGGCACCAACCTCCACCACGGGCTGCTGCTGGCCAACCGGCTCTTCCGCAAGCATCCCAACGCCCAGCCGGTGCTGCTGATCGTCACCGACGGCGAGCCGACCTCGCACCTGGAGCCGAACGGGCAGACCTGGTTCTCCTACCCGCCGCACCCCCTGACCGTCGCGCACACCGTCCGCGAGCTCGACAACGCCCGCCGGCTCGGCGCGCAGACGACGTTCTTCCGGCTGGGCGAGGACCCCGGGCTGGCCCGGTTCATCCAGCAGCTCGCCGACCGGGTCGAGGGCCGCGTCGTGGCGCCGGAGCTGGACGACCTCGGTGCGGCGGTCGTCGGCAGCTATCTCGGGGGGCGCGGCGGCCGCCGTACCTCCCCCGACGGGGACTTCGGACATCTGTCCGACTGGTACGGCGGCCGCGGGTTCTGGTTCGGCGGCTGAGTGCCGCGGGGCCGCTCCGGTAGGTTTCCCCCGATGTCTGCTTCGACCGGCGTTGCCCTGATCACCCCGTCCCCGGAGGCCGATGCCGAGCGCCGGCGGCGGCTCCGCTTCATGCGCACGCTGGCCGTCTCGTTGCTGGTCTTCGCCGCGGTGGTCTACCTGCTCACGCTCGACCAGGACGGCTTCCTCGGCTACGTCAACGCGGGAGCAGAAGCGAGCATGGTCGGCGCCATCGCGGACTGGTTCGCCGTCACGGCGCTCTTCAAGCACCCGCTCGGTCTGCCGATCCCGCACACCGCGCTGATCCCGCGGCGCAAGGACGAGCTCGGGAAGAGCCTCGAGGAGTTCGTCGGC
>DASSOK010000085.1:0-3399 GCA_035700665.1 Marmoricola sp.
TCACCGGCGTCGTCGACTGGGTGGAGACATCGATCGGCCCTGCCTGGCTGGACGTCGCACACTGCTCGACCAACATCGCCGTGGTGCACGGCGATCCTGCCGCCGACTCCTTCGCAGCGGCGTACGTTCGGCAGACCGGCCGCGAGCCGGCACCGTTCTTCGACGTGATGGACATCGTCGGATTCCTGCCTCCGCCAGGGCGCAGGGCCTTCTTCACGGACTCGGCGCCGGAGAACCGCCGGCTCGAGGACCGGCTTCGCCTCGTGCTGCAGCGCCTCCACGGGTGAGCCAGAGCGCTCCGGGAGGGTCCGGTCCGGCAGGTGCCGCCCCGTAGAGTTGAGGGGTGGCAGACCCATCGACGTACCGTCCTGCGCCGGGCTCCATCCCGGTCTCGCCCGGGGTCTACCGCTTCCGCGACGAGAACCGCCGGGTCATCTACGTCGGCAAGGCGAAGAGCCTCCGGGCCCGGCTGACGTCGTACTTCCAGGACGTGGCGCACCTGCACCCGCGCACTGCCACGATGGTGACCACGGCCGCCTCGGTGGAGTGGACGGTGGTGAACACCGAGGTCGAGGCGCTGCAGCTGGAGTACTCCTGGATCAAGGAGTTCGATCCACGGTTCAACGTCAAGTACCGCGACGACAAGTCCTACCCGTGGCTCGCGGTCACGCTGAACGAGGAGTACCCCCGGGTGATGGTCGGCCGGGGTGCGAAGAAGAAGGGCGTGCGCTACTTCGGGCCGTACTCCCACGCCTGGGCGATCCGCGAGACCGTCGACCTGCTGCTGCGGGTGTTCCCGATGCGCTCGTGCTCGAACGGCGTGTTCAAACGTTCAGCGCAGATCGGCCGCCCCTGCCTGCTCGGCTACATCGGCAAGTGCGCAGCCCCCTGCGTGGACCGGGTCTCCGCGGAGGAGCACCGCGCGATCGTCGACGACTTCTGCGACTTCATGTCCGGGCAGACCACCGGCTTCGTCAAGCGGCTGGAGAAGGAGATGTACGCCGCCTCGGCGGACATGGACTTCGAGCGTGCCGCCCGGCTGCGCGATGACATCGGCGCCCTGAACCGGGCTCTGGAGAAGCAGCAGGTGGTGCTCGGCGACGGCACCGACGCCGACGTGATCGCCTTCGCCGAGGACCCGCTCGAGGTGGCCGTGCAGATCTTCTACGTGCGCGGCGGCCGGATCCGTGGTCAGCGCGGCTGGGTCGCCGACATCGTCGACGACGCCACGACCGGCGACCTCGTCGAGCGGTTCCTGCAGCAGCTCTACGACGGAGAGATCGCGGACGGCATCCCCCGCGAGGTCCTGGTCCCGGCGCTGCCTGACGACGCGCCCGCGCTCGAGCAGTGGCTGAGCGAGCTGCGCGGTGCACGCGTGTCCCTGCGGGTGCCGCAGCGCGGCGACAAGAAGGCGCTGCAGGAGACCGTCGCGCGCAACGCCAAGCAGTCGCTGGCGCTGCACAAGACCAAGCGGGCCAGCGACCTGACCACCCGCAACCGGGCCCTGGAGGAGCTCCAGCTGGCCCTGGAGCTGCCCGGCGCGCCGCTGCGCATCGAGTGCTACGACATCTCCAATCTCCAGGGCACCGAGGTGGTCGGCTCGATGGTCGTGTTCGAGGACGGGCTCGCACGCAAGGGCGAGTACCGCCGCTTCGTGATCCGCGGCGACGGTCGGTCCCCGGTGGGGCAGAACGACGTCGCCGCGATGCACGAGGTGATCACCCGCCGGTTCCGCCGGCTGCTCGACGAGCGCGCCGAGTCGCCGGAGATCGACGTGGACGGCTCCGACGACGGGGAGGGGCCGGCGCTGGTCGACCCGGAGACCGGGCGGCCGCGCAAGTTCGCCTACGTGCCCGGCCTGGTCGTGGTCGACGGCGGCCCGCCGCAGGTGGCCGCGGCGCAGCGCGCCCTGGACGAGCTCGGTATCGACGACGTCCCGGTGTGCGGCCTGGCCAAGCGGCTGGAGGAGGTCTGGCTGCCTGACCAGGAGGACCCCTTGGTGCTCCCGCGCACCAGCGAGGGGCTCTACCTGCTGCAGCGCATCCGCGACGAGGCGCACCGGTTCGCGATCACCCACCACCGCTCGCGACGCTCGCGGTCCATGGTGGAGAGCGTGCTCGACGGCGTCCCGGGCCTGGGGGAGGTGCGCCGCAAGACGCTGCTGCGGCACTTCGGGTCGCTGCGCAAGCTCCGCGCGGCCAGCGCCGAGGAGATCGCGCAGGTCCCCGGCGTCGGGCCGCGGACGGCCGAGGCGATCGTGCAGGCGCTCGCCGAGCAGCCGGCCGGGCGGCGTACGCCCACCGTGAACACCGCGACCGGTGAGATCATCGACGAGGCGGGGCCGGAGCCGCCGACCGAACCGACAGAGCAACCGACAGAACAGACCACCGGGCCGACAACAGGGCCGACCGCTGGGTCGGCGAGGAATGACGGGGAGCGCTGATGGCGGAGTTGAAGGGCGAGCTGGTCGTGGTGACCGGCATGACCGGGGCCGGGCGCAGCACGGCCGCCAAGGAGCTGGAGGACCTCGGCTTCTTCGTCGTCGACAACCTGCCGCCGCAGCTGGTTCCCGACGTGGTCCGGCTGGTCGACGAGTCGCAGGGCGTGCTGCAGCCGATCGCGGTGGTCGTCGACGTACGCTCCGGGTCGTTCTTCGCCTCCCTGCAGGAGGTGCTCGCCCAGGGCAAGACCGGCCGGCGCACCACGCTGCTCTACCTCGAGGCCAGCGACGAGGTCCTGGTCCGCCGGCAGGAGGCGGCCCGCCGGCCGCACCCCCTGCAGGAGGGCGGGCGTCTGCTGGACGGACTCCGCCGCGAGCGTGCCGTGATGGCGTCGCTGCGCGGCGACGCCGACGTGATCATCGACACCTCCAACCTCAATGTGCACCAGCTCACCGACAAGGTCGCCGAGGCCTTCGGGACCGACCAGACCACCGCGCTCAAGGTCACCGTGGTCAGCTTCGGCTTCAAGTACGGCATCCCGGTCGACGCCGACCTGGTCGCCGACATGCGGTTCCTGCCCAACCCGCACTGGGTGCCCGAGCTGCGCCACCTCTCCGGGCGTGACCACGAGGTCGCCGACTACGTCAAGGAGCGGCCCGAGGCCAAGGAGTTCCTCGACCGGTACGTCGGGCTGGTGGAGACCGTCACCGACGGCTACCTGCGCGAGGGCAAGCGCTTCGTCACCGTCGCCATCGGCTGCACCGGCGGCAAGCACCGCAGCGTGGCGATGACTGAGGAGATCGCCGCCCGGTTGCGCGCCCAGGGCCTGGACGCCCGGCCGATGCACCGCGACCTGGGGCGCGAGTAGATGAGGGTCGTCGCGCTCGGCGGCGGGCACGGCCTGGCCGCCTCGCTGTCCGCCCTGCGACGCGTGGTCGACGACCTGTGCGCCGTCGTC
>DASSOK010000086.1:0-7446 GCA_035700665.1 Marmoricola sp.
CCAACGGCGAGCAGATGAGTGCGGAGGAGTTCACCGGCTTCCTGCAGGAGCACGACAACCTGTACGTGGAGTGAGCCCGGCGGTCGCCGCCCGGCTCGTCGGTCGTGTGGCCGGTGGCGCGGGGACTGCTCACGCCGCACCCGGTGGAACCGCCCGAACCCCGCGGTCCGCGAGGTACTCGCGCGCCCTGCCCAGCCTGCGGTCGTCGGAGAAGGCTCGCCAGCGGTCGACCAGGCCAGTCTGCTCCACCTCGTCACGGAACCGGCGGAATGCACCGCGTCCCTGGATGGCGGACTCCAGCCTCGTCCGGGTCGGCTCGTCGCGCACACGTCCGCTGAAGTCGGCCATGTCCTCCCAGCCCGGGCGGCTGCCGATGCGGTCCAGGGACAGCCACCGGTCAGGCTCCTCGTCGAGGTCCACGGAGTCGTCGTCCGTCATGCCGGGGTCATCGATGAAGTCGGGCAGCACGTCGCCGGTACGCAGGTCGAGGTAGCCGCCCGGATCGGAGGGATCACCCTCGATCCAGTGGCTGACCTCCGAGAGGTCGAAGGGGACGGTGCGCACCGCACGAGGCGTACGGCGAAGCTCGTCCAGCAGCTCGTCCGCGAGCACGTCGTCACCGTCCCAGCCACGCAGGTTGAGGCGGTTGATGACCGACACCACCAAGGCTTCGGCGCCGTCCACTGTTGCACCGATGGCGTTGCCGCGCGCCCTCGCGAGGACCACGAGCATCCCGGTCCCCACGTGCTGGAGGCACTCGTCGACGTCCCGTCCCTCGACCGCGCTGAGGATCGCTGCTACGTCACCGCGGAAGGTCGCGCCCCGGAGCTCCGCCAGGTCCACCGCATGCGCCGGCTCCCTCTCGGGCCACAAGCCGGTCAGCATCGGGTCGGGATGTGCCGGCCGTTGCGGCAACGTGCCCTCCCCGCTGTCGTCCGCCCAGCGCCTGCCGTACTGATCGGGGATGCTGCCCCACCCCCACGACGGCAGCGGCAGGTCGGGCACCACGCCCAGCTCCTCGAGCGGGTCGATCTTCCCGGCCTCCAGCGTGCACCGGTGGGTCCATCCGTCGCCGAAGTCGAAGAGGTAGCAGAACTCCTCGCCCGGTTCGACCGTCCGCAGCACCTTCGTCCGGTCGAGGATCAGCGGCGCAGCGCCCAGCGCTCCGGAGAGCGAGTCGGCCAGCTCCTCGGCGGACTCCCGATCCGTGATGGTCCGGCCGTCCGACAGCCGGAACTGGCACAGGTGGGCGCGGTCCCAGCGCGCGAAGGCACCGTCGATGGCGCGTGCGAGATCGGCAAAGGTGTGCGCGGGTCCAACGGCCAGGACGCGTCCCGGTGGTGGCCACATCTCTTCGTCGCGTCCGCCGAGGAGCTCAACGCGGATGGACCTCCAGGTACGAGCCATGGCGGGGACACTAGACGGCGGGCCCGTCGGCCCGGAAGCCGTCACCCGATGTCAGGCGGTGGGTCAGGTGGCGGACGGGCGGTGATGAGTCGCTCCCGGTCGACGCCCGGCGGCGGGATGAAGTGCGCTGCGCCGTCGCGGGCGAGCTCGAGGTGCCACGGCCCGGAGTGGACGAGGCGGTGGTGGTGGCCGCAGAGCAGGATCAGGTTCTCCAGGGAGGTCGGCCCGTGGTCCAGCCAGTGCACGATGTGGTGAGCGTGGCACATGATCGGCGGGCGCCGGCACCCGGGGAAGCGGCAGTGCCGGTCCCGGGCCACCAGGGCCTTCCAGATGGCCGGCGTGACCAGCCGGCGGGTCCGGCCGACGTCGAGGATCTCGCTGTCGGAGCCGAGCACGGCCGGGATCACCTCGGCGTCACAGCAGATCCGGCGGATCGCCGAGGCCGGAATCTCCTCGCCAGTCTCGGTGACCGCGACGCCGAGGCCGGCCAGCAGGTCGCCGTACTTCATCAGCAGGGTCAGGCGGGGAGTCGCCCCGTGCTCGGTGGGCAGCACCTCGGCGGTCTGCGCCCGACGGCAGGTCTCGACGAGTGCATCGAGCATGCGGGCGCCGTGGTCGCGCGGGTCCTTGCCATCGTGTCGGCAGCCGGGCTCACGGCAGGTGCGCGGATCGCACGTCGGCCCATCGGCCGGCTGCGGCGCCGACAGGCTCAGCAGCGTGGCGCGGATCATTGCGGCGTCCTCGGCAGTGCAGCGACCCTTGATGCGGGCGCCGCCGACGTTGTCGTCACGGATCGACAGGAAGCGACTGTGGTGGGCAGCGCGCTCCTCGCGGTCGAGGGCCGCCTCGTCACGACGGTCCTCACCGTCGGGGTCGAGCACCCTGAGCAGGTGCCGTCCGGCGCGCTTCAGCTCGCTGGCGTCGAGGCGCTTCGCCTCGTCCAGCAGCAGCCGCACTGCCTCCGCGCGGTCGGTGCCCGCGGGCAGGCGGTCGACCGCCCGGGTGATGACCTGGGCCTTGGCGGTCGAGAGCCAACCGTCGCGGAGCGCGGCCGCGACCGGGGCGTGGACCGGCGCTTGCAGGTCGTCGGCGAGGTGCACGATCGCCGGCCCGGAGCCACGGTGCCCGCCGGAGACGGCAGTGCAGAAGTCCTTGGTGGAGGCCCAGCCCTGCACCTTGACCCCGTCGGTGGCCTCGAGCTCCCCGACGAGGTCCAGCTCGAGCGCGTCGAGCGTCGACTTCAGCGCCTCGATGCCGGTCACGGTCTCGACGAGCTCCATCCGCGGTCGTGCCGCCCACAGCGTCTCGGTCAGATCGAGCACCTGGCGACGCACCGCCTCGAGCTGCGCAGGAACGCCTGCGCAGCTGGTGTGGTCGCTGGTGCTGGTCATGGAAACCAGTCAAGCACCGACCACCGACAGAACCGCTTATGTGTTCGATGGAGCCTCAATCATGCTCGACCTGGCCGAGCATGGCGCCGGTCCGGTCGGGTCCGTTCCGGCCGCAGTCTCTGAGCCTCCGACTTAGCGCCCCGGCGAGTCCGACGCCCAGGCCTCCGGAGCCACGACCTGGTGCGGCCTCAGCACGCGTTCCCGCAGGCGCCGGTCCGCGGTGACGAGGGGCTGTCCCAGCCGTTCGGCGAGTGCGAGGTAGACCATGTCGTCAAGAGGGTGCTCGTCGTAGCGCCGGGACAGCTCCCACGCCCGGTCGAGGTCGGGCCTGGTGTCGAGCACGACGGCAGGTAGGGAGCGAAGCAGGGCGAAGGCCCGATCCGCCTCCGCTCCGGACCACCTGTCGCGCCGTACCCCCGTGAGCAGCGCGTTGCCGACCTCCTCGAAGAGCAGCGGTGGCACGCTGACGGTGGCGCCCGCACTCCCGAGTGCGTCGAGCAGCCGACGGGCCGAGCCCTGGGGATCGGACGATGGCGCCACCCAGTCCACCACCACGCTGGCGTCAACGACCGGCATGTCGACTCCGGTCCTCGCGGTCGTCGAGCACCAGGTCGGCAGCGGTGCTGCCGTGCACCCCGTCGAAGGCAGCAGCGACTTCTCGGCCCCATTCCGCGAGGGAGCCGGGCCCGGAAGATGCCGCGGATGACACTCCTGATGACGCCGCGGACGACCTCGCGTCGGCCAGCACGGCAGCGCGCGGCACCAGCAGCCGGTTGCCGCTCTTCGTCGAGGAGATCCGACCGGTCCACACCCAGCGCCGGATCGTCTCAGGAGTACGACGGGCCAGCCGGGCCGCCTCTCGCACATCGACCATCTCTACACCATCGATGACGATCATGTAGTAATACTACTACATCAGTCGGACTCGGAACGTCGCCCTGCCGCCCTCAGGAGCGCTGCCCCAGCACGTCCTCCGCGGCCAGCGTGGCAGCCTTCCAACCGCCGAACCGGTTCCGCACGGTCTGGGCGCTCGGCGTGCCCGGCCGATCCCGCTGCCAGGCGTCGTAGCCGGCGTACGACGGCTTGGAGACGTCCGCGAGGTAGTCCGCCACGTGCTCGGCGATGGCCGCCGCCGACCACTTGCTCCGGTAGCCGGTGTGCGTCGCGTTGACGGCCAGTCCCGCGGCGACGCAGGCCTGGTTCCACGAACCCCAGCGCTGCACGACCCGGCTGCGACTGACGAGTCCGTGCTCGGGGAAGTAGGCGTCGTAGGCCGAGGCACTCAGCGGTTCCCCATGCACCGCCGCAGCCTGGCGCAGTCCCTCGAGGACCTGCTCGTCGCTGTAGGTCGGCCCGCCGGTCGGTGCAACGCTCTCGCTCATCTGCTCCACATCTCTCCCACTCGCACTCTCCCGACAGCGTTCCAGACCACAGCCGATCTTCGGCGCGACCCACCCCACCGCCGTACTGGCCCTCCCGGGTTCCGCAAACCCTCGCCACCACGGCGCCGTTCGCGAGACACTCGGGCCCATGACCTCAGGGGGACGTGACCAGCGCGAGCCGATGGAGCGGCTGGTCCGGTTGGCGAGCGTGCTGCACCACGCCGGGTCGAGGGGCGTCGCGGCGCCCAACCTGCTCGACGTGGCCGGCTGGTCGGACGCCAAGGACGGGATCAGCGCGCTGAAGCGGGACTTCCGCTACCTCAGCGACCTGGGCTGGCAGATCGAGAACATCGCGGAGAGCGGGCTCGGGGCGGTCTACCGGATGACCACCGTGGACAACCGCCTGCGGGTGAAGCTCTCCCCGGAGCAGCAGACCGCGCTGCGACGGGCCGCCATCCTGGCCAACCGCGAGGAGCTCGCCGACCGCCTCGGGCTGACGGGTGCCCACCGGCCGCGCGAGCTCGCAGCGGAGGTGCACGCCAGCACCGACGACCCGGCGTACCGCACCGTCGTCGAGGCGCTGCGCCGCCGCTCGCTGCTGCGCTTCCGCTACGGCGGGAAGGATCGCGTGGTGCACCCGGCGTTCGCCAGGACGCAGAGCACCCAGTGGTACCTGCACGGCCGCGAGGACGGCGACGACACCGTCAAGGCGTTCGTGATCTCCCGGATGCAGGATGTCCGCGCTGACGCGCCCGGGACGGCCGACCGCACGGACGCACCGCGGCACGCCCGCCTGCACCCGATGTCCTGGGAGGTCGACCCGCCCGTCGACGTGACGCTGCGGGCCCCGGCCGACTACGCCCCCGACGTACGACGCTGGCTCGGCGCCCCGCAGCAGGAGCACCAGGACGGGGACGAGGTGGAGCTGACCTACCGGGTGACCAACCGGGCCGCGCTCCGGGCTCGCGTCTACCAGCTCGGCACCCGCGTCTCGGTCCTCGGGCCGGACGACGTGCGCCAGGAGATCCTCGACGAGCTGTCCTTCATGGCAGGTGAGTGATGAGCGCCAACGTCCCTCCGAAGTACGCCCAGCGCTTCGCCCGGCTCCCGCTCGTCTTCGAGACCCTGATGGCGCATCCCGACGGCCTGCCGCTGGACGACCTCGCACAGCACGCCGGTGTCCCGGTGAACGAGCTGCGCCAGGACCTGCTCGCCTTCTACACCGCCGACATCAACCCGATGCTCTTCGGCCTGTCCCGGCCTGGCGTGCTGGAGTTCCTCGGCCCCGAAGGCGACGAGACCGACCCCAACGTCGCCGAGGTCGTCCGGATCGTCGAGGAGCGGCCCGCCGAGGAGCTCGGGGTGGAGTACGTCGACGCCGCCGAGCTCGCCCTGATCTACACCGCGGCCAAGGCGCTCCTCGACATCGACCCGGACGACAAGGACCTCAACAGCGCCGTCGACGTCCTGACCGAGACGATGTTCGGCGAGACCGTCGAGCAGTCCGGACCGGGCAGCTGGCAGCAGCCGCTCGAGGAGCTGCAGCGGGCGGTCGCCGAGCACCGGCGCGTGCGGATCGTCTACTCACGCACTTGGCGCGAGGGCGTCACCGAGCGTGTGATCGAGCCCTACCTGCTCGTCCAGACGCGTCGCGGCTGGGAGGTCGACGCCGGGCCGCCCGACGCCGACGGCCAGCTGCGCACGTTCCTGGTCTCCAACGTCCGGGAGTACGACGTCCTCGACGAGACGTTCCAGCCGCCCGACGACATCGCCCGGCGACTCGCCGAGAAGCGCAGCACCACCCGCGTCCGGGTCAGGGTGCCGCACGCCGCGCGCTGGGCCGCGGACTTCTACGCCGAGAAGGTGACCCTGGTCGTCGACGACGAGCTCACCGCCACGCTCGACCTCGAGCTGCTGCCGCCCGTCGAGCAGCGGATCGGGCTGCTGCTCCTCGTCGCCGGCGGCAACGCCCAGGTGCTCGACCCCGCCCGTCTCGTCGCGGCCGGCCCGGCCCTCGCCGCCGAGCTGTTGCAGCACCACCGCGCTGGTTGACCAAGGCCCGCCGGTTCGCTTGCGCCGGCTGGTTGAGGAGGTCGCCCTGGTCCCCGAGCTTGACGAGGGGCTCAGCCCCGCAGCGCCTCGGCGACCTTCGCCGGCAACGGCGCCGAGGTCCCGGTCCGTGGGTCGACGTTGACGTAGACCAGGTCCGTCACCGCCACCACGTCGGCGTCCCGCCGGAACTCCGTTCGCAGCCGGAAGCTGCTGGTGCCGACCCGCGTGCACGCGGTCTCCAGCTCCAGCACGTCGTCGAACCTCACCGCACCCTTGAAGTCGACCTCCGCCCGCACCACCGACGGGTCCGCCCCGTCGGCGACGAACTGGGCATACGTCCAACCCAGGTTGCGGATGAACTCCGTCATCGCCACGTCGGCCAACTCCAGGTAGCGGCTGTTGAACATCAGCGTCTGCGCATCGGTCTCGTGGTAGCGGACGCGGTGACGGAAGGTCGACGACACACCGGCAGGGTACGGCTCGATGGCGCTCCGTCTGGCATAGACCAGCGCTGAACCGGTGTTGCCAGAATTCCCCGCACGGCAACCAACCCCAGGGGGTCAATTCAATGAACCGAATGATCAAGCGCGGAATCATCACTGCAGCGGCTACGGGCGCGCTTCTCGCTGTCAGCAGTGGCGGAGCGTTCGCAGACGACTGCGTGAACCTCAGCCGGAACACGAACGAGGCGCAGGCGTTGAAGGGCGCAAAGATGCTGGAGACGCCCTTCGGCACGACCGCGGTGAAGGGCCACTGGGTCTACCTCGGCGACGTGTGGCTGTTCGTCTCGCCCGGCACACAGAACCTGCTCGACGGTGCGGTGGATACCTCTGACCTGCCCGGCGCAGAGGGCAACTTCACCGACGGGAAGGGCGACGGACTTCTGGAGCAGTCCGGCAAGGCGAGCGACGGTCGACGGTGCGCCGTGATGGAGAAGGGCCACGGACTTGCCGGCGAGTGCGGCGAGGGTGATCACTGACCCGTCGAGCCGGCCCGCGCTAGCGTCGACGTAGCAGCGACCGGCGCCTGCGCGCGCGGCGAGGAGCGACCGCCAGGGACTCGTCGGCAATCTGGGAGATCGTGTTCACGACCTCCTCGAGGTGTCCGGTCGCCCGGCCCATGGCGTCGAGCGACCAGCTCAGCGCCTCGGGCACGGGCGCCTGACACTCGCCGATCAGCTCCATGTGGCCCATGATCACGGCCAACGGCGTCCG
>DASSOK010000087.1:0-7695 GCA_035700665.1 Marmoricola sp.
CCAGCTGCACTTCCCACTCCTGGTCGCGATCGTCGCGGTTGCCGGGGCGCTGCGCGGTCCGGGCGACGGGGCGAAGCAGGCGCTGATCCCCGACCTGGTCGAGCACGGCGGCGTCTCCCTCGAGCGCGCCACCGGCCTCGGGGGCGCCGTCGAGCGTGGCGCGACGATGAGCGGCGCAGCAGTCGGCGCCGCCCTGGTGGCGGCAGTCGGTGCCGCCGACGCGCTCTCGCTCAACGCGGCCACCTTCGCGGTGAGCGGGCTGGTCCTCGCCGTGTCGACACGGGGGCTGGGTCGGGCGAAGACGGCGGACAATCTCGAGAGTACGCAACAGGCCGAGGCGTCGTACCTCCGCGACCTCAAGGACGGCTGGGACTTCCTGCGCCACGAACCCGTCCTGGTCGCCATCGTGACCATGGTCGCGGTCACCAACCTCATCGACCAGGGCTACTCCGCGCTGCTGCTGCCCGTGTGGGCCAAGGAGAGCGGCAACGGCGTCGGCGCCATCGGGGCCATCGGGGTGGCCTGGGGTGCCGCCGCGCTCGCCGGGTCGGTCCTGGCCGCGAAGTACGCCGAGCGGCTGCCGCGCTTTCGCACCTACGTGGTGGCCTTCGTGATCGGCGGTCTCCCCCGGTTCGCCATCCTGGCGCTCGGCGCACCCCTCTGGGGCGTGCTCGTCGTGTGCCTGCTGAGTGGGTTCGCGGGCGGCTTCATCAACCCGGTGCTGGGAGCGGTCATCTTCGAGCGGATCCCCGCCCGGATGATGGGAAGGGTCACCTCGCTCAACACCGCCCTGTGCTGGGCGCTGATCCCGTTCGGCGGCATGGTCGCCGGCGCCCTGGTCGCGGGCGCGGGCTTGGCGCCGGCCCTCTGGATCATGGGTGGCGCCTACTTCCTCACCACCATGCTGCCGACCGTCCAGCCGCAGTGGCGCTCGCTGGACTCCGCGCGTTCCGGGGCCGACGAGCCGCCCCTCCGGCTCCCGGCCGCCTGACCGGGCGGCCTCACCGGGCGGCGTACGGACTGCGAATGTTGCGGGAGTGACTGCTGTGCCGCTCGAGCGTCGCAACACCGGCAACATTCGCAGTCGCCAGCACGGACGAGCCCCGCGCAGCCACCCGGCGAACCGGAGGCCACGCGGGGCCGTGTCAGGAGCGACCGCGGCGTACGCGATCAGCTGCCCGACGGGGACGCCTGCTGCTTGACGTCCTGCGCGGAGGACCTGCCCTCCTCCTTCAGGTGCTGGGCCGACTCCTTGGCGGTGCTGCCCACCTCCTGGGCGGCCTGCTCGCCGGCGTCCTTGAGATGCTGGCCGACCTGCTGGCCCGCGGACTTGGCCTCATCCATCACCGGCTGGGCCCGCTCCTTGGCCTCACGGGCGACCTTCTGCTCGGTCTCGGTCGCCGGGAACAGCGACGAGAGCAGCATGCCGGCGCCGAAGGCGATGACGCCGGCGGCGAGCGGGTTGCCCTCCGCCTTGCGCTGCACGGTGTGCATGGCGTCGGAGGCACTGCCGCTGGCGGAGTCGCCAGCCGAGGACAGGCTGTCGCGGGCATCCTCCGCGGAGCCCATCACCTTGTCCTTGAGGGAGGTCAGCTTGTTGCGGGCCGCCTCCTTCTGGCGGTGGGCCACCTGGCCGGGGCTGACCTTGTCGGAGAGCTCGTCGACGTCACGGCTGAGCCGCTGCCGGGTGTGCTCGATGTCCTGGTTCAGTTCTTCTGTGCTTTGACCCACTGCGCATCCTCCTTCAGGGACTGCTGCGTCTTCGGCAGCTGCGGGTTGGCTTCCTGCATCTCCTGGCGTCCCCGCATGGCGAGGACCCCGGCGACGATGGCCCAGATGACCGCTGTGATGAGCGCGGCCAGCTCGATCGGCATCCAGTTGTCCAGCAGGAACGTCAGTGCCAGCGACAGGAACCAGAGGAAGAGGTGGCCGGCGATGCCGGCGCCGCCGAACATCCCGGCGCCCTTGCCGGCCTTGGTGACCTCCTGCTTGATCTCCGTGCGGGCCAGCTCCATCTCCTGCCGGACCAGCGCGCTGAGGTCGGCGCTGATGTCACCGACGATCGCCCCGAGCGAGCGCGTCTCGGTGCTGTCCGAGCCGGCCTGACCGGGGGCCGGACCCTGCCCAGGGATCGTGCTGGCGGTCGGGCGCCCGGGTTGCTGCGTCACAGGGGCTCATCTCCTCGGGGGAGGGTGGCCGGCGGCGGCATCGTGCTGGTGTGCCCCGGGACCGGCTCGGCCTGCGGCGGGATGGCGCCCTGCACACCGACGGTTCCGGGGGGCTGCACCGCCGTGGCGGTCGAGCCGGCGGGCTCGAGCGTCGTAGTGCTCGACTGGTGCCCTGACGAGCGCTGGCCGGAGCCGGACATCTCGTCCTTCGCTCCGCGGGCCAGACGTCCGCCGACCACTCCGGCCGCGAGGGCGCCGAGGAGGAACTTCCCCGGGTTGCGTCGTGCGTAGCCCCGCACGTCGTCGAGCAGCTGCCCCGGCTCGCGGCCGGACAGGTGACTGCTGAGGTCGTGCGCCTTCTGGGCAACCTGTCGCGTGACGTCGGAGGCGAGGCCTCCGGGAGCCTGGCTGCTCATCTGGTCCAGGTCGTCGGCGAAGCCGCGCAGCGTCTGGGCGAGCTGGTCGCGCTGGGTGCGGGACTGCTCCTGGAGCTGGGTCTTCGCCTCGTCGACGACGTTGCGCGCCTGCTCCTTGGCCTCGTGGGCGACGTTCTTCGTCTCCTCCGTGGCGGACTGCTTCAGGTGCTCACCCTCGTGGGCGGCGGTGTCCTTCGCGTCCTGGGCGCGCTCGCCGGTGGAGCGCTGGTCGGACGGGCCGGTGGTGGCGGTGCCCGTTGAGCTGGGGTAGTCGGCACTCGTCATGGTGTCTCCCTTCGTTGGGACCACTCGCGTACCCCGGCGGGGGAGCAGCCATTCCGGTGCGGGAGACAGGAATCCGGACAATTGGGATCGGGTCACGACGCGACCCCAAGGCGGTGGAACAGCACAGCACGGCCGCCGTCCGGGGACGGCGGCCGTGGCTGTTGCGGTGTGGAGTCGGTGCTCGGGTCAGTCGATCCGGGCTGCCCGGTCCACGCGGTCGTGATAGCGGCGACCGACCGCGGCACCGGCCATGGCGGCGAGCAGCGTGCCCACCAGCAGGATCACCGCGGTGATGATCGCGCCCCAGCTCAGCTGGTCCTGCGGGATCGGGATCCTCGGCAGGTCGACCCGGTCCAGCACGTTGTACTGGTCGCCGGCGATCCAGCCCGCGGCCACGGCGAGCAGGGTCACGATCAGGCCGATCGCCCAGACGACGACGCCCTGCCGGACCCCGTCGAAGCGCGACATCCGCCCCGCGACGTAGCCACCGGCGTAGTAGCCGATCAGCAGTACGGCGATCAGCACGATGCCGCTGACCAGGCCGACGGTGCCGGCGTTGCGCTGGGCGTCGGACTGGGTGACGTCCTCGTTCACGCCGATCGCGCTGGCCACGGCGGCGATGATGCCGGTGAGCAGCACGGTCAGCCCGATGGCGACGAGCCAGCCGAAGAAGCAGGCGCCCAGGTTGGTCCCGCCGAAGCGGTCGTGCGCGGCGGTCTCGTCGACCCTCCGGTCACGGGTGACGACGCGGTCCCGGTCGGCGTCCGTGCCGGTGGTCCGGTCGGTGTCGGTGTCGTTGTCTTCGTGGTGTCGTAGGTGCACCATGGCGAAGGCCTCCGTTCACTTCTGTGAGCGATGTCGGTACCCGCTCACCGGGTGGGGATGCGTCACAGCCGCGCGATCAGGGCGAGCGCGTCGTGCGGGGCGTAGCCCTTCGCGTCGTTGTCGAAGTAGACGAACACGTCCTGGCCGGCGTCCGCCCACGACCGGCACTTCGCCGCCCAGGCGTCCAGCGAGGCGGCGCTGTAGCCGCTGGCGTAGAGCTCCCGGTCACCGTGCAGACGGACGTAGCGGAAGTCGCTGGTGTCCTCCTCGACCTTCGGCCACCGGCCTGCGGTGTCGGCGAGGACACAGGCGATGTCGTGCTCGCGCAGCAGCGTCGCGAGTCCGGGCACCAGGAAGGTCTTGCTGCGGAACTCCAGCGCATGCCGGATCGGCCGCTCCACCGGCGCCTCGACGAGCGGGTCCTTGACCCGGCCGTCGTGCCCGGTGGCGAGGGCAGCGGCCTCCGTGGTGGTGCGCGGCAGGCGGCTGAAGAAGTCGGCCAGCCGGCCGGCGTCGTACCCCAACAGCTCAGGGAGCTGCCACAGCACCGGCCCGAGCTTGTCGCCGAGGGCGAGGACGCCCGAGGCGAAGAAGTTCGCGAGCGGCTCGTCGACGTCGACGAGCTTCTTCATGTGGGTGATGAAGCGGCCGCCCTTGACCGCGAAGAGGAAGTCGTCCGGGGTGGCGGCGCGCCAGGCTGCGTACGACGAGGCGCGTTGCAGCGAGTAGAAGGAGCCGTTGATCTCGATGGAGGTCATCCGCTCCGCGGCGTACTCGAGCTCCTGGCGCTGTGGCAGCCCGGCGGGGTAGAAGTCGCCCCGCCAGCCGGCGTACCGCCAGCCGGAGATGCCGACCCGGACCGCCCCTCGACGGCCCTCAGAGGCGCTCACGGCCGTGCGCGGTGGTCCACCCACTCAGGTCCGGTCCCTTCGGGATGATCTGCGAGGGGTTGATGTCGCTGTGCACGCAGTAGTAGTGCGCCTTGATCTGGTCGAAGTCGATCGTCTCGCCGAAGCCCGGAGTCTGGAACAGGTCCCGGGCGTAGCCCCACAGGGCCGGCATCTCGGTGAGCTTGTTGCGGTTGCACTTGAAGTGCCCGTGGTAGACCGGGTCGAACCGGACGAGCGTGGTGAAAAGCCGCACGTCGGCCTCGGTGATCGTGTCGCCCATCAGGTAGCGCCGGTCGGTGAGCCGCTCCTCCAGCCAGTCGAGCGCCGTGAAGAGGCGGTCGTACGCGTCGTCGTAGGCCTCCTGCGAGCCGGCGAAGCCACACCGGTAGACGCCGTTGTTGACCTCGGTGAAGACACGCTTCATCACCTCCTCCATCTCCTCGCGGCAGTCCTCCGGCCACAGGTCCGGCGCGTCCGGCCGGTGGTGGTCGCGCCACTCGAAGTAGAGGTCGTGGGTGATCCACGGGAAGTCGTTGGTGACCACGGCCTTGCTGGCCACGTCCACCATCGCAGGGACGGTGATCCCCTTCGGGTAGTCCGGGAACCGGGCGAAGTAGGCCTGCTGCAGGCGCTCCTGGCCCAGGACGGGGTCGACGCCGCCGGGGTCGAGGTCGAAGGTCCAGCTGCGCTGGTCGTGCGTGGGCCCGCACAACCCCATCGAGATGACGTCCTCGAGGCCGAGCAGATGGCGCACGATGATGCTCCGGTTCGCCCACGGGCACGCCCGGGCGGCGACCAGCCGGTAGCGCCCGGGCTCCGCCGGCCAGGTCGGCACGTCGAGGCGGCCCCCGTCGGGGTACGGGTCCTGCGAGCGGCCCTGCACCACCGTGATCCGGTCGGGGATGTAGTCCATGTCCCGCTCGAAGGCCCGGCCCTTCTCGACGTACTTGCCCTGCCTGCTCATCAGCACACCTCGTCTCCTCGGCTTCCACGTAGCCGAGGGGGCGGGGCGCAAACCTGCCGGCCCGACGAGCGTCCGGGCAAGCAGATGGGCCGGACGTGTCTCGCACGTCCGGCCCATCCTTGGGGGCTCAGGCCTTGGGGACTCAGGCCTCCCGGCGCCTCCGCTCCCGAGTGAGCACCAGGGCGGCTCCGAGCACCACCAGGCCGATGCCGGTCAGCGGCAACCAGGCCTCCGGACCACCCGTGTTGGGCAGCACCTCCGGCGGCGTGGGGCCACCCTGCGGCTTCTTCGGCGGGACCGGCGGGGGCGGCGGCGGGGAGACGAACTCCTGCGTCGTGGCCGAGACCGTCACCTCGTTGGAGGTCAGCTGGTGGTGCGCCATCGACGGGGCCTGCCCCGGCGCGAACACCGCCTCGTCCCAGTCGAGGTAGCCGACGTTCCACAGCGTGGTGTTGAACTCGCCGTTGCCGTCGAACGGGATGGTGTCCGGCAGGTCCGGGAAGTGGATCACCATCTCGGCGGTTCCCGACTCGTCGCTGACCGTCCCGATGTCCCACGTGACCAGGCCGTCGACCACCGAGACCGTGCAGGTGAAGTCACCGGCGCAGGTCGCCGAGCCGTCCACGAGCGACGCCTTGGCCGTCGACGTGGTGTCGTCCGGATTGAAGCCGGGGACGTAGTCGGTGAGCGTCACGTCGTGGAACAGCTTCGGGCCGTCGGCCTCGACGCTGAGGACGTAGCGCACGTCGTCGCCGTACTCCACGGTTCCGTCGCTCGGCACCCAGAGCCCGGTCGCCGGGTCGCGCTCGAACTGCGACTTCGAGATGGTGATCTGGCCGAGCGCCGGGTCGCGGAACTCGATGGCGGCCATGTAGGTCCCGGCGGCGAAGTTGCCCTCGCCGATGGTGACCGCCATGGTGTCGCCGTCGACCGGCAGGTCGTAGCCCTCCGGGACCACCGTCTCCTTGACCAGGAAGTGGCCCTGCAGCAGCCACGGGGCGAACTGGGCGATCCCGGCCTCACCGCTGGTCGCGGTGCCGATGTTCTCGTCCTCCTCGCCCACCACCGGGTCGCTGGCGTCGGCGAACGGTGCGTTGTCCTGGTAGAGCTCGAACTCCGCTCCGGCCAGCCCGGCACCCGTCTCGGCGTCGACCTTCTTGATCTGCATCTTGGTCGCCGGCGGGGTGTCGGTCGTCGTGGTGCAGTCCGCGGCCTCCACGCACTCACCACCGTTGCCCGGGGTGGCGCTGTTGGTCAGCGTCTGGTCCCACCGGTCGGCGTCGACCTGGAACTGGTAGCTGAGCGTCCGGCTCTCTCCGGCCGGGATGTCCGGCAGGTTCCAGGTCAGCGTGTCGCCCTCGATGGTCGCCTGGCCGGCCGGGTCGATGCTGCCGGCGACGAAGTGCGCGTCGTCGGTGACCATCGACAGGTCGTCGGTGACCTGGGCACCGGGCATCGTGCCCTCCGCGCCGGTCGTGATGTCGGCGTCGGAGTCGTTGTGCACGGTCAGCGTGTAGGTGATGACCGTCCCGGGCTCACCGAGGTACGGCGGCATCACGGTGTCGCCCGCGTCGCTGGACTTCGCCAGCGTGTAGTGCGGGGTGTCGTTGTCCGTGGTGCACTCGTCCTGGGCCAGCGCCTCCTCGACGGTCGGGCAGTTGTCCGAGCCCTCGCTGGTGACGAGGTTCGGCAGGTCTGCGTCGTACGCCGTCGGCTTGACGTGCACCGTGAACGTCAAGGTGGCGTCCTCCGCCCCCAGCTCGTCGATCGTCCAGGTGAGCACGTTGTCGGTGAAGTCCACCGTCGAGCCGTCCGGAGCGGTGAACGTCGGGAAGTCGACGTACGGCGCCAGGTCGGACAGGTCGTCGGTGACCACGACGTTCTCCGGGTTCACCCCACCCGTCTTGTGCGCGGTCAGCGTGTAGGTGATGTCGGAGTCGACCGGAACGGCCCCGTCACCGACGTCACTGGTCTTGCTGACCTCCCAGGTGCCCGGGTTCGGGCAGATCGAGGCGGTCGCCGCGTCCGTGTCCAGAGGCGTCAGGTCGCTGTCCCCGAAGACGGCGGCGTGGTTGGTGAACGAGTTCTCCTCCCCGCAGCCCGTCGTCGTCGCGGTGTGGGTCAGCGTGTAGTCCCAGTGGTAGGTC
>DASSOK010000088.1:0-4722 GCA_035700665.1 Marmoricola sp.
ACCGTCTCGGGCCGGCAGTCGATCTCCACCAGGCACGCCGTGGCGCCCTTGTACTCGCTGTGGATCGCGATGCCCTGCGCCGTGCCTGCTGGCATCTTCCGCCCCCAGCCGCCGACGTCGGCCACCTTGCGCAGCACCGCCTTGACGCGCTCGTTCTTGAGGAACGACAGGCGGAAGGCGACCGGGTCCTTGCCCATCGCGCGCGCCAGCTGGTCCACCACCAGCTCGTTGGCCGTCGCGACGTCCGGGGAGTAGATGTTGCGCATGCTCCCGGTGTTGAACCGCTGGTCGGTCTCGGTGAGCGTCTGGGTGATCACCCCGAAGTTGTAGGGCAGCTCCTGGGTCAGCGTGAAGATGATCTCCGCGTAGCTCAGGTTGCCCAGGCCACCGGGGAGCTGGGCGCCCAGCGATGACACCATCTCGCCGAAGCCGTGGGTGAAGTCGGTGGAGACCGACGTGTGCCGCTGCTCGAAGGTGAGCACCTGGCCGGCCAGGTAGGTCGCCCGGATCCGGGAGGTGGCCATCGGGTGCGTCCGCCCCTGGCGTGGCTCGTCGGCCCGGTGCCACATCAGCCGGACCGGCTTGCCCATCGCCTTCGACGCCTGCGCCGCCTCCAGCGCGTGATCGTTGAACAGCTTGTGGCCGAAGGAGCCACCGCTGGTGATGACGTTGACCTTCACCTTGTCCTGCGGCAGCCCGACCGCCTTGGCGATGTCGACCTGGGCCACGATCGGCACCTTCAGGCCGGCCCAGATCTCGGCGCTGTCGGCGCGGACGTCCGCGATGGCGGCGTACGGCTCCAGCGCCGCGCTGGACTTGAACATGAACTCGAAGTCCGCCTCGATGGTCTTCGCCAGCAGCGGGACCTTGGGTACGGCGAGGGGCAGCTGGGCCCTGCGCAGGTTGGCCAGGACCGACTCGTCGTCCTCGCCCTCCACCGTGCCGGGGTTCCACTCGACGTCGAGGGCACGCACGCCGTCGATGCACTGGCCGAAGGTCTCGGCCCGGACGGCCACGCCGGTCGGGATGACCGCGACGTCGGTAACGCCGGGCAGCTGCAGCACCTCCTCGGCGTTGCGGACCGACTTCGGCGACCCGTTCAGGGTCGGCGGCCGGCACACCATCGTCGGCAGCGCGCCGGGGACGTCGAGATCCATGGCGAACTGCTTCTTGCCGGTGACGATGTCGAGCGCGTCGACACGGTTGCGCGGCGTGCCGATGACGGTGAAGTCGGAGCGGTCCTTGAGCTCGACGTCGACGGCCCTGGTCGTGGAGCTCGCCGCCTTGGTCGCGAGCTCGCCATAGCTCACCGAGGAGCCGTCCGGGGCGGTGACCACCCCGTTCTTGGACTGCAGCAGCGCCACGACGGAGCCGAGCTCGATGGCTGCCGCCTCGAGCAGGGCGCCCTTGGCGATCGCCGCGGCCACCCGGATCGGCGTGTAGGTCGACACGGTGGTGTTGGAGCCGCCGGTGAGCTGGTTGAACTCCAGCTCCGGTCGGGCCGGCGCGAGGGTGACGTGCACCTTTTCGACCGGGAGGTCCAGCTCCTCGGCGATGATCATCGCGGTGGAGGTGGTGATGCCCTGGCCGACCTCCGCACGCGGGATCGCGAACTCGGCGGTGCCGTCCTCGGTGATCCGGATCGTGATCAGGTTGGCGGTGGGCCGGGCGGCGTCGGTCTGGGCGTCCTCGAGGTCGTAGAGCTCGGGGATCTGTGGCACCGAGGGCACCGCCGCGTAGGCGGGCGTGCCCATTCGCAGGTCGGCGGCCACCATGAGGGTGCTCGCCGCCATGACGTAGCCCAGGAAGCCGCGGCGGGTGACCCCGCGACGGCCGTTCGGGGCGTCGTTCTGGTGATGCTGGGCCGCGCCGTCCGCATCGGCGAGGTCCGCGCCGGTCACACCGGGGTCGGGTTGGAAGGGGGTCACGCTGGTTCCCTTTCGAGGTTGCGGCAACCCGGGAGAGGCCCCGAGCCTTTCCCTTCCCCGTGACCCCCGTCTCCCGCTCCCGAAGGAGACCGCGGTCACATCCGCGGAGAACGGTAACCCAGCCCGGGTTGGCTGGTGGTTGGACGTCCCGTCAGAGATCCTCGCCGGGGCGCAGGCGGACGTAGTCCTGGCCCGTCGGACCGAGGACACGGGCGAGGTGGGTGTCCATCACGCCGAGACCGAACTCGCTGTAGACGAGGTCGTGGATGGCCAGCGAGCGGGCGGCGCCGACCTCCCGGGCGAAGCCGACGGACTCCGACGCCTTGAGCCAAGGCGCACTGACCGGCAGCAGGAGCAGGTCCACCTCGGCCTCCGGGACGGTGAGCGCGTCGCCGGGGTGGAAGACCCGGGTGCCGCCCAGGTCGAGCAGGTAGCCGCTGTTGTCGAAGTGCAGGTCCGGCAGGATCTCCGCGTGCGTCCGGCCGACCACGTCCACCGGGACGCCGACGTCCAGGTGCTGGCCCGGCTCGACGACGGTGACGCGCTCCGCGACGTCCGGGGCGTCCTCGCGGAGCTTCGCAGCCACCGCCGCGATGGTGTAGATCGCCGCTTCGGTACGGCGCAGGGTGTCCGGCGCGTAGTGGTCGGCGTGCTCGTGGGTGACCAGCACGGCCGTCGCGCCGTCGACCGCCTCGGGCCGGGTCAGCGTCCCCGGGTCGAGGACGATGCGGTGGCCGTCGTACTCCACCCGGACGCAGGCGTGCTCGAACTTCGTGATCCGCATGGGTGCCAATGTAGGTCGCCGCGCCGTCAGCCGGTGACCTCGTCGACGAAGCACCACCGCCAGCTCTCGCCGGGCTCGGCGGAGCGGATCACCGGATGCCCCGTGTCGCCGTAGTGCGCGGTGGCATGCCGCTTCGGGGACGAGTCGCAGCACCCGACGTGACCGCAGCTGAGACAGGTCCGCAGGTGCACCCAGCTGGTGCCTTCCCGCACGCAGTCCTCGCACTCCCCCGGAGTGCGCGGCTGCGTGCCGTCGTCGGCCGTGCGCAGGTGGCCGCAGTCGCCGCCCACCTCGTAGCTGCCCTGTGACAACGCCGTGCGCATCTGCTGCCTCCTCGTGCTGCTGTGCTCCAGCATGGACTCCTCCACGTCCAGGGTGGCCAGCACGTCCTGGACGACCTCGTGGGGGTACTGCCCGGTGCTGCGCGCCCGGAGCACGAGGGCGCGCTCGGCGTCGATCATCACCTGGCGCATCCGGGCGTAGGTCTGGCTCGGCGTCTCGCCCTCGTCGGGCCCGAGCCGCTCCCAGGCCGCGAAGCTGCGCTGCTCGAGTCGGTCCCTGATGAGGTCGCGGACGTGGTGCGGGTCCGGGTCGGCCAGGGCGTCGATCGCCGCCATCCCGGCCGCTCCCGCCTGGTGCAGGAGGTCCGCCCGCGCCAGCGCGTCCTTGTGCGGGTCGGGTGACGGGACTCTCAGGAGGCGGGCGATCCAGGGCAGCGACGGCGCCTGCAGGAAGAGTGTCCCGGCCACCACGGTGAACGCGATCAGCAGCAGCACCTCGCGATGCTCGGTCCCGGTCGGGATGACGAAGGCGGCCGCCAGGGTGACGACCCCGCGCATGCCGGCCCAGGAGATCAGGAAGGTCGCATCCAGCGGCGCGTCCCGCTTGCCCGTCTCCGCCAGCGGTCGCATCAGCAGGAACCGGGCCGGGAACATCCACACGATGCGCAGCACGATCACCGCCAGCAGCGTGGCCCCGCAGATGACGACGATCCGGTCCATCCCGAGGGTGCTGCGCTGAGCGGCGGCGACGATCGCCCGCGCCTGGAGGCCGTTCAGCAGGAACACGGCGTTCTCCAGCAGAAAGCCGATGGTGCGCCAGTTGGTCCGTTCGGCGATGCGCGCCTGCGCGGTCTGCAGGACCGGCGCCTTGTGCCCGAGGAGCAGGCCGGCCACCACCACGGCGATCACTCCGGAGCCGTGCACCAGCTCGGCGAGGAGGTAGGCCGCGAACGGGACGACCAGGGAGATGGCGGTGTCCATCACCGGCTGCTCACCGATCAGCAGACGGATCTTGCCCACGACCAGGAAGGTCACCAGGCCGACGAGGACGCCGCCTCCGGCAGCCACCACGAAGCCCAGCCCGACCTGCCAGAGGTGCAGGGTCCCCGCACCCGCCGCAATGGCGGTGCGCAGCGCCACCAGGGCGGTGGCGTCGTTGAGCAGCGACTCGCCCTCGAGAATGGTCACCACGCGTCGCGGCAGCCCGATCCGGCGGGCGATCGCGGTGGCCGCGACCGCGTCCGGGGGCGCCACCACCGCGCCGATCATCAGCGCCGTCGGCCAGGACGCGCCGGGCAGCAGCGTGTGCACCACCCACCCGACACCGACGGTGGTGAAGACGACCAGGCCGATCGACAGGACCAGGATCGGCCGCCGGTTGGCGTTGAAGTCGGTGAGCGAGGTCTGCAGGGCGGCTGCGTAGAGGAGTGGCGGGAGCAGTCCCAGGAGCACCACGTCTCGGCCCAGCTGCACCTGCGGCACCAGCGGCACGAACGAGGCCGCGATGCCGACCGCGATCAGCAGCAGCGGCGCCGGCAGGTCCCACCGCTCGGCGATCTCGGTGACCACGAGGACGCCCACCGCCAGCCCCAGCAGGATCAGCGCGACGTCCACCCGGTCATCGTGACACGCCGAGTTGCGTCTCGCGGCACGCCGAGTTGCGTCTCGTGGCCCGCCGAGTTGCGTCTCGTGGCCCGACGAGTCGTCAGTCGGGCATCGCCGGCTCCGC
>DASSOK010000089.1:0-3318 GCA_035700665.1 Marmoricola sp.
GCGCGGCGCTCAGGGCTGGGGTCGACGTCGAGCACGACCACCTTGTCGGACTGCTCGTCGAAGCCGAAGACCTCCGGTGCCTCGGCCTGGCACATCTGGTGGCCCTGGCACAGGTCGTGGTCGGCGTGCACCCACCCACCCTGGTCGAGTGCGGAAGTGGTCGCCGGGGCAGCCACTTGCGCACTCGACCCGGCGGGCGAGCGACGCCGGCGGTAGCGGACCCGGCACGGCTGCTCGAGCTGGATCACCATCTTGGAGGTATCGTCGCGGTAGCTCTCCGAGGGCTGGGCCATCTCGAACTCGTAGTCGCGCAGGATCACCGAGAAGATGGCCTTGAGCTGCATCATCGCGAAGGCGTTGCCGACACAACGGTGCCGGCCGGCGCCGAACGGGATCCACGTCCACCGGTTGGTGAGGTCCTCCTGCCGGGGATCCACGTAGCGACCGGGGTCGAACCGGTCAGGGTCGGGGAAGTCCTCCGGGATCCGGTTGGACACCCGCGGCGTGGCGCCCACCATGGTGCCGGCCGGCACGGTGTGGCCGCCGATCCCGATCTCCTGCTGGGCGACGCGCAGCAGCAGGACCAGGGGCGGGTGCAGGCGCAGCGTCTCCTTCAGCGCCGCCTCGAGGCGGGGGATCTCGCGCAGCGCCCGGAAGGACACCTCGGCCCCGTCGGCGTAGAGCTCGTCGAGCTCGGCGACGATGCCGGCGAGCAGGTCGGGGTTGCGCAGCAGCTCGATCAGCGTCCAGGCCGCCGTCCCGGAGCTGGTGTGGTGTCCGGCGAACATCATGGAGATGAACATGCCGGTGATCTCGTCGGCGGAGAAGTGCGGCGACCCGTCGTCGTTGCGCAGGGAGACCAGTACGTCGAGCAGGTCGCGCTCCTCGCGTGGGACCTTCCCTGCCTCCTCGCGCTGGTCGATGATGCCCTGCACCAGCTGGACGAGGGCCAGGCGCGCGGCGTCACGCTTGCGGAAGCTCTCGATGTCGGCATGGGCGTCGACGTAGGCGATGGCGTCCGTCCCTCGCTCCAGGTCGTGGTAGAGGGCGGCGAAGCGGCCGTCCAGCTGGTCGCGGAACCGCTTGCCGATGAGGCAGGCCGACGTGGTGTAGATGGTCAGCTCGGCGAACCAGTCGAGCAGGTCGATCTCGCCCCACTCCTCGGTCGAGTCGCCCCAGCCGGCCACCATCCGCCGGATCTCTCCCTCGATCGTGGCGGCGTGGCCGCGCATCATGTCGCCGCGCAGCGCCTGGTTCTTCAGGGCCTCCTTGCGTCGCTCGGGCGTGGTGTCGAAGACGACGCCCTTGCCGAAGATCGGCGTCATGAACGGATAGGCCGCCGCCTGGTCGAGCACCTCGTCGGGGGCCCGGAAGAACACCTCGTTGGCCTCGGCGCCGCTGACCAGCACCACGTCCTTGTCCGCGAGCCGGAACCTGCCGACGTCGCCACACTCGTCGCGGACCCGGTGCAACAGCCCGATCGGGTCGTGGCGGAGGTCCTCGAGGTGACCATGCTCGTGTCCCGGGTAGGCACTGGAGACCTCCCGGATGCTGCCCAGGCCCGCGGTGCCGGTCGAGCCGGTCGTGCTGGTCGCGCTGGTCGTCATGATCGCTCCTGCGTGGTCGGCGGATCGGCCAGGGGTGCCTCGGGGCTGACCTCGACGAGGTTGAGGTGGGTGCCGCGAGGTGCCGACACCACGGTGCTGATCGCCCGAGCCACGGCCTCGGGCCGCAGGAAGTGCGGGTGCCGGGCGAGCCCGAAGCGGACCCAGGCGTCGAGCACCGCGGCGGCAGCCTCGTCGTCCCAGTCGGCGCCCATCTCGCTCCACGTCGGCCCGGGCCGGACGATGCTGGCCCGGACGCCGGTCCCCTCCAGCTCCATCTGCAGGGCGTGCGCCATGCCCTCCAGGCCCCACTTCCCGGCGGCGTAGGCGCCCATGAAGGGACGCGCGCGCACGGCGACGTCGGAGGAGACCAGTACGACGTCACCCCGGCGCCTCTCCACCATGCCGGGCACGAACGCCCGGACCAGGCGGTGTGCCCCGAGCACGTTGACGTCCAGCTCCGCGCCGAAGCGACCGGTGTCGACCTCGTGGATGGTCCCCGGGGCGACCAGCCCGGCGTTCGAGACGACCACCTCGACGTCGCCCAGGTCGGCGGCCACCTTGGCGGCGAAGTCGGCCACGGAGGCGTCGTCGGTGACGTCCAGGGCGTGGGCCACCGCCTCGCCTCCGCGCTCGCGGACGGCCTGGGCGAGCTCGGCGCACTTGTCCGTCCGACGGGCACCCAGCGCGACCGGGAACCCGGCCTCCGCGAGCGCCAGCGCGGTGGCCGCGCCGATCCCGGAGGAGGCGCCGCTGACGACGACCGGGCGCCGGTCGGGCTGGGCGTACTTCGCGCTCACGGCCGTCTCACCTGGGCACCACGGTGATCGGCAGCTCGGCGAAGCCGCGCACGTTCGTGGAGTGCACCCGCACCGCGCGGTCGGCGTGCACCTCGAAGCCTGCGAACCGTCGGACGACCTCGGTGAGGACGACGCGCGCCTCCAGCCGGGCCAGGTTCGCGCCGAGGCAGTAGTGCTTGCCCGCCCCGAAGCTGAGGATCCTGGCCAGCTCGTCCTTGTCGCGATGCACGTCGTAGCGCGTCGGGTCGGCGAAGACCCGCTCGTCGCGATTGGCCGAGCCCAGCAGGAGCAACGCCTTGGACCCGGCCGGCGCGACCTTGCCCTGCAGTGTGACGTCCGCCCTCAGGTGCCGCGCGAGCATCTGGCTGGAGGTGTCGTGCCGCAGCGTCTCCTCCACCCAGGGAACCACCAGCCCGGTCCCGGAGCCCGGCGAGTCCGACGGAGCGCCGAAGACGTCCTGCATCTGGTCGGCGTTCGCGCCGAGGTGGAAGAGCGCGTTGCCGAGCAGCTTGGTGGTCGTCTCGTTGCCCGCCACCACCATCAGGAACAGGAAGCCGATGATCTCGTCGTCGTCGAGCCGGTCGCCGTCGACCTCCGCCGCCAGCAGCGCCGAGGTGAGGTCGTCGGTGGGTCGCCGCCTCCGCTCGGCGAGCATGCCGGCGTAGTAGTCGACGAGAACCAGGGCCGCCTCCATCCCGCCCGGCGGGACGTCGTGCAGGCCGTCCTCGCGATGCACCACCAGGTCGGCCAGACGTCGTACCTCCGCCCGGTCAGCGGCCGGCACGCCCATCATCTCCGAGATGACGTCCATGGGCAGGAGGCCGGCGACCTGACCGATCCAGTCGAGATCCTCGCCCTCGCGCAGCGCCGCGTCGAGGTAGGCCTCGGTGAGCCGCTGGACCTCCGGCTCGAGC
>DASSOK010000090.1:0-38526 GCA_035700665.1 Marmoricola sp.
CGGGTGGGGGAGCGGCGAAGACTGGCCGGCCGGGCATCCTCCCGGCGATACGGCGAGGATGATCACTCTCCTCCGCGCGGATCCGCGAGCCGGGTCCGTTGAACCTGCCACCGCCATCGTCCGGCCGGACACGCTGACCGACCAGGATGCCGCCCGGATCGCCGCGACGATCGACGCCGCCCGTACCGAGTCCACCCGCCGGGTCTACGCCTACACCTGGGGCCAGTGGGCCCGCTGGTGTGCCGCCCGTGAGCTCAGTGCGCTGCCTGACGACCCGGCCGCGCTGTGCGCCTACCTGACCGAGCGCGCCGCCGCCGGCCTCGCGATCACCAGCATCGATGGTGCCTGCACCGCGATCCGGCACGTGCACCGGATGCAAGGTATGGACGATCCGGTGGCGTCCGAGATCGTCCGGCAGGTCCGGCTCGGTCTGCGCCGTACCTACGGCACCGCGCACCCGCGCCCACGACGCCGGCCTGGACGCCACCCGGATCACCGCCCACTCCTGCGCGCCGGCCACGCCACCACCGCCGCGCTGGGCGGAGTCCCGCTCGCTCGGATCGCCGCGCAGACCCGGCACCGTGACCTCTCCGTCCTGGTCAACCGCTACATCCGCCCCCTCGAAGCGCTGGCTACCACCTCGAGCCGAGACCTCGGACTATGACCGTGCCCTGAGGGCGACAGCCCAGCCGCATCCTCCAGCAACCTTGGCCGCTCTCGTACTCGTCCTTCCTCTTTCTCGTCTTCATCGTCATCAGTCCGGGGGCATGAGGCGGCCGTCGTCGTGCTGGTTGTCGTGATGTCATCCCGTTGATCCCGCGCCTGCAGCCGCTGTCTGGGGGGTCACCCCCGGCCGCGGCCTGAGCGCGGGAGCATGAGGGCTTATTGATTCCGCAAAGTCACATCTATGGAATCTGTAAAGGTAACGCTATGGTTCTTGCGCAGTTGTACGTATCGGCTTGGAGAGGGAGCTTCGGCGATGGCGGTAGGCGGGTATCGCAAGCGGGTCGTGGACGGCGAGCTCGCTGAACGGCTGAGCGCCATCGGCGCCGTCCTTATCGAGGGGCCGAAGGCGTGCGGCAAGACCGAGTCAGCAATTCAGAAGGCAAACACGACCCACCGACTCGACGTCGACTCGGCGGCCCGCAACGCAGCCAGCGTTGCCCCTGACCTCCTCCTCGACAGTCCCACCCCGGTGCTGCTCGACGAATGGCAGGTCGTCCCCACCTTGTGGGACCAGGTCCGCCGGGCCGTCGACGACCGGGCACCCGCGAAGGGGCTATACATCCTGACCGGGTCGGCTACCCCCAGAGACGACGTCAACCGGCACTCCGGCGCTGGCCGTATCGCAATCATCCAGATGCGGCCCATGTCCCTGGCGGAGTCGGGTCACTCCACCGGGCAGGCATCCCTGAAAGGGCTCCTGGCCGGCGACAAGGTCACCGCCCAGGATTCCGGCCTGACCGTTCCTGACATCATCGACCGGATCTGCATCGGCGGCTGGCCGGCCCTGCTCGACGCCGACACCCAGGACGCCGGCAGGTGGCTGCATGACTACCTCAACCAGATCGTCCTGGTCGACATCCAAGGACTCGGCGCACGGCGACGCGATCCGGAGAACATCCGCCGGCTGCTCAACTCATTGGCTCGTAACGTCGGCACCGCCGTGAAGGTCACCGCACTGGCCAAGGACGTCGGCGGCGCGGACGGCCCAGTTGCCCGGGCCACCGTCAACGGCTACCTCGACTCGCTGACCCGGCTCCGGCTGATCGAGAACTCGCCGGCTTGGGCGCCACACATGCGCTCGGCCACTCCGCTGCAGTCGTCGCCCACCCGCTACTTCGTCGACCCATCCCTCGCGGTCACAGCACTCGGCCAAGGGCCCACCCAGCTACTTGCAGACCTCAACGCAACCGGCTACTTCTTCGAGAACCTCGTGGTGCGCGATGTCCGCATCTACGCACAGAAGCTCGGCGGGCAGGTCCACCACTGGCGCGACCAGAACCAGAACGAAGTGGACGTCGTCGTCACCTTGCCAGACGGCCAATGGGGCGCGTTCGAGGTGAAGATGAACCCCGCGGACGCGGACAAGGCGGCGGCCGCCCTGCTGTCGTTCGCTGAGAAGGTCGACCGCGGCAAGAACGGTGTCCCGGCGGCGCTGGGCGTCATCACGTCCACCGGGTTCGGCTACCGCCGACCCGACGGCGTCACCGTGCTCCCCATCGGAACCCTTGGCCCCTGAGCCACGTCGCAGCCGGACATCTCGCCGCCTGCCGGACATGTAGAGGTGTCAGGACCCCATCAGACGGGAGACACCATGCAACAAGCGCTCGACGACCTCCTCGACGCCTCCGTCCCATCGCTGCCCGATGCTCCGGTCACTGAGCTGTCAGCGGCTGTCGTCGACCTCGTCAGCCGTTGTCGCGGTGCCCGTCGTCCGCAACGGCGGCGGCGCACGGTGGTCGCCGGTGCGACTGCGGCGTTCCTCGCGGTCGGTGGCGCCGCTGCCGCTGCGACGGCGATCGGTGGCTGGGCCAATCCTTGGGCCGAGCAGCCAGACGCAGTGATCAGCTTCGCCCTTCCCGGCGGCGCCAGGTGCCAGGAGCGGATCGGGGACCTCCAGGTCGATGACCCAGGAGCGAACGCCATGATCCACCACTGGCTCGCCAGCCACACGCTGGACGATGTTGCAGACGTCGACGCCGCCATCAGCGCCATCCGCCAGAAGGGCGACGTCTGGTACCGCGCGGACGGCACCGCAGTCAGAGCTGGCTACGGCACGTCGTACTACGACGCTGACTACGAGTACGCCACCGCGGTCTCGAGCGCCATCGCGACGGCCGTCAAGGACAAGCTGGCCGAGGCCGGCTATCCGCCCGACATCGACTACCGCTGGGGTGGCGAGGTCCGCTGCGAGGGCGGCGTGGCACCGACGACTCCGGACTACGCGCGATGAGCGAGCGTCGCGAGGCCGCCCTGACGGAGGCGGCACCGGACCTGCTTGCCTACTTCCGGCGACGCATTGGTGACGACGATGCTCCGGACCAGCTCGCCGAGACGCTGGCGACCGCCTGGCGCCGCATCCGAGTGATGCCCGAGGACCCGGAGGCAGCTCGTCGCTGGCTGTTCGGGATCGCCCACCACACCCTGCTCAACCACGCCCGCGGAGCACGGCGACGCCACAGCCTGGCCGGTCGCCTCCGAGGCGTCCTGGCCGCCGGCTCCAGCGCCCCGGGGGCCGATGACGGCCTCGAGGTGCGCGACGCCATCGCCCGCCTCGAACCGAGGCTGGCCGAGCTCGTGCGGCTGGTGCACTGGGAGGGCTTCACGCTGGCTGAGGCAGCCGACGTCCTCGGCGTCCCGGCGTCCACGGCGCGCAATCACTACCAGACCGCGAAGCGCCAGTTGCGCTCGGCCCTGATGCCCGAGCTCGGCTGTGCCGCTCCGGTGCCATAGGGCCGAACGCCCGCGGAGATCAGCCCAGCTCGACGCTCGGGTGGTACCGCTTGACTCGATGCAGGGTGTTCTCGTCGGTGTGGTGCATCTCCGTCCCGGTCGCCGCGAGCCGCAGGAGCAGGTCGGAGGTGTAGCTGAAGGTGCCGTCGTCGTTGAAGGTGAAGCTGCTGGTGAAGTCCTTGATCTCCGCGCGCTCCATCAGGTAGCGGTTCTGCAGGATGCCGTACGACGGGTCCCCGGGCTTCGCGTCGAAGCGCAGCACCCGGTCGCCCGGCCTCGCGTCACTGCCGGCGAGGATCGCGATGCCGCGTCCGAAGACGACGTTGCGGATGACCTGCCCGTTGGCCTTGTCCCAGAGCAGGAAGCCGACCTCGTCGTGGAAGGGGTCCATCGCCTCCTCGCCGTGGCGCCAGGCCGTCATCGTGTAGTTGAGCCCCCAGAGGACCTGCTGGCCGTTCTCCTGGAGCGGGATCGGCTTGAAGACGGCCTTCTCGAAGTAGGGAGTGTGACTCGTCTCGTCGTCCTGGTTGTGGTAGGAGAGGTCGACGCCGACGTTGCCCTCCCACTCGCCGACGAGCGGCGTCAGTGGGCCGAGCTTCTGCGGGGGTTGGGTGCGGGTGTGGTTGCTGGTGACGTCGGCTGTCGTGGTGCTCATGCGTCCGATCCTACCCTTGCGCAGGGCAAGTATTGCAGGGTGCAAGGCTCTGTTTTCGGCCGGAGGTCACCAGGCTCGACTACAGCGGCAGTCCATGGTGCGGCTCGTCGCTCTCCGCCCCGCTCAGCGCGTGGTGGAGCTCCTCCAGCGCGGCCGTGCAGACGGCCCGCGCGGCCGGGTCGAGACCGTCCAGCGCGCGCCGCAGCTCCCGGCGCCGGCGGTCCTGCACCTGGCGTACGACGCGGCGGCCCGCGTCCGTCAGCTCCAGGGTGACGATGCTGCGGTTGTCCGGGTCGGCGCCGCGAACGAGGTGCCCCGAGGCGTGCAGCCGGTCAGCCAGCCGGGTCACCGAGGAGCCCACCACGCCGAGCGCCTGAGCGCACCGGGTCGAGCTTGACCGGCCGAGCTCGTCGAGCACCAGCAGGAGTCGGAACTGCGAGAGCGTCACCTCGAGCTGCTCGACGCTGCGGAGCGCCAGCCCCACGAGATCGCGGGTCGCGACCTCGAAGGCGATCAGCTCGGCGGTCGACGTCCGCGCCGCCCGCCGTCCACCCACCCGGCGAGTATCGCACGCACCGGCAGTACGGAAGGAGTGCCGCGCGGCCCCGCGTCCGGCCGCAGGCGAGGTAGGTTGGAGAGGACAGACCGAGCGGTGCCCTCCGGTCCGGAGCGCCCCAGCCGGTTGAAAGGCGGGACGCCATGGCGGCGTCGACATCATCCCCTCCGAAGACCCGTCTACCGCTCAGGTTGCGGCTCTCCCAGCATCCCGGCCACGACCGGCTCGACGGGGGGTGGTGGCCACAGAGCCGGGACCTGGCCGTGGAGCTGGCCGACCTCGTCGAGCACTTCCCGACGGATCGGCCGCGCATCCAGCGAGCGTTGTTCTCGCGTCCGGACTGGGACGACCGGCCGCACCGGGTGCCGCTTGCGCACGGCTACCTCAAGGCCGGCTCTTTCCCGAATGACGACACCCACCTCATCCAGCTGCGCACCTCCGACCACCGGATGCTGCACCTGCTCGTCGTACCGCCCGGCTTCACCCACGGCCAGGGCGAGGAAGCTCTCCTCGCTTCCGCCACCCCGGGCAACCGGCACTCCGCGGCGTCGCTGCTCGCCGAGGTGCTCGACGGACCCGACGAGGACGCGCGCGACCGGTGGAGCGATGAGGGCGGGGCCTGGTGGGATCCAGAACCGTTGGCACCATCGTTCCGTACCAGCGGGCCCGGCGTGGGGTGAGCCGCAGACCGGCCGGCCCGCCCGAGCTGGTCACGGCTCCCTGCGGTGTGGCGCACGTTTAGGAGCGGGTACGAAGGGCATGATCAGGCCGCCACCGACGTGCGACCGGGGAGGAGACCGGCATGGCCATCCCGGCTGCGGAGCTTCCCGAGCCCAGTCCCTCGCCGGTCCTCCGGCTGGTGCCGACGCACGTCCACCAGTGGCGGCTGGTGTCGGTGGAGTACGACGACTTCGCGCAGGTGCGGATGTTCGAGTGCACCGCGTGTCCCGAGGTCCTCTACGACTGAACCGGCCGGCGGAGCGACTCAGCGCAGCTTGCTGAACGCGTCCCGGGCCCGGTCGACGATCGAGGCGAACGGCCCGGCCATGTACTGCGCTGCGGTCGACCCGGCCGTGGACGGGTGCGCGTGCGTGGGGGCGATCTTCTCCGCGAGCTCGAGATTCCTGCCGAGGGCCTGACGCTCGTCGGCGTCGCACTCGGCGAGCACCGCCGGGAACTCCTCTGACTCCTCGGCCTCGGCGTGCGCGAGCACGGACTTCTCGAAGGCTGCGATCTCCCGGGTGAACTCGGCGCTGTCCACGTCGAGCTTCTCCAGGCGTTGCAGCGCTGCGTTGGCCTGTCGCTCCTCCTCGTTGCGTGCCTCGATCACGTCGTGTCCGGCCACTGCCTGCGAGACCGGCCGAAGGACCATCTCCTCCGCGGTCTCGTGCACTGCGAGGAGGGCTCGGAGCCGGTCGAAGGCCGCCTGCCGCTCCTCACCGCTGGTGGTACGGACCTCACCGAAGAGGTCGACGATGCGGGCGTGCTGCTCGAGCAGCACCCGGACCGCGTCGCCCTCCGGCAGGTCGTGCGCCTTGGCGCGGTGCTTCGCTGCGTCTGCCATGGTCGCCCTTCCGTGTCGTCGGTTCCGGACCCGGCGTCGTACCCCCGAGCCTGCCGGTCAAACCGATGCCCGGCACGGCAGTGTCACCACCGCACGGGTGCCTCCTCCCGGCCGCTCCGTCAGCCGCAAGCGGCCCTGGTGGGCCCGCACGTGCACCTGCACGATGGACAGCCCCAGGCCGGAACCGCCCGTCGGCCCGGTCGCCGTGGAGACGAACCGCTCCAGCACGCGTTCGCGCCGGTCCGGCGGGATGCCCGGGCCCGCGTCGTCGACCACGATCTTCACCGACTCCGGTTCCGCCACGACGTGCACCGCGGTGCAGCCCCCGCCGTGCTGGTCGGCGTTGCGGACGAGGTTGCCGACGATCCGCTCGATCCGCCGCCGGTCCAGGGCGAGTACGACGCCCTCCGCGTCGGGCTCGACCCGCGTCACCGGACGACCGGCCGCTGCGTCGGCCGCCACCCGGACGGCCTCGGCGACCGCGGTGGGCTCCAGTCGCGGGTGCTGGTCGCCCTCGGCCCGCGAGATCTCGAGCAGGTCCAGGACCAGCTGCTGGAACCGCTGCAGCTCGGCGTCCAGCAGCTCCGCGGCCTCGCGTGCCCGCTCCGGCAACCGGTCGCGCTGGGCCTCGATGACGTCCATGGAGTTGAGCATCGTCGTCAACGGGGTGCGCAGCTCGTGGCTGACGTCGGCGGCGAACCGGGCGTCGGCCTGCACCCGCTGCCGCAGCGCCTCCGTGGTGCTGTTGAAGGACCGGGCCAGCTGGCCGAGGTCGGGATCGTCCTCGGCGTCCAGGCGGGCATGCGGCTCGCCGGCCGCCGCAGCCGCCGCCGCGCGGGAGAAGACGGCGAGCGGCCGCAGCGCCCGGTTGCCGGCCAGCCAGCCCAGCGCGGCGGCCACCAGGGCGACGGCGATCGTCCCGGCCGTGAAGGTGAGCCCGAGCAGCCGCACCGTCCCGTCCACGTCGGTCGTGGGCGCCAGCTCGAAGTAGTAGCCGGCCGCGTGCGGCAACGCCACCCCGACGACCCGCATGTCCTCGCCGAGCACGTCGATCCGGGCGGATCGCGGTGAGCCGGACCTGACCAGGGAGGCCAGCGTGGGCTGGAGTGCGTGCAGGTCCCGCTCGCTGGTCGTGCTCCACCGGCCCTCGTGCCAGAGCACGAGCAGCACGGAGTCCGGCCGGTTGACCCGCTCGAGCAGCTCGCGGGGCGCGGCGGCTCCTGGTTGCTCGAGCCCGGTCGCCAGCGCCTGGGCCCCGGACAGCGCGCGCGCGGTCACCACGGCACGGTGCCGGTCGACGAGCACGTGTGCGCTCACCGCCCAGACGACGGCGGTGATGGCGCCGCAGATGAGCAGCGCCAGCAGGCCCTGGAGCAGTGCGAGCCGTGCCCGTAGCCCGAGGCGGACGGTCCGGCCGCTCACCCCCGGGTCACCGGACCAGTCGGTAGCCGAGCCCGCGCGCGGTGACCACGTGGACGGGACGGCAGGGGTCCCGCTCGATCTTGGCGCGGAGCCGCCGGACGTGCACGTCGACGATCCGGCTGTCGCCGAAGTACCCGTAGCCCCAGACCTGCTCCAGCAGGTGCTCGCGGCTGCACACGTTCCCGTGGGCGGCGGCGAGCGCGGCCAGCAGCTTGAACTCGGTCCGGGTCACCGGCAGGTCCGCGCCGTCGCGGGACACCGTGGCGGCGCCCAGGTCGATGCGGAGGTCACCGGCCTCGATCTCACCGTCGGCCAGGTCCTCGCACGGCGAGTCGTCGACCCGCCGCAGCAGTGCCCGAATCCGGGCGGACAGGACCCGGGCGACCAGTGGCTTGGTGACGTAGTCGTCGGCGCCCGCCTCGAGGCCGGTCACCACGTCGGCGGCGTCGGTGCGGGCCGTCACCATGATCACCGGGACGTCGCTGTGCCGGCGGATGGTCCGGCACACTGTGAAGCCGTCGACGTCGGGCAGCATCACGTCGAGGAGTACGACGTCGGGCCGGACCTCCTCCAGGCGGGCGAGGCCGCCGCGTCCGTCGCTGGCCTGCGCCACGCTGAAGCCCTGGTCCTCCAACGCGAGCCCCAGCCCGTGGCGGACTCGCGGCTCGTCCTCGATCAACAGCAGCTGCTTGGTCATGTGGTTCGCACTCCCCGGCGGTTCCCTGCCGACCGGTGCGTCGCGTGCGGGATCGCCGTACACCCCACCGGCCTCCCTTCGCTCGTGCCCAGAACCCATCGTGTCACGACGGATGAAGGGCGATCGTGACCGAACGGTGACCTTGGCACCCGGTTGTGTGACGGCCGTGTGACATTCGGAGACGTTTGTGGAGGGACCCGGTGGCCGTTCCTAACGTCAGGGCCAGGACTGCACCCAGGACTGGGTTTCGTCAGGACTTGCCAGATGAGGGGAGCACCAGATGCGTGCCAGAAGCAGAAGTTTGAAGGCGATCATCGGGGCGTGCGCCGCCGCGATGGTCCTCACGGCGTGTGGCTCGGGGGGTGGTGACACCAACACGAGCGGCGGCCAGAACGAGACCGAGAACGCGGTCCGTGGCGGGACGCTGAACATCCTCGGGACCAGCGACGTCGACTACATGGACCCGAACATCAGCTACTACTCGCTGGGCTACCTCAACCTGCGGATGTGGTCGCGCCAGCTGTTCAGCTACCCGGCCGAGGAGGGCAAGACCACCACGGCCGTGCCCGACGTGGCGGAGGAGATCCCCACCACGGACAACGGCGGGATCAGCGAGGACGCCAAGACCTACACGATCAAGCTGCGGGACGGGGTGAAGTGGAACAGCTCGCCCGAGCGCGAGGTGACCGCGGCGGACTTCGCGCGCGGCATCAAGCGCACCTGCAACCCCTACCAGCCGTTCGGCGGCATCCCGGACTTCGCCACCCTGATCAAGGGCTACCAGGAGTTCTGCGACGGCTTCAGCAAGGTGAAGCCGACCGCAAAGGCGATGGGTGACTACATCCGCGACAACGACATCGCGGGCGTCCAGGCCAAGGACGACAAGACCCTGGTCTTCGAGCTCAACAACCCCGCGACGTACTTCGTCGACATGCTGGCGATGCCGGCGTTCTCGGCGGCGCCCGAGGAGTGGCTGGCCTACAAGCCGGCGAGCCCCGAGCTGGCCGACAACCTGCTGTCCGACGGCCCCTACCAGGTCGAGACCTGGACGCCGACGAAGAAGCTCGTCTACACGCGCAACCCTGCCTGGGACGCCGACTCCGACCCGATCCGCAAGGCCTACGTGGACCGGATCGTCGTGGACATGACGGTGTCGCAGGAGTCGATGCAGCAGCAGCTGGAGACCGGCACGGAGAACGCCGACATGACGTTCGGCGTCGCGCCGCCGCCCTCGCGGATCCCCGGGCTGATGAGCACCAACGACCCCAACCTGGTGGTCGGTGAGACGGCGTCGTCGAACCCGTACGTCGTGTTCAACTTCGTCTCGCCCAACAACAACAGCGCGATGGGCAAGCTGAAGGTGCGGCAGGCGCTCGAGCACGCGATCAACCGCGACAACCTGATCCAGGTGCTCAACGGGCCCGACCTGAACAACCCGCTGACCCACGTGCTGCCGGGCAACATCCTCGGCTCGCGCGACATCGACCTCTACGAGTACGACGTCGACAAGGCGAAGCAGCTGCTCAAGGAGGCCGGCTATCCGAACGGGATGACCCTGAAGTTCCTCTACCGCCCGTCGTCGGAGGCCAGCTCCAAGGCCTTCCAGACGGTGCAGCAGGACCTGTCCAAGGTGGGCATCAAGGTCGAGGGCGTGGAGTCGCCGGACGCGGACTTCTACACCAAGTACCTGCAGGTGCCCGACGTGGCCAAGCGCGGTGTCTGGGACCTGTCCCTGGCCGGCTGGGGCGCCGACTGGTACGGCAACGCGGCGCTGTCCTACTTCAAGCCGCTCTTCTACGGCGAGGCGGCGTTCCCGCCACGGGGCAGCAACTTCGGGTTCTACGACAGCCCGGAGGCCAACAAGCTGATCGACCAGGCCGCCGTTGCGGAGACCGAGGACGAGGCAGCCGACCTGTGGGCCAAGGCCGACGAACAGGTGATGAAGGACGCTGCGTTCTTCCCGATCACCAACCCGAAGGAAGCCCGGTACCACGCCGAGCAGGTCCACAACGCCATCTACATGACCACCTACCAGGCGTTCGACCCGGTGAACGTGTGGCTGGAGAAGGGCAAGCAGGGCGGCTGAGCGTCCGCACCGGTCCGGGACCCGCAGCACGCGGGTCCCGGACCGGTGTCCGGCCCCCGCTCCGACCGGCGACGGCCCGCCGGAGCACACCACTCGGATCCATCACGGGAGCGCGACATGGCACTGCTGGAGGTCAGGGACCTGAGGGTCTCCTTCGACACCCCTGACGGCGTGGTGCGCGCGGTCCGCGGCGTCTCCTTCGAGGTCGACGCGGGCAGGACGCTGGCCATCGTCGGGGAGTCCGGCTCGGGCAAGAGCGTGAGCACCCAGACGATCACCGGCCTCACCCGCGGCGCGAAGATCTCCGGAGAGGCCGTCTTCGACGGCATCGACCTGCTCACCGCGGACAAGGCGGTGCTGCGCGAGCTGCGCGGCTCCCGGATCGCGATGATCTTCCAGGACGCACTGTCGGCGCTGCACCCCTACTACAAGGTGGGCTGGCAGATCGTGGAGATGATCCGCGCCCACGACAAGTCCGTCTCGAAGGACTCCGCGCGTGAGCGAGCCGTCGAGCTGCTCCGGCTCGTGGGCATCCCCAACCCGGAGAAGCGCGTCGACGAGTACCCGCACCAGTTCTCCGGCGGCATGCGCCAGCGCGCGATGATCGCGATGGCGATGGCCAACGACCCGGTGCTGCTCGTGGCCGACGAGCCGACGACCGCCCTGGACGTCACCGTGCAGGCGCAGGTGCTCTCGGTGATGGCCAAGCTGCAGGAGGAGTTCGGCACCGCCATCATCCTGATCACCCACGACCTCGGCGTGGTCGCCCAGGTCGCCGACGACGTCGCGGTGATGTACGCCGGCGCGGTGATGGAGAAGGCGCCGCGGCGGGAGCTGTTCTACCGCCCGCACCACCCCTACACCGAGGGCCTGCTGAACTCGCTGCCCGCCCAGGGCGGCGGCGACATGCGGCTCACCCCGATCCCGGGGGCGCCACCGAGCCTCATCGGCCTCGGCGAGGGCTGCCCCTTCGCGCCGCGGTGCCCCTACGCCTTCGACAAGTGCTGGGCCGAGACGCCGCCGCTGCGCGAGGTGTTCGGCACCGACGAGCACCACTCCGCGTGCTGGCTGCCGGTCGACGAGGAAGGCCGTGTGCAGGCCCGCCGGGAGCTCGAGTCGAGCAGGGAGGAGACCGCGTGAGCACCGAACCCCTGATCAAGGTGCGCGACGCCCGCAAGCTCTTCCCGGTGAAGTCGGGCAAGCTGTTCGGCGGCCAGCAGGACTACGTGCACGCCGTCGACGGCGTGGACCTCGACGTGCGGCCCGGCGAGACGCTCGGCCTCGTGGGCGAGACCGGCTGCGGCAAGTCGACGCTGGCCCGGTGCATCACCCGCCTCTACGACCTCACCAGCGGGACGATCGAGTTCGACGGCCAGGACATCTCGACCCTCTCCCGCAAGGAGATGCGGCCGGTCCGCCGCGAGATCCAGATGATCTTCCAGGACCCCTACGGCTCGCTGAACCCCCGCCGACGGGTCGGCTCGATCATCGGCGACCCGTTCGCGATCCACAACATCGTCAGCGGCCGGGAGCGCCGGGTCCGCGTGCAGGAGCTGATGGAGCGCGTCGGGCTGAACCCCGAGCACTACAACCGGTTCCCGGCCGAGTTCTCCGGTGGCCAGCGGCAGCGCATCGGCGTCGCGCGGGCACTGGCGCTGCGCCCCAAGGTGCTGGTGTGCGACGAGCCGGTCTCCGCGCTCGACGTGTCCATCCAGGCCCAGGTCCTCAACCTCCTCATCGACCTGCAGGACGACTTCGGCCTCACCTACGTCTTCATCTCCCACGACCTGTCGGTGGTGCGGCACGTCAGCGACCGGATCGCGGTGATGTACCTGGGCAAGATCGTGGAGACGGCGCCCTCGGAGATGCTGTTCGAGCTGCCGCGGCACCCCTACACGCGGGCGTTGCTCTCGGCGCTGCCCGTCGCGGACCCTGACCTCGCCGACAGCCGCGAGCGGGTCGTGCTGGCCGGCGACATCCCCTCGCCGGTGCACCCACCGTCCGGGTGCCGCTTCCACACGCGTTGTCCCCGGGCACAGGAGGACTGCGTGCAGATCGTCCCGCCGACCGAGCCGGTCCTGGGCGACCCGCCCGAGCACGCGACGGCGTGCCTGCACCCGCTGGCGGCCGGCGAGCAGCTCGCGGGCAACCGTCCGACCATCAGCGACACCGAGCTGGACGACACCAGCCTCGACGACCTCTCCCGGGGCAAGGAGGCGAGCGGCTCATGAGCGAGCAGGAGATGGCGCGCACCGACCCGGCGCCCGGCGCCGGTGGCGACAGCGCGCCGGCCGACACCGCCGCCGGCATCGAGGCGCGCAGCCCGTGGACCCTGGCAGCCCGCCGGCTGCTGCACGACAAGGTCGCGATGGTGTGCCTCGTGGTGATCGGCCTGATCGTGCTGCTCGCCGTCTTCGCGCCGCTCGTGGCCGACCTCACCGGCCATCCGCCGAACCAGCAGTACCGCAAGACCGGGCTGTCGCCGGCGGGCCTGCCGGTGGCGCCCTCGGGCGAGTTCTGGCTCGGCACCGACTCGCTCGGTCGCGACATCCTGGTGCGGATCGCCTACGGCGCGCGGATCTCGCTGCTCGTCGGGGTCATCGCCACCGCGATCACCGTCGCGATCGGCGTCGTGGTCGGCCTCGCCGCCGGCTTCCTCGGCGGCTGGGTCGACACCGTGCTGGCCCGGCTGATCGACATCATCCTCTCCGTGCCGTTCCTGCTGGTGGCGATCGCCCTGGTCTCCATCATCGGCGGTGGCCTGTTCAACACCGTCCTGGTGATCGGCGCCTTCAGCTGGGCGTCGGTGGCGCGGATCGTGCGCGGCCAGGTGCTCTCCCTGCGCGAGCGGGAGTTCGTCGAGGCCTCCCGCTCGCTCGCCGCCGGCAACGCCCGGATCATGTTCGTCGACATTCTGCCCAACGTGCTCGCGCAGGTGATCGTCTACACCACCCTGCTGATCCCGGTCGTGATCGTCGTACAGGCGACGTTGTCGTTCCTCGGCCTCGGCCTGCCGCCGCCGACCGCGGACTGGGGCGGGATGCTGAGCGAGTCGCAGAAGTACTACACGACCTCGTGGTGGTTCGTGCTGTTCCCGGGCCTCGCCCTGCTGGTGACCACCCTGGCGTTCAACCTCTTCGGTGACGGTGTCCGCGACGCCTTCGACCCGCGCACCGACCGGATGATGGCGGCGAAGGGAGGCGACTGACATGGTGCGGTTCCTGATCCGTCGGACGCTCCTCGGTGTCTTCGTGATGTGGCTGATCACCATGGCCGTCTTCGCGCTGTTCTTCGTGACGCCGAACAACGTGGCCCGGACGATGGCGGGCCGGCAGGCGAGCCCGCAGGTGATCGAGCAGATCCGGGAGCGGCTCGGCCTCGACCAGCCGGTGTGGAAGCAGTACCTGGACTTCCTCGGCGTCACCGGTGACGGGGGGCTGCTGCAGGGCAACCTCGGCTTCGACTACTACTACAGCCGGCCCGTCTCGGAGATGATCACCGAGGCGCTGCCGATCACGATCTCGCTGGCCGTCGGGGCAGCGGTGATCTGGATGCTGCTGGGCGTGTCCAACGGCGTGCTCTCCGCGGTGTTCCCGCGCTCGTTCGTGGACCGGGCGCTGACCGGCTTCGCGCTGTTCTTCTACTCCATGCCGACGTTCCTGCTCGGCCTGCTGCTGCTCTACTTCCTCTACTTCCAGCTCACCCTGGCGGGATTCCGGTGGTTCCCACCAGGGGGCTACGTGCCCCTCGGCGACGACCCGTGGGGCTGGTTCGTGCACATGATCCTGCCCTGGGTCACCCTCGCCCTGGTGCTGGCCGCGACCTACACGCGGCTCACCCGCGCCTCGATGCTCGACGTGCTGGGCGAGGACTACATCCGCACCGCCCGGTCCAAGGGCATCGGCGAGCGCCGGGTGGTGCTCACGCACGGACTCCGGAGCGCGCTGACTCCCGTGGTCACCCAGTTCGGCATCGACCTGGGCCAGCTGGTCGGCGGCGTCGTGGTCACCGAGACCGTCTTCAGCCTTCCCGGCCTCGGCAAGACCGCGATCGACGCGATCGTCCGCCAGGACCTACCGGTCATCCTCGGCATCGTGGTGTTCGCATCCGCTGCGGTGGTGGTCGCCAACATCCTGGTCGACGTGGCCTACGCAGTGCTCGACCCCCGGGTCCGACTGCACTAGCGAGGTTCCGGCTGCGCCCACCAGCGCCCCGGGTCAGTTCGATGCGAGCAGCTCTCTGACCCGGGGGACCACCTCTTCGCCGTAGAGGCGGATCGACTCCATCCGGGCGGCGTGCGGCAGCGCCCCGACGGCGTACTTGAGCTGGAACCGCGAGAGGCCGAGCGTCGTCATGGCCCAGGCGATCTTGCGCGCCACCGTCTCGGGGGAGCCGACGAAGTAGGCGCCCATGGGACCGCACATGGCGTCGTACTCGTCCCGGCCCATCGGCTGCCCCCAGCCCCGCTCCTTGCCGATCCGCGCGAAGGTGTCGCGCTGGGGTGCGAAGTGCTCCTCGCGGGCCTGCTCGTCGGTGGCGGCGACGTGGCCGGGGGAGTGCATCGCGACCGGTAGGGGGTCGTGCCCCTGCTCCGTGAGCGCGCGGTGGTAGAGCTCGACCAGCGGCGCGAACCGCGCCGGGGACCCGCCGATCACGGCGAGCACCAGGGGGAAGCCGTACGACGCCGCGCGGACGACCGACTCCGGGGTGCCGCCGACGCCGACCCAGGTGGGGATCCGGCCGCGCTCCGTGGTGGGGAACGGCTGGCGCCCGTCCAGGGGCGGCCGGGTGCTGCCCTGCCACGTCACCGGCTGCTCGCTGAGGAGGCGCGCCCAGAGGTCGAGCTTCTCGGAGAAGAGCAGCTCGTAGTCCTCCAGCCGGAAGCCGAACAGCGGGAACGACTCCACGAAGCTGCCCCGGCCCATCGTCACCTCGGCGCGGCCGGAGGAGACGGCGTCGAGCGTCGCGAACCGCTCGAAGACCCGGACCGGGTCGTCGGAGCTGAGCACCGTCACGCCGGTGCCGAGCCGGATCCGCTCCGTGCGCGCCGCGATGGCCGCGAGGACGACGTCGGGGGAGCTGATCGCGTAGTCGGGCCGGTGGTGCTCGCCCAGCCCGATGTAATCGATGCCCACCTGGTCTGCGAGCACGCCCTCCTCGACCACTTCGCGGATCGCCTCGGGCATCGGCACCGGCTCCGCCCCGTGCTCGCGGGCCTCCAGCCCGACGTCACCGAACGTGTCCAGCCCGAACGTGGGCTGCTCCGGGGTGCCGAGGATGTCCATCCCGCCATTGTGCTGCGCAGGCGCAAGTGGGGTGCCGGACTGCCAATGTCGCTGGTGGGGCCGCACTTGAGCCTGCCTGAGGTCACTCCTGCAACATTCGCAGTCGCGCGCCGGGTCGCTCAGCCAGCCGCGGTGAGCACGACGCAGCAGCGCCCCTCGGCCGGCTCGAGATCGGCCCGGAGCCCACCGACCCGGTCGCAGATGCCGCCGAGCAGGGCGTGGTTCATCTGGCAGACCAGCTCGGTGTGCGTCTCGGCGAGCACGTGGAAGGGACAGTTGGCCATCACCATGCGCCCGTCCTCGAGGCGGGGCTCGTAGCCGAACCGGGCCAGCGCCTCCACGGCGATGGCGAGCGGGCTTCCTTCGGCCTGGACGGCGGCGCCGATCGTCGCGCCGCGCTCGTGCGCCACCTCGGCCAGGGCATCGGTGATCGGCGTCCCGGTGCCGGCGGAGCGGGTGATCGCCTCGGCCATCAGCTCGCCGGCCAGGGCGTACTCGCGGCCCGGGAGCGACACCGAGATCTCCTCGTCCGTGCGGCGGTAGACCTTGGCTGGGCGGCCGGCGCCCGGGCCGCTGCGGCCGGTGAGGCGCACGTAGTCGGCCTCGAGGAGGCCGGCCTCCTCGAGGCGGTCGAGGTGAAACTTGGCCTGATGCCGGGGCACGTCGAGCGCCGCGGCGGCCTGGTCGCGGCTGACCGGCTCGGGCTGGCCGCTGACGAAGAGGTACAGCTCTCGTCGTACGTCGTCGGCGAGCGCGCCGATGCCGGCCACGTCCCGGCCGAAGTCACCGTCCTGCACGTCGTACCTCCACTGCTGTCTCTAACAGCCTACGCCCTTGACGATAGACCGCCGGCGCTCTAACGTACAAATATGACTACTTTACAGCACCGCCAGGCGGCGGTCGGGTCGATCATGGACCGGACGCCCGCCGAGAGGGCGTTCCTCCTGCTCAGGACCGTGTTCACGGTCGCGCCGATCCTCTTCGGGGTCGACAAGTTCTTCAACGTGCTGACCGAGTGGACCGGCTACCTTGCCCCGTGGATCAACGACCTCGTCCCCGGCAGCGCCTCGACGGCGATGCACCTCGTCGGCGTGGTCGAGATCGTCGCCGGCATCCTGGTGGCGCTCGCGCCGCGGTGGGGCGGCTACGTGGTCGCACTCTGGCTGGCCGGCATCATCGTCAACCTACTGACCCTCTCGGGGTTCTACGACGTGGCGCTGCGCGACTTCGGACTCTTCGTGGCCGCCCTCGCCCTGGCCCAGCTGGCCGAGGCGCACGAGAAGCAGCGCGCATGACGGGCACGCTGGCCGAGCAGGGAGCCGAGCGGGTCCACCGCCAGGCGGCCGGCGTCCGCGCCCCGATCCTCGACCTGGAGGCTGCCGCCCACGCGGCGCGCAGCTTCCTCGAGGCGCTCGGCGTGGACTGCGGGTCGCCCGGCACCACGGACAGCCCGCGCCGGATGGCGGCGGCGTACGCCGAGCTGTTCACCCCGCGCGAGTTCGAGATGACCACCTTTCCCAACGACGAGGGGTACGACGAGATGGTGGTCGTCTCCGACATCCCGGTGCAGTCCGTCTGCGAGCACCACCTGCTGCCGTTCACCGGGGTGGCGCACGTCGGTTACCTGCCGGACGACCGGATCCTCGGGCTGTCCAAGTTCGCCCGCGTGGTCGAGATGTTCGCCCGCCGGCCCCAGGTGCAGGAGCGGCTGACCAAGCAGGTGACGGACTGGCTCGACGAGCACCTGGCGCCTCGTGGTGTCGGCGTGGTGGTGGAGGCGGAGCACTCGTGCATGAGCCTGCGCGGTGCCAAGGTGGAGGGAGCGCGGACGCGCACCACGGCCCTGACCGGGGCGATGCGCAGCAACCCCGCCACCCGGGCGGAGTTCTTCGCGGCGATCAGTGGGAGGACAGGGCGATGACCGATTCGAGCGCCGAGCCGGGCAGCGAGCCCGGCCTCGTCGTCGTGGGGGCCGGGCTGGCGGCCGCCAACGTGGTGACCACGATCCGCGAGGCCGGCGACAGCCGGCCGATCACGCTGGTCGGCGACGAGGGGGAGCGCCCCTACGAGCGCCCCGCCCTGTCCAAGGAGGTGCTGCTCGGCAAGGCGGAGGCCGACTCGGTCTACGTCCATGACGAGCAGTGGTACGCCGACCAGCGCGTCGACACCCACCTCGACGACGCCGCCGTCGGCTTCGACCCGGTCAACCGCACGGTGCGGCTGCAGTCCGGTGAGTCGCTGCACTACGCCGACCTGGTGCTGGCCACCGGCGCCCGGCCGCGGATGCTTCCTCTGGACGGCATCGGCCTCGCCGGCGTGCACACGCTGCGCCGGATCGCCGACAGCCTCGCGCTGCGGTCGGCCTTCACCGAGGGCACCCGGGTCGTGGTGATCGGTGCGGGCTGGATCGGCCTCGAGGTCGCTGCCGCCGCCCGGCAGTCCGGTGCCGACGTCACGGTGCTGGAGTACGCCGAGGTGCCGCTGCGCGCCGCGATGGGCGACCAGCTCGGCTCCTACTTCGCCGACCTGCACCGCCGCAACGGCGTGGACCTGCGCCTCGGCATCGGGGTGGAGGGCATCGAGGGCGACGGCTCGGTGACCGGCGTCCGCGCCGGCGGTGAGGTGTTCCCGGCCGACCTCGTCGTGGTGGGCGTGGGAGCGGTCCCCAACACCGAGCTGGCCGAGCACGCCGGCCTGGCCGTCGACAACGGCATCGTCGTGGACGCCCAGCTGCGCGCGCAGGAGGGCGTCTACGCCGTCGGTGACGTGGCGAACGCGTTCAACACCGCGCTGGACACCCGGTTGCGCGTGGAGCACTGGGACAACGCCATCAAGCAGGGCAAGCTGGCGGGCCGGGTGCTGCTCGGCGAGGAAGCGTCGTACGACTGGCTGCCGTACTTCTACACCGACCAGTTCGACCTCGGCATGGAGTACGTCGGCCGCGGCTCGGCCGACGACGACGTCGTCATCCGTGGCTCCCTCGACTCGGGTGAGTTCATCGCGTTCTGGCTCCGCGACGGGGTGGTCACCGCCGGGATGAACGTGAACGTCTGGGACGTCAACAAGGACCTCCGCGCGCTCGTCGGCTCCCGGGTCGCCCCCCAGCGGCTGGCCGACGAGTCCGTGGCGCTGGCCGACCTCCGTTGAGTAGTCATCTTTTCACTGTTCAGTAGTCAGGAAATCTGCTTCGAGTGGTCACCTCTTTCGAGCGCCCCGGAAGAGGTGGCCACTCGTCGGTGAAGACATGACTTTTCGGCGGTGAAAAGATGACTACTCAACGATGGAGCGGGCATCAGATCCAGCGCTTGAACCAGATCCGGTCGAGCCACTCCGACTGGGTGAGCAGGCCGTCGGTGTAGATGGGCCAGAACCAGGCGAAGTTGAGGACGACCAGCACCACGACGGTGCCGGCGGCGAGGGCGCCGACCCTCCGCCTCAGGGAGTACGACGGTGCGCGGCCGAGCATCTCGCCCAGGAGCAGGGTGGCGCCGAGGACGACGAAGGGCTCCATCACGATCGCGTAGTAGCTGAAGATCGGCCGGTCGTCGAAGCGCAGCCAGGGCAGCCACGCGGAGAGCCCGCCGACCAGCACGACGCCGTACCGCCAGTCGCGCCGCCCGAGCCAGCCGAACACCGCCCAGACCAGCGCGACGGTGCCGAACCACCACAACGCCGGCGTGCCGAGGAGCAGGACCTGGCGCAGGCAGGTCTCCCCTCCTGTCGCGGCGCAGCCCTGCGTGCCGGGGGCGATGTCGAGCTGGGCGTCGATGCCGACGGGGCGGTTGAGGATCGGCCAGCCGAGTGGGTTCGACTGGTAGACGTGCTCGGCGTCGTCGAGGAACTTCGTGTGGAAGGTGTAGACGTCGTGGTGGTAGTGCCACAGCGAGCGCAACGACTGCCACAGCTCGGGGAAGAACCCGTGCGCGTCGTGCTGGAGGTAGGAGCCCCAGTAGGGGCCGTACTGGGTGTCCGACAGTGCCTGCTCGTAGACGCCGGCGTGCAGCAGCCAGCCGGTCCAGGTGAGCACGTAGACCGCCGCGGGGAGCAGCACGACGTAGCCGAAGGCCGGGGCCGCGTCGAGGAGGGCCGACTTCAGGATCGGCCACCGGACGCCGAACGAGCGGCGCGCGCCGGCCGACCAGAACCAGAAGAGCAGCCCGAACGCCGCGAGCGGGAAGACCGTCGACCACTTCGTGCCCAGGCCCAGGCCCCACCACAGCCCGGCGGTCAGCAGCCACGGGCGCCAGAGCAGCCGGGGCCCCCACGAGGCGCCGGGCAGCTGTGCACGCTGGAGCGCCGAGACCCGCTCGGCGAGGCGGAGCCGCATCCAGTCCCGGTCGGCCACCATGCAGGAGACGGCGAGCAGCACGAAGAACGCCTGGAAGATGTCGAGCAGCGCCAGTCGGGAGAGCACCAGCTGCATCCCGTCGAAGCACATCAGCACGCCGGCGACCAGGCCGAGCAGCGTGGAGCCGGTCAGCCGGCGGGCCAGCCGGATCACCACCAGCACCATCAGCGTCCCGACGACGGCCGGGGCGAACCGCCAGCCGGACGGGTCCATCCCGAGCACGCTCTCCGCGGCGCCGATCAGCCACTTGCCGACCTCGGGGTGCACGACCATCGAGGGCTGGTCGGTGAAGAGGCCGTCGAGGTGGCCGGCGAGGATCCGCTCGTTGGCGTCGTCGACGTAGCCCGTCACGAAGCCGTGGTGCACCAGTGACCAGGCGTCCTTGGCGTAGTAGGTCTCGTCGAAGAGGAACTTCCGCGGTTGGCCCAGGTCCCAGAGGCGGAGGATCGCGGCCACCAGGGTGACCGTCACGGCGCCGACCCACGACAGCACCCGGTCGTCCAGGACACGCGACCGGGCCCGCTCGACGGCCGTGGGCACCACGTCGCCGCGTGCGGTGCGGGAGAGCGGCGCCAGCGTCACGGCGACAAGGGTAGGGCTGACATGATCGACGCCATGGCTGACCACGTGCGGACCGGCGTGCTGGTGCTCGCGGCGACGCCGATCGGCCGGGTCGCGGACGCGCCGCCGCGGCTGGCCGAGGAGCTGGCCGAGGCCGACGTGGTGGCCGCGGAGGACACCCGCCGGCTGCAGCGGCTGCTCAACGAGCTCGGCGTCACGGCGCGGGGCCGGGTGACGTCGTACTTCGAGGGCAACGAGCAGGCCCGCACCCCGCTGCTGCTGGAGGCGCTCGAGCGCGGCGAACGCGTCGTGCTGGTCACCGACGCCGGGATGCCGTCGGTCTCGGACCCCGGCTACCGGCTGGTCGCCGCCGCGGTCGAGGCGGGCGTCCCCGTCACCGCTGTGCCCGGCCCGAGCGCCGTGCTCACCGCCCTGGCGGTCAGCGGACTGCCGGTCGACCGGTTCTGCTTCGAGGGCTTCCTGCCGCGCAAGGCCGGCGAGCGGTCGCGCCGGCTCGGGGACCTGGCCGAGGAGCGCCGCACGATGGTCTTCTTCGAGGCGCCGCACCGGACGACGACGGCGCTGGCGGCGATGGCGGACGCGTTCGGCCCCGACCGGCCGGCGGCGGTGTGCCGGGAGCTCACCAAGACCCATGAGGAAGTACGACGCGGCCCGCTGGCGGACCTCGTCGACTGGGCGGCCGACGGCGTGCGTGGCGAGGTGACCATCGTGGTCGAGGGCGCCCCCGATCCCGGGCCGGTGGACGACCCGGCGACGCTGGCGCGCCTGGTGGCCGAGGAGGAGCAGAGCGGCAGCAGCCGCAAGGAGGCGATCGGCCGGGTGGCCCAGCGGGCCGGCGTGCCGAAGCGCCTGGTCTACGACGTCGTGCACAAGGTCGTGCACAAGGGAGGGCAGTGATGGCGGGCGGCACCCGGAGTGCGGACCGGCGCGGTGAGCGTCCGGAGATCCCCGAGCCGCTGCCGAGCCCGGTGGTCGACAACCACTGCCATCTCGACATCGAGGTCGGCGACGACTTCGGCGTCGAGCAGGCGCTGGCCCGGGCGACCGAGGTGGGCGTCCCCAGGATCGTGCAGATCGGCTGCGACCTGCCCGGCGCCCGCTGGGCGGTGGACACGGCGAGCCGGTTCCCGCAGATCGTCGCCGGGGTCGCGCTGCACCCCAACGAGGCGCCGCGGCTGGAGGCGGAGGGGCGTCTCGACGAGGCGCTCGCCGAGATCTCCGAGCTCGCCCGCGACGACCGGGTGCGCGCGGTGGGCGAGACGGGGCTGGACTACTTCCGCACCGACGAGTCCGGCCGCGACGCCCAGCACCGGTCGTTCCGCGGGCACATCGAGCTGGCCCACGAGCTCGACCGCACCCTGGTCATCCACGACCGGGACGCGCACGCCGACGTCCTCGCGATCCTCGACGAGGTCGGCGCCCCGCAGCGGTGGGTGATGCACTGCTTCTCCGGCGGGCCCTACTTCGCCGAGCAGTGCCTCGAGCGTGGCGCGTTCCTGTCGTTCGCGGGCACGGTCACCTTCAAGAACGCCGACGAGCTCCGGGCGGCCCTCCGGGTCACCCCGACGGCCCGGATGCTGGTCGAGACCGATGCGCCGTACCTGACCCCGATGCCCTACCGCGGACGCCCCAACGCGTCGTACCTCGTGCCGCTCACGGTGCGCTCGATGGCGCAGACGCTGGGCACCGACCTCGCCGGGCTGTGCGCGGCCATCGACGCCAACACCGACCGCGCCTTCGGCGGCGCCTGGTGACCCTTGTGCGGTCGTGACCGGGGCCACAACGACCCCGTGACCTGCCCCACGGGCCCCGCCTGAGTGCACAGCTGACCGGGACCGGAGTTTGCGAATCGGACAAAGCCATGCTTATCGTCGATCGCTGTTGGCCGGGAGCGGAAGCTTCACGTCTCGGTCCGGTGTGCCGCGGGGGAGCCCAGCTTCGGGCGAGGTGGCAGCCGGATCCCGTGGCCCGGAACCTGCGAACATCGGAGCATTGTGCGCGCCTTTCTCACGCACATCCAGAACAGCAAGCCCTGGGTGATCGGGCTCGTCAGCACGGTGATGGTGGCCCTGGTCGCCACCACCGTCGGCTACACGACGATGAGCAAGAAGGTCACCCTCACCCTCGACGGAAACAGCCAGACGGTCCGCACGTTCGACGGCCAGGTCGGCGACGTGCTGGAGAGCCAGGGGATCGACGTCGGCGCCCACGACGTGGTGCTGCCCTCGCTCGACTCCGCCGTCAACGACGGCACCGAGATCTCGGTTCACTTCGGCCGCCAGCTGGAGCTGGACGTGGACGGCAAGCAGACGACGCGGTGGACGACCGCCACGACGGTCTCGGCGGCCCTCAGCCAGCTCGACCTGCGCTACGCCGGCGCCCGGCTGTCCACCAGCCGTGGCAGCGACATCGACCGCTCCGGCCTGGCGCTGAGCATCACCACGCCCAAGCGGCTCACGGTCACCATCGGCAAGCACCGGACGAAGCAGGTCAACGTCGCGGCCCGCACCGCCGGGCAGGCGCTGAAGCAGCTCGAGGTGAAGGTCGACCGTGACGACATCGTGAAGCGCACCTACAAGGGCGCCGACAGGGACGCCCGCAAGGCGGAGCGCCGCAAGGCGCTGCTCGTCGACGGCGACCGGATCCGGGTCACCTTCGTCAAGAAGACCCGGAAGCGCGTCAACGGCGAGGCGATCGGCTTCGACACGATCGAGCGCCCGGACCCCTCGATGTACGAGGGCAAGTCCCGCACCGTCCGCGAGGGCGTGCCCGGCAGCCGCAACGCGGTCTACCGGATCGTGCGGCACAACGGTGACGTCTTCACCCGCACGCTGCTCTCCGCCGACGTGGTCCGCAAGCCGGTCGACGAGATCGTCCGGGTGGGCACCAAGGAGCGGCCGGCACCTGCGCCCGCGCCGTCGGCCAACTACGCCACCGGCAGCACCGTCTGGGACGCCATCGCCGAGTGCGAGTCCGGCGGCAACTGGGCCGCGAACACCGGCAACGGCTACTACGGCGGCCTCCAGTTCAGCCTGGGCACCTGGCAGGCCTACGGCGGCACCGGCTACCCGAACACCCACTCCCGTGAGGAGCAGATCGCGGTCGCCGAGCGCGTCCGCGCCGCCGAGGGTGGGTACGGCGCCTGGCCGGTGTGCGGCGCGCCGTACAACTGACCGGGCCCGTACGACGATCGAGGCCGATCGCTCACTCCGGTGGGCGGTCGGCCTCGTCGCGTCCCAGCTGCTCGAGCAGCTCGGTGACGGTGCGCTCCTCGTTGGCGAGGTAGGACAGCCCCCACCGAGCGACCATCGCGGGGTGGTGGAAGACCTCGCCGGGCCCGTCGGCGCCCGTGAGCGAGTCGCGGACCTCCGCCAGCGCGGCGCGCTCGGCGGCGACCGCCTCGAGGTGCTCGCGGAGCATCCGCCGGGTGGCGTCCGGCTCGACGAGCGCCGCGAGCATCAGCCGCAGCGCGACGGGGTGCTTGAGCACCGGGAAGCCGGCTGGCGTCTCGGCCAGCCAGCGCCGCAGCGCCCGGTTGCCCTTCGCCGACAGCGCGTAGGCCGTGGCGCGGCCCTGTCCCTGCTTCTCGACCAGCCCGTGCCGGTGGAGCCGGGCCAGCTCGGAGTAGACCTGGCTCATCGCCGGCGCCACCCAGTAGAACCGCAGCGTCCGGTCCGCGCGCTGCTTGAGCTCGTAGCCGGTCAGAGGCTGCCCGAAGGTGAGCAGCCCGAGCAGTGCGTAGGAGGTCACCGGAAGGTCTTGACTCACCGCACCTCCTCGGCCCACTCTTCCTACTAGGAATACCACGGGAGGGCAGCATGGGCGCGACGATCTTGATGGTGGGCACCCGGAAGGGGCTGTGGCTGGGCCGCTCCGACGAGGCCCGGCGCGACTGGGAGTGGACCGGGCCGCTGTGCGACATGGAGGAGGTCTACTCCGCCTGCATCGACAAGCGGGGCGTGTCCCCGCGGCTGTTCGCCGGGCCGTCCTCGAGCTGGACCGGACCGCGGCTGCTGCGCTCCGACGACCTCGGTGCCTCCTGGCAGGAGGCGAAGATCGGCTTCCCCGCCGACACGGGCGCCTCCCTGGAGCGGGTCTGGCAGATCGCCCCGGGCGCGGAGCAGCAGACCGTCTGGGCCGGCACGGAGCCGGGCGCGGTGTTCCGCTCGCTCGACGGCGGCGCCACCTTCGAGCTGGAGCGGGGCCTGTGGGAGCACCCGCACCGCGAGGAGTGGGGCGCGGGGTACGGCGGCCAGGCGTTCCACACCGTCGTACCGCACCCGAGCGACCCGGACAGCGTGGTCGCCGCCATCTCCTCCGGAGGCGTCTACGCGACCACCGACGGCGGCCAGTCGTGGACCGCCCAGAACACCGGCGTGCAGGCGGAGTTCCTGCCCGAGGGCCAGCAGTATCCCGAGTTCGGCCAGTGCGTGCACAAGATCGCCCGACATCCGGCCGAGCCGGACCGGCTGTTCATGCAGAACCACGGTGGCGTCTACCGGTCCACCGACGGCGGCGCCACCTGGGACTCCATCGAGAAGGGCCTGCCCAGCAACTTCGGCTTCCCGATCGTGGTGCACCCGCACGACCCCTCGACGGTCTACGTCTTCCCGCTCGGCGGCTCCGGTGGTCGGTATCCGGTGGGTGCCGACGCCCGGGTGTGGCGCTCGCGCGACGCCGGGGACACCTGGGAGGAGCTCGGCGACGGGCTGCCTGGCGGCTTCTACGCCGGGGTGATGCGGGACGCGATGTGCGCCGACGACCACGAGACCGCCGGGATCTACTTCGGTGCCCGCAACGGCAGCGTCTGGGGCTCCGCCGACGAGGGCGACACCTGGACCGAGCTCACCAGCGGCCTCCCCGACGTGATGGTGGTCCGCGCCGCCTCCCTGTGACCCGCCCGCGCCGATCCTGCCGATCCCCCGCCGAGTTGCGCCCCCGGGTATCGCGAGTTGCGTCCCCGGGCACCGCGAGTTGCGTCGATTGGATCAGCCATCGTCCCCGCCTCTAACCTGTCGGGGTGACGGAGGGTGCGGCGACGACGGGTGGTGACGTCCGCCTGCTCGGGCCCGCCGAGGTGCGGGCGCTCGCCGCGAGGCTGGACCTGCGCCCCACGAAGCAGCGTGGGCAGAACTTCGTCATCGACGCCAACACCGTCCGCAGGATCGTGCACGACTCCGGCGTCACGGCCGACGACGTGGTCCTCGAGGTGGGTCCGGGGCTGGGTTCCCTGACGCTGGGCCTGCTAGCGGTGGCCCGCCGAGTCGTCGCGCTCGAGGTCGACCCCGTTCTAGCCGGTGAGCTGCCGGCCACCATCGCGTCGTACGCCCCTGGTCGCACCGGTGCCTTCGAGGTCGTCCTCGCCGACGCCCTCCGGATCGCCGATGTCCCGGGCGAGCCGCCGACCGCCCTGGTCGCCAACCTCCCCTACAACGTCTCGGTCCCGGTGCTGCTGCACCTGCTGGCGCTGCTGCCGTCGCTCGCGCACGGGATGGTGATGGTGCAGTCGGAGGTGGCCGACCGGCTCGCGGCCCGGCCCGGCTCCAAGGTCTACGGCGTCCCGTCGGTCAAGGCCGCCTGGTTCGCGGACGTACGACGAGCGGGGGCCATCGGCCGCAACGTGTTCTGGCCGGCGCCCAACGTGGACTCCGGACTGGTGGCGTGGACCCGCCGTGAACCGCCCGGCACCGCGGTGCCTCGAGAGCGCGTGTTCGCGGTCATCGACGCGGCGTTCGCCCATCGGCGCAAGGCGCTGCGGGCCGCCCTCAAGGAGCTGGCCGGCTCGGCTGCCGCGGCGGAGGCGGCCCTGCGGGGCGCCGGCATCGATCCGCTCACCCGCGGCGAGCAGCTCGGGATCGACGACTTCGTCCGGCTCGCCGAGGGCCTTGCCGAGCACCTCGACGTACCCCGGGACGCAACTCACGCTGCCACAACACGCAACTCGGCGGACCCGGGGGCGCAACTCGGCGACGGGGACGGGGACGGGGACGGGGACGGGGACGGATGAGCCTGGCGCAGGAGTTCGACGCCACCGTGACGGTGCGGGCCTCGGCGAAGATCAACCTCTACCTCGGGGTGGGTCGGCCCCGGCCCGATGGGTTCCACCCGCTGGCCACGGTCTACCAGGCGGTGAGCCTGCACGACGACGTCACCGTTCGGGCAGCGTCGGAGTGGTCGGTCGACGTGGGCATGCCCGACCTCGACACCGTCGGTGGAATGCAGGTCCCGACCGGACCCGACAACATCGCCGTCCGCGCCGGCGCCGCGCTGGTGGCGCACCACAGGCTCGACACCGCAGCCGCCCTCGCGATCCACAAGTCGATCCCGGTGGCTGCCGGAATGGCCGGTGGCTCCGCCGACGCGGCCGCCACCCTGGTCGCGCTCGACCGGCTCTGGGACCTGCAGACCCCCGACGACGAGCTGCTCGCCCTCGCCGCGGAGCTGGGCAGCGACGTCCCGTTCGCCCTGCTGGGGGGGACGGCCGAGGGCACCGGCCGCGGCGAGCAGCTGCAGCCGCTGCACGAGCCGCACACCCGCTGGTGGGTCGTCGTGCCCAGCGCCCAGGGACTCTCCACCCCGGCCGTCTACCGGCACTTCGACGAGCTCCGGCCGGACGCCCCCGAGGAGGTCGCGGTCCCCGGGCCGGTGCTCACGGCACTGTCCGACCCGGACCCCGGCAGCCTGGCGAGGGTGCTGCACAACGACCTCGAGGACGCCGCGCTCGACCTGCGCCCCGAGCTCGCGCACGTGCTGCGCCGGGGCGCTGAGGCGGGTGCGCTGCGCGGGATGGTGTCCGGCTCGGGGCCGACATGTGTCTTCCTCTGCGCCGACCGGCCGGCCGCGGACGCCGTGCGGGCCGACTTCGTCGAGGGCGGGTACGACGGTGTCCGGACGGCCCTCGGACCGGTCGCCGGCGTCCACCTCGTCGAGCAGGGGCCACGCCCCGGCGGCGGGCTCGAGAGCGTCGACTGATGCCCAACCTGGTCAACCTCGAGAAGGTCTCGAAGTCCTACGGTGTCCGGGTCCTCCTCGACGAGGTCAGCCTCGGGGTCGGGGAGGGCGACCGGGTCGGCGTCGTCGGCCGCAACGGCGACGGCAAGACGACACTGCTCAACCTCATCGCCGGACGCGTCGAGCCCGACACGGGCCGGGTCTCGCAGTCGCGCGACCTGCACCTGGGCTACCTCGACCAGCGCGACCTGCTCGACGACAGCCACTCGGTGCGCGAGGTCGTGCTCGGCGGGAAGGCCGACCACGAGTGGGCCGCCGAGGCCACGACACGCGAGGTCGTCGAGGTGCTGCTGGCCGGCATCGGCCTGGACCGGGCCGTCCACGGCCTCTCCGGCGGGGAGCGGCGGCGCTGCGCCCTGGCGAGGCTGCTGCTCGAGCCGGACAACCTGCTCCTCCTCGACGAGCCGACCAACCACCTCGACGTCGAGGCTGTCGCCTGGCTGGCCGACCACCTGAACCGTCGTACGACGGCGCTCGTCGTCGTCACCCACGACCGCTGGTTTCTCGATGCCGTGTGCCAGACGACGTGGGAGGTGCACGACGGGGCGGTGGACACCTACGACGGTGGGTACGCCGCCTTCGTGCTGGCCAAGGCCGAGCGCCAGCGCCAGGCGGCGTCCTCGGAGGCCCGACGGCAGAACCTGATGCGCAAGGAGCTGGCCTGGCTGCGCCGGGGCGCCCCAGCGCGGACGGCCAAGCCGAAGTTCCGCATCGACGCGGCCAACGCGCTGATCGAGGACGAGCCGGAGCCCCGCGACCGGCTCCAGCTCGAGCGGTTCGCGATGCAGCGGCTCGGCAAGGACGTCCTGGACCTCGAGGACGTCGACCTCGTCCGTGGCGAGCGACAGCTGCTGAGCCAGGCGACCTGGCGACTCGGGCCGGGCGACCGCGTCGGCATCGTCGGCGTCAACGGGGCCGGCAAGACCAGCGTGCTCAACCTCCTGGCCGGCACGCTGGCGCCCTCGGCGGGCCGGGTGAAGCACGGCCGCACGATCGCGCTGGCGCACCTCACCCAGGACCCCTCGGCGGGCTCGGGGACCGCGTCTCCCGAGGATCCCGAGGCGCGGGTGCTGCCGTCGATCGAGGGGATCCGCCGGGTCGCCCGCACCGCCGGCGCACAGGACGTCTCGGCGTCTGCACTCCTCGAACGGTTCGGCTTCACCGGAGACCGGCTCACCGCCCGGCTCGGAGACCTGTCGGGCGGGGAGCGGCGCCGCTTCCAGCTGCTCAGGCTGCTGCTGTCCGAGCCCAACGTGCTGCTCCTGGACGAGCCGACCAACGACCTGGACATCGAGACCCTGAACGTCCTCGAGGACTTCCTCGACTCCTGGCCGGGGACCCTGGTGGTCGTCTCGCACGACCGGTACTTCCTCGAGCGCGTCACCGACACCATCTGGGCGCTCCTGGGAGACGGCACCATCGGGCTGCTCCCGGGCGGGGTCGACCAGTACCTCCACTCCCGGCGAGAGGCGGCTTCTGCGCACGCCGCGGGCGCCGAGAGGCGCGTCGGGCACGCCGCAGGGCCGTCGACAGGCGGCGGAGGCGCTGCGAAGCCCGGCAGCGCCGACGAGCGCTCGGCCCGCAAGGCGATCGCCCGGATCGACAAGCAGCTCGAGCGGCTCGCCGAACGGGAGGCGGCCCTGCACGCCGAGATGGCCGAGAGCGTCAGCGACCACGAGAGGCTCGCGGCGCTCTCCGAGCAGCTCGGCGCGCTCACCGCGGAGAAGGACGCGCTGGAGGGCGAGTGGCTCGAGGCCGCGGCGATTCTCGAGTGACGGCGCCGACGGGCCGCCGTACGGTTCTCCTGTGGTCACCACCGAGCAGCTCGTCGCGTTCGGGGTCGCGGCACTGATCCTGATCGCCATCCCGGGGCCGAGCGTGGTGTTCGTGATCGGCCGTGCGCTGTCCTACGGCCGTGGTGTGGCGCTGGCCAGCGTCGCCGGCAACTCCCTCGGGCTGCTCACCGTCGCGGTGCTCGTCGCCCTCGGCCTGGGCGTGGTGGTGCAGGAGTCCGTCGTGGTCTTCAGCGTGCTGAAGTACGCCGGAGCCGCCTACCTGGTGTGGCTCGGCGTGGAGGCAGTACGACGCCGGCGCGAGGTCGACTTCGGCCGCGACGCCGGGGCCGATGTGCGCGCGATGAGCTGGCGGCGCGCGATGCGGCAGGGCTACGTGGTCGGTGCCTCGAACCCCAAGGGCTTCGTGATCCTCGGCGCCGTGCTGCCGCAGTTCGTCGACCGGGCGGCCGGGCACGTCCAGGTGCAGATGCTCCTGCTCGGCCTGCTCGCCTTCGGCATCGGCCTGGTCTCCGACGGCCTCTGGGCCGTCATCGCCGCCCAGCTGCGGCACTGGTTCGCCCGCTCCCGGCGGCGTGGGGAAGCCGTCGGTGGCGCCGGCGGGTTGTCGATGATCGGGCTCGGGCTGGCGCTCGCGGTCACGGACGGGCGCTGACCGCGCTCACCGCAAGGGCCGCATCAGCGTCTTGAGCAGCCCCGCCAGCTCCCGCCGTTCACTCGTGGACAGCTCGGCGAGCAGGGAGCGCTCCCGGTCCAGCAGGGCCTCGAAGGCGCCGTCGACAGCCCGCTTGCCGGCCTGCGTCAGCCCGACCAGGACCCCGCGGCGGTCGGTCGGGGAGGGCGTCCGCTCGACGAGCCCCCGCGCGGTCAGCCGGTCGACACGGTTGGTCATCGTGCCGCTGGTGACCATCGTCTGGGTGAGCAGCTGGCCCGGCGAGAGCTGGTAGGGCTTGCCGGCCCGCCGCAGCGCTGCCAGCACGTCGAACTCCCACGGCTCGATCGCGTGCGCGGTGAACGCCTCGCGGCGCTTCAGGTCGAGCAGCCGCGCGAGCCGGCTGATCCGGCTGAACACCTCCACCGGCGCCAGGTCGAGGTCGGCCCGCTCGCGCTGCCACGCCTCGACGATCTCGTCGACCTCGTCGCGCTCCATGACTCATCATCCTAGGGCACAAAGATTCTTGACATCGAGAGATATCCCGGGCAAAGTATCTCGACATCAAGACAAATGGAGGAGGCCGGATGTCGCAGCAGTGGGATCCCGCGCGCTACCTGCAGTACGCCGACCAGCGCGGTCGGCCCTTCGTCGAGCTGCTCGCCCGGGTGCCGGTCGACCGGCCTGATGAGGTCGTCGACCTGGGCTGCGGCCCGGGCAACCTCACCGCCCTGGCCGCCGGGCGCTGGCCGGACGCCCGGACCACCGGGATCGACAGCAGCGCCGAGATGGTCGAGCGTGCGCGTGCCGACTTCCCCGCGCTCGACTTCGTCGTCGCGGACCTGCGCGAGTGGGCGGGCGAGGGAGAGCCGGTCGACGTGCTGCTCTCCAACGCCACCCTGCAGTGGGTCCCCGGGCACCTCGACCTGCTCCGGGAGCTGCTGTCGCGAGTCCGCCCCGGTGGCTGCCTGGCCTTCCAGGTCCCCGGCAACTTCACCGAGCCGAGCCACACCCTGCGCCAGGAGCTCGCCCTCCGGCCGCCGTACGCCGAGCACCTCGAGGGCAGCGCGGAGCCCGACGCCCACGACGCCGCGACCTACCTGCGCGCCCTCCAGCGGCTGGGCTGCGCGGTGGACGCCTGGGAGAGCACCTACCTGCACGTCCTCACCGGGCCGGACCCCGTCTTCGACTGGGTGCTCGGCACCAGCGCGCGGCCCATGCTGCAGCGACTGCCCGACGACCTGGTCGAACGGTTCGCCGACGAGTTCAGGACCGCCCTCCGCGCCGCCTACCCCGACGACGGGAACGGCGTGGTGCTGCCCTTCCGCCGGGTATTCGTCGTCGCGCAGAAGCCCGCTAGCGAGGAGGAGTCCGCATGATCGCCCTGCACCACGTCCAGCTGGCCTGCCCGCCCGGTGGGGAGGACGCCGTCCGGCCGTTCTGGACGGCGCTCGGCCTGACCGAGATCGAGAAGCCCGAGGCGCTGCGCGGCCGCGGCGGCTGCTGGTTCCGGGGGTACGACGCCTCCGGCGACGTCACCGCCGAGGTCCACATCGGCGTCGAGGAGCCGTTCGCGCCGGCCCGCAAGGCACACCCCGCCCTGGTCGTCGACGACCTCGACGCCGTGGCGGCACGACTGCGCGCCGACGGCCACCCGGTCGACGAGACCGAGCGGGAGAGCTTCGCGGGCTACCTGCGCCTCCACACCTTCGACCCGCACGGCAACCGCGTCGAGGTGCTGCAGCCGCACTGACGATCGAGCATCGTGCCGGTCTTGTGATCCGGTGGGCGTGCTGGACATGCAGTTGGCCCGCGGGCACGGGCGTCTGGCGGGCGAAGTGCGTCTGTGCGTTGACAGCAGGTTGTTGTCGTCTGAGGAGGGCGCCGGGGCCACGGATCCCCGTTGACAACAGCTTGTTGTCGCTCTTGGCAGGTGCAGCGCCCACTATCGCGGCGACGACAACAGCCCGTTGTCAGCCGGCGGCGCCCCTGCCACCCGCACGCCGCGTTGACAACAGCTGGTTGTCGCTCGGGGAGTGCGCGCCCACCGTCGCGGCGACGACAACAGCCTGGCGCGTGGCCGGCGCCCCCCCGGCCACGCGCAGGCCGCGTTGACAACAGCTTGTTGTCAACGGGCAAGGCCGCCCTGCGGCGCGGCGGCGGAGCAACAACAGCTTGCTGTCAACCGCGGAGACCTCCTCGAGCTGGTGCGCCGCACCCTGCGCAGATCGGGATGGATCGGGACACGATCTAGAATCCAGAGGTGAGCAGCCCCGGCGTCGCAGGTCGTGCCCGCGGCGCGCTGCGCCGACTCTCACCGGGCTACTTCGCGATGACGATGGCGACGGGGATTATCTCGTTCGGGTTCGCCGTGGCGGGCCGGCTGCTGATCTCGCGGGTCCTGCTGGCCATCACGGCGATCAGCTTCGTGGCCCTCTGCGTGCTCACCGCCTGGCGCTTCCTCGCCTGGCGCAGCGACTTCGTCGAGGACTTCACCCACCCGTTGCGGGGCTTCGGCTTCTACTCCTTCGTCGCCGCAGCGAACGTGCTCGCTGTGCGGGTGGCTGACGACCTGCGCAGCGTCGCGCTCACCCTGCTCGTGGTGTCGGCCGCCGCGTGGCTGGTGCGCGGGTACGTCGTGCCCTGGACCACGCACCTCGACCGCGGCGAACGCCCGATCGTCAAGGCGGCCAACGGCACCTGGTTCATGTGGGCCGTGGCCGGCCAGTCCGTGGGCCTGGCCGCGTCCACCCTGTCCGCCACCCACGGCGGCGAGCTGCTGCCGTTCGTCGCCGTCTGCGGCTGGGCGCTCGGGCTCTTCCTGTACGTCGTCGACGGCGTGTTCGTGGTGATGAGGCTGCTGTCCTACGAGTTCAGCGCGGAGGACCTGACGCCGCCGTACTGGATCGCCATGGGCGCCGCGGCGATCTCCTCGCTCGCGGGCGTCCACCTGGCCACGCTGGACGCCGACCCGTTCGTCGACACGGTGCGGGAGCTGGCCCGCGGCAGCGGCCTGGCGCTGTGGGTGGTGGCCAGCTGGCTGGTGCCTGGGCTGTTCGCGATGGGGTGGTGGCGGCACGTCACGCACCGGGTGCCACTGCGGTACGACGCCAGTATGTGGAGCATCATCTTCCCGCTCGGCATGTATGCGACCACCTCGCTGACCCTGGCCGGGCTCGAGCACCTCCCCGGCCTGGACGTGGTCGGGCACGTCGGCCTCTGGGTCGCCCTGGCGGCATGGCTGCTCGCCGCGGGCGGGCTGGTCCACCACGTCTGGACCGACGTGCTGAGTCCACGTGGCCGGCCGGAGGCTGCCTGACGACCCAGTGCTCAGGGCCCGGTGCGCAGGTGCGGCTTCTTCTCGATGCCGGACAAGCCGTTCCAGGCGAGGTTGACCAGGTGTGCGGCCACCACGTCACGCGACGGCTTGCGGGTGTCAAGCCACCACTGGCCGGTCGTGCTCACCATGCCGACGAGCATCTGGGCATACATCGGCGCCGCCTTGGCGTCGTACTTCCGGCGCTTGAACTCGTCGACGAGGATGCCCTCGACGCGGGACGCCACGTCGCTGATGATCGACACGAACGAGCCCGAGGCGCCAGGGGAGGAGTCCCGCACCAGGATCCGGAAGCCCTCCGGACGCTCCTCGACGTACTGCAGCAGCGCCAGCGCGGACTGCTCCAGCAGCACTCGCGGCGATCCCTCAGCCAGCGCGGACCGCATCATCGTCAGCAGCAGCTGCACCTCACGGTCCACGACGACGGCGTAGAGGCCCTCCTTGCCGCCGAAGTGCTCGTAGACGACCGGCTTGGAGACCTCGGCGCGCGCGGAGATCTCCTCGATCGAGGCGCCGTCGAAGCCGAGGTCCGCGAAGGCGTGCCGGGCGACCTCGATGAGCTGCTCGCGGCGCTCGGCCGCGGTCATCCGGGCGCGGGCCGGCTTGGGACGGTCGGACACGCCGCTCATCCTGCCAGTCGGCCGGTCCGGTCCCCGGCCGGTCTGGTCCCCGGCCGGTCTGGTCCCCGGCCGGTCTGGTCCCCGAGCCTGTCGAGGGGCGCGTCAGCCGGCCAGCTTCGACTGCACCCGGTCCCGGACCGGCCAACGGACGTCGCCGACCCAGCCGAGCTTCTCCAGCGCCCAGATCATCCGGGCGGAGACGTCGACCTGGCCGCGCAGCACCCCGTGCCGGGCGCAGGTGGGGTCGGCGTGGTGCAGGTTGTGCCACGACTCCCCGCCCGACGGGATCGCCAGCCACCAGACGTTGGCCGACTTGTCGCGGGACAGGAACGGCCGCTCACCGATCGTGTGGCAGATGGAGTTGATCGACCAGGTCACGTGGTGCAGCAGCGCCACCCGCACCAGCGTCCCCCAGAAGAAGGCGGTCAGTGCGCCCTGCCAGGACCAGGTGATCAGGCCGCCGAGGAGCGCGGGCAGCAGCAACGAGATCAGCGTCCACAGCCAGAACAGCCTGGAGATCGTGACGATGTCGCGGTCCTTCATCAGGTCGGGAGCGTACTTGCGCTGCGGCGTCTGCTCCTCGTCGAAGAGCCAGCCCATGTGTGCATGCCACAGGCCCTTCGCCAGCGCGCGGATGCTGGTGCCGTACTTCCACGGGCTGTGCGGGTCGCCGTCCCGGTCGGAGAACTTGTGGTGCTTGCGGTGGTCGGCCACCCAGCGGACGACCGGGCCTTGCACCGCCATCGAGCCGGCGATGGCGAGCGCGATCTTCACGCCCCGGTTGGGCTTGAAGGACTTGTGGGTGAAGTAGCGGTGGTAGCCGACGGTCACCCCGAGCAGGGTGAAGTAGTACATGAACGCCGTGATCGCCACGTCGGTCCAGCTGAGCCAGCCGCCCCACGCCACCGGCACCGCGGCGATCACCGCCAGGAACGGCACCAGGATGAACAGCGCCATCGCGACCTGTTCCTTGCGACTCTGCGTGTCGCCGCCGACGGTGGCGCGCTCCATCAGATCGAACTCGGGCCGGTGCTCGACGGCAGTCACGGTGCTCCCAGGGGATCGGTTACCTACGGCGTCGTAACCGTAACCCACTGTCCGCAAACACCCTGCCGCCGTGGGGCGACGGTTGTCGGGGCCAACCATGCCGACACAATGAGGGCATGACGGAGCTGAGCTTCTTCGAGCGCCACGGCGACGAGCTGGTGCCCACACCGATGGCGCAGAGCCTGTGGCGGGAGGACCAGATGCACGGCGTCGCCACGAGCGGCGCGCTGGCCCGGCGCCTCGAGCAGACCATCGCCGCCGCCGGCCGCCGCGACCTGGTGCCCGCCCGCTACACGGTGGACCTGTTCCGTCCCGCCTCCATGGGCCCCTGCCGTACGACGGCCTCGGTCGTCCGCGAGGGACGACGGCTGATGCTCGTCGACGCGGTGCTCACCCAGCAGCTCGACGAGGGTGAGGTCGCCGTGGCGCGCGCCACGGCACTCTTCCTCAGTCCCTCGTCGGCACCGGGCGGGGACGTGTGGCAGCCCGCAGAGCGACCGGCCCCGCCGCCGGCCGAGGTGGCCCCGCCGTCCAGCGGACCGCACGTGCCGTGGTTCGCGACGGAGGAGACCGGCTGGTCCCAGGACTTCCGGAAGAACCAGAACGCCTCGCGCAAGTCCACCTGGCAGACCGGCGTACCGGTCGTGGCGGGCGAGCCCACGACGCCCTTCCAGGCGGTGGCGAGCATCGCCGACTCCACCAGCATGGTGACCAACTGGGGCAGCAACGGCGTGGAGTACATCAACTCCGACATCACCCTGACGCTGGCCCGGCTGCCCCTGGGGCTCGAGGTCGGCCTCACCGCGGTGGACTGGGTCGGCTGCGACGGCGTCGCGGTCGGGACCGCGGCCGTCTTCGACCGGCAGGGGCCGTTGGGGACCTCGCTGGTCACGTCGCTGGCCAACGCCAAACGGACCGTCGACTTCACCGAGCACGACTTCACCGGCTCCGGCGCCTGAGAGCGTTCCGGCGGGACGTCATTCGTTGTCGTGCCAATGGCAGCCGGAACGTATGACGTCCCGGTGTGATCGGTAGCCTTGCCGGCAACCGTCCCCGGTTGGTCTGTCGGCAGGGCCCGCCTGACTTTGAATCAGGACTAGCGACGTAGGTTCGACTCCTACCCGGGGAGCATGCCGACAGATGTGCCGACCGATGTGACCGTCATCGTCCTCGCCGCCGGGGGCGGCACCCGGATGAAGTCCAAGACCATGAAGGTGCTGCACCCGATCGCCGGACGCAGCATGATCGGGCACGTCCTCGCGGCCGCCCGGGCGCTGGAGCCGCGCCGGATCGTCGCGGTGGTCGGCAACCAGCGCGAGCAGGTCGGCCCACATATCCAGCAGCTGGTGCCCGACGCAGTGCTCGCGGTCCAGGAGACACAGGACGGCACCGGGCACGCGGTACGAATGGGCTGGGAGGCGCTGCCGCCGGAGGAGCGCTCGGGCACCGTGGTGGTGGCGTACGGCGACACCCCGCTGCTCGAGGCGGAGAGCCTGAAGGCGTTCGCCCAGTTCCACCGGACCCACGACGGCGTGATGAGTATCCTGACCGGGCTGGTGGCGAACCCGTTCGGCTACGGCCGGATCGTCCGCGACCAGGACGGCGGCGTCGAGCAGATCGTGGAGGAGAAGGACGCCACCCCGGAGCAGGCCGCGATCAACGAGATCAACAGCGGCATCCTGGCCTTCGACGCGGAGTTCCTCGACGCGGCACTGCCCCGCATCGGCAACGACAACGCCAAGGGCGAGTACTACCTGACCGACACCGTGGCCCTGGCCCGGGAGGACGGCCGGACCGTGGCGGCGTTCCCGATCGACGACGTGGTGCAGACCGAGGGCGCCAACGACCGCGCGCAGCTGGCGGCCCTCGCCAAGGAGATGAACCGCCGCATCCTCACGCGGTGGATGCAGGACGGCGTCACCGTCATCGATCCGGACAGCACCTGGATCGACACCGACGTCAAGCTCGCGGCCGACGTGACGATCCTCCCCGGCGTACAGCTCCTGGGTGCCACCGTCGTCGCCGAGGACGCGGTGATCGGCCCGGACTGCACCCTGAAGGACGTCGAGGTCGGCGAGGGCGCCAAGGTGGTGCGCACCCACGCGGAGCTCGCGGTGATCGGCGCCGGTGCCGACGTCGGCCCGTTCTCCTACCTGCGGCCCGGCACCGAGCTGGCCGCGGGCGGGAAGATCGGCGGCTTCGTCGAGACCAAGAACGCACACATCGGCGCGGGCGCCAAGGTCCCGCACCTGTCCTACGTCGGCGACGCCGAGATCGGCGAGGGCACCAACATCGGGGCGGGCACGATCTTCGCCAACTACGACGGGGTGGCCAAGCACCGCACGGTGGTCGGGCGGCACGCCCGGACGGCCAGCAACAACACCTTCGTCGCGCCGGTGCACATCGGCGACGGGGCCGGCACGGGCGCGGGGACCGTCGTACGCCAGGACGTCCCGCCGGGCGCCCTGGCCGTCAGCGCCGGGCCGCAGCGCAACATCGAGGGCTGGACCGAGCGCCGCCGCCCCGGCACGAAGCAGGCCGAGGCCGCAGCGGCAGCCGACCAGCAGGTGGACGACGCCGTCTCGGATGCCGGTGACACGGACCCCGGTGTTGGGCGCGACCCGGCCGGTGGGTGACACTAGGTCCGGAGTGAGCCGGGTCGACCCGGACCCGCGCTCGGTCCATCGGCAGTGGTGACCGACATGGGGAGCAGCCCGGCGTGAGCGGAATGAAGCGGACCACCGAGAAGAACCTGATGGTCTTCACCGGCCGGGCGCACCCGGAGCTGGCCCGTGAGGTCGCCGAGATCCTCGGCACCGGGCTGGTGCCGACGCAGGCCTACGAGTTCGCCAACTCCGAGATCTATGTCCGCTACGAGGAGTCGGTGCGCGGCTCGGACGCCTTCGTGATCCAGAGCCACACCGCTCCGGTCAACGAGTGGATCATGGAGCACCTGATCATGGTCGACGCCCTCAAGCGGGCCAGCGCCAAGCGGATCACCGTGGTCATGCCGTTCTACGGCTACGCCCGGCAGGACAAGAAGCACCGCGGCCGTGAGCCGATCTCGGCGCGCCTCGTCGCGGACCTGTTCAAGACCGCGGGCGCGGACCGGCTGATCACCGTCGACCTGCACGCCGACCAGATCCAGGGCTTCTTCGACGGACCCGTGGACCACCTGATGGCGCTGCCGATCCTCACCGACTACGTCAAGCAGAAGTACGGCGACCAGCAGCTGGCCGTCGTCTCCCCGGACGCCGGGCGGATCAAGGTCGCCGAGCGCTGGTCGGCCCGCCTCGGCGGCGCCCCGCTGGCCTTCATCCACAAGACGCGCCGGACCGACGTCGCCAACGAGGTCGTCGCCAACCGCGTCGTGGGTGACGTGGCCGGCAAGATCTGCGTGCTCACCGACGACATG
>DASSOK010000091.1:0-3144 GCA_035700665.1 Marmoricola sp.
AGCAGCTCGGGTCGACTCGCGGCCAGCATCCACGCGACCGCTGCACCCCAGTCGTGGCCGACGAGGTGCACCGGCCTGCCGACCTGGTCGATCAGTGCGGCGACGTCGTCGACCAGCAGCGACCCGCGGTACGACGCCCGCCCGCGCGGCCTGGCCCCTGGCGAGTAGCCACGCTGCTCGGGCGCGAGAGTGCGGTAGCCCGCGGCGTTGAGCACCGGCGTGACCTTCTCCCAGCTGCTGGGGCGCTGCGGGAACCCGTGGAGGAGTACGACGACCTCGCCGTCCTCCGGGCCGGAGTCGACGACCTCGAAGGTGAGGCCGTCGTGCTGGTAGGAGTCGATGCGGTCGGGCATGGCGACGACGCTAGCCGCTCAGGAGTTGAACCGCTGCTGCGTCTCGGCGAGGCCCTTCTCGATGAGGCACTCGATGGCGTCGGCGGCCGTGTCGACCTGGAAGGGCAGCTCCTTGCGCTCGGCCGAGGAGTAGCTGGAGAGCACGAAGTCGGCCGGGTCCTGCCTGCCGGGAGGCCGGCCGATGCCGGCGCGGACCCGGTAGAAGTCGCCCGTCCCCAGCGACGAGCGCATCGACCGCAGCCCGTTGTGGCCGTTGTCGCCGCCGCCGAGCTTGGTCCGCAGCGTGCCGAACGGGATGTCGAGCTCGTCGTGGACGGCGATGACGTGGTCCGGCTCGACACCGTAGAAGGTGGCCAGCGCCTTGACCGGGCCGCCCAGCTCGTTCATGTAGCTGCGCGGGCGGGCGAGCACGACCTTCGCGGCCGGCTGGCCCGGGGGCGCGAGCCGGCCCTCGAGCACCTCCGCGCGGCCGGACTTGTGCGAGCGCAGCGATCCGCCCATCCGACGGGCCAGCTCGTCGACCACGAGGTAGCCGATGTTGTGCCGGGTGGCGGCGTACTTCGGGCCGGGGTTCCCCAGACCGACCACCAGCCACACTTCCGTGTCGCCCATGCTCGCTTCCTCTGTGAAGGGGGAACGCCCGGCCCGTCGTACCAGTCGGTGCAGGACCTGGAGGATCAGGACTCCTCGGTGGCGGCTTCCTCGTCGCCGGACGCCGCCTCGGCGCCCTCGGTCGCCTCGACCTCGGCCTGCTCCTCGGACTCCTCGCGCTCGATGCCGGCGTCGGCCTCGGCCTCCTCCAGCTCGGCCTCGACCTCCTCGGCGGTCGGCGCGTGGGTGACGTTGACGATCAGGTGCTCGGCGTCGGTCAGCAGCGTGGAGCCCTTCGGCAGCTGCAGGTCACGCGCGAACACCTGGAAGCCCACCTCGGCGTCCTCGACCGAGACCTCGACGAACTCGGGGATGTGGGTGGCCTCGGCCTCGACGGACACGACGTTCGCCTCGGTGACCACCAGCGCGTCGGACTTGGCATCGCCGATGACATGGACGGGGATGTCGACGGTGACCTTCTCGCCCTTCTTCACCTCGACGAAGTCGATGTGCTCGAGGAAGCCCTTGATCGGGTCGGCCTGGATCTGCTTGGTCAGCGCCAGGTGCGTGGTGCCGTCGATGTCGACGGTGAGCAGCGCGTTGGAGCCGCCGTGCTTGAGCGCCATCATCGTCTCGTGGCCGGGGAGGGTCAGGTGGATCGGGTCGCTGCCGTGGCTGTAGAGGACCGCGGGCACCTTGTCGGCGCGCCGGATCCGGCGGGCCGCTCCCTTGCCGAACTCGGTCCGGGCCTCTGCCTTGATGTGGTCTTCGGACATGTCCGTGTCGCTCCTCGTACGTGTTGCGGTGACGTGTGTGCTGTCCGCGCCGGCTCAGGGGGCCGCGCGCTGGCCTGTGGGGCGCCCCGGAGGCGGTGACCGGCCCACAGACACGACATGCACCGCACGCCGACGGGCACGGTGCATGGATGTCTCACGAACCGGCCGCGTCGATCACGGAGCGCATCGGTCCGTGGACCGCTCCCTCGCCGAGGCAACCGCGCCAGCCTATCGAATCCCTTGCAGCGTTGCGAATCCGGCCGATGTGACCCTGGCCCCGGTCAGGCGTGCCCGTCGAACATGGAGGTCACCGAGCCGTCCTCGAAGACCTCCTTGATCGCCCGCGAGATCAGCGGCGCGATCGAGAGCACGGTGAGCTTGTCGAACTCGTGCTCGGGCGGGATCGGAAGCGTGTTGGTGACGACGATCTCGGCCGCGGGGCAGTTCTTCAGCCGGTCCACCGCGGGGTCGGAGAGGATCGCGTGGGTGGCGGCGATGATCACGCCGGCAGCGCCGTCGTTCATCAGCGCCTCCGCCGCCTTCACGATCGTGCCGCCGGTGTCGATCATGTCGTCGACGAGCACGCACATCCGGCCCGCGACCTCACCGACGACCCGGTTGGCGACGCTCTCGTTGGGCCGGTCGATGTTGCGGGTCTTGTGGATGAACGCCAGCGGCGCACCGCCCAGCCGGTTGGACCACTGCTCGGCCACCTTGATCCGGCCGGCGTCGGGCGAGACCACGGCGAGCTGCTGGTCGCCGTACTTCTGCTTGACGTAGTCCGACAGGATCGGCAGCGCCATCAGGTGGTCGACCGGACCGTCGAAGAAGCCCTGGATCTGGGCGGTGTGCAGGTCCACGCAGATCAGCCGGTCGGCGCCGGCGGTCTTGAACAGGTCCGCCATCAGCCGGGCCGAGATCGGCTCGCGACCCCGGTGCTTCTTGTCCTGGCGGGCGTAGCCGTAGAACGGCATCACCACGGTGATCCGCTTGGCCGACGCACGCTTGAGGGCGTCGACCATGATCAGGTGCTCCATGATCCACTCGTTGACCGGCGCGGTGTGGCTCTGGATCACGAAGGCGTCGGAGCCGCGGACGGACTCCTCGAAGCGCACGTAGATCTCGCTGTTCGCGAACTCGTAGGCCGAGGTCGGCACGAGGCCGGTGCCGAGCTGCTCGGCGACCTCCTCGGCCAGCTCGGGGTGCGCGCGGCCGCTGAAGACCATGAGGTTCTTCTCGGTGGTCCGCTTCAGTCCGCTCACGACGGGCGCTCCTGGGAATGGGAAGAAGAGGGGCTACTCGGATTCTGCCCCGGAGACGGTGTCGTTCTCCAACCCGGGCCCGTCCGTGTGAGACGTCGCACGTCCCTGCGCCTCCTCGGCCGCCTCGGCCATCGGCGTGCCGGCCCGCTTGCGGAGGGTCCA
>DASSOK010000092.1:0-5719 GCA_035700665.1 Marmoricola sp.
GATCCGCGCCTTCCGCGGCGTCGCCGAAGGCGACATGACCCGGTTCGCGATCGCCAAGCGCGAACCGCTGCTCGTCGAGCACGAGCGGTTCCGGGACGCCGTGCTCGGCAAGGACGCCGAGATCGTCACCCTCCGCGAGGGACTGCGCACTGTCCAGGTCGCGGCCGCCATGCTCGGCTCCGCCGAGTCCGGCGAGACGGTCTCCACGCTCGCGCGCTGACCTGACCTCGCCCGGCGTGTCGCATGCGCGTCGTTCCACTCTGTGCCGGTCTCTCACCCGGTAGCCGCTCGAGGCTCGGCCGCGGGGCTCAACGCAAGGACGCCGCTCGCCGCCACCGCGACCACCACTGAGAGCACCGCGAGCCATTCCAGGCCCGGCCGGACCTGGTCGCCGAGGACAAAGACGCCGACGCCTCCGGCCACGAGCACCTCCACCACCCACAGCAGCGCCGTCGCGGGGCCGACCTGCCCGGACTCGAGCGCCCGGGCGTACCCGAGCGCGCCAAGCACGCCGAAGCCGGCGATCGCCCAGACGAGCGGCTCGAGCAGGAGGCTCGACAGTCCAGCGGAGGCATCCATCCCCCGCGCGCACACCGCCGCCCCGGCGAACGCGGCCCCGGCGATCACCGAGACCGGCGCCCAGCGGCCCCGCCGATAGGTCGCCGCGAGGAGACCGCCGAGCACCACCAGGGACACCCAGGCGGCAAGGGCGAAACCTCGTGGTGCTGCGGAGGCCGCCTGGCTGCCCGACGCGGCGGCGACTCCGACCAGAGCAGCCGTCAACAGCACCAGCGCCACGCCGTCCCGCGGACGCGGCCGCGCCCCTAAGAACAGCCACGCCAGCAGGACGGTGATGCCGACCGATCCGGCGAGCAGCGACTGGACCGCGAACGCCGGCATTCGCTGCAGCGCCACCAGCGAGGCCAGCCAGGCGATCAGGTCGCAGACCAGCCCCAGCAGGTACACGGGCTGACGGACCACAGCCGGGCCGCTAGCCCGCGCGGCGCCGACCGCTTGCAGCACCGAGGCGGCGCCGTAGCTGAAGGCGCCGAACAGCGCCGCGCCCAGGCCGAGGATCACCGGCGTGCTGCCGTGCTCACCACCGCGGGCTCAGGCCTGAGCGGCGACGACCTCATTGACCGCCTCGACGATCCGGCCCAGCTCGTCCTCTGAGAGCCCCGGGTGCACCGGTAGGGACAGCACCTGCTCGGCCGCGCGCATCGTCTCCGGCAGGTCCCAGTCGCGGTTTGTGGGGTGCGCGCCGGGGCGGTACGGCGCGAGCAGGTGGATCGGCGTGGGGTAGTACACCGCGCTCCCGATCCCGCGCTCCTTCAACGCCTCCTGCACCTGCTCACGTGAGGACGGCACCCGGATCGTGTACTGGTGCCACACGTGCGTTGCCTCCTCCGCTACCGCCGGCACGCCAACGCCCTGGAGTCCCGCGGACAGGAACGCCGCGTTCTCCTGCCGCTGCTTGTTCCAGCCGGCGAGCTTGGTCAGCTGCACCCGGCCGACCGCGGCGGCCACATCGGTGAGCCGCATGTTCGCGCCGACGATCTCGTTGGCGTAGCGCTGCTCCATGCCCTGGTTGCGCAGCAGCCGCACCGTCCGCGCAACGGCCGCGTCGGCGGTGGTGACCATGCCGCCCTCGAGCGAGTGCATGTTCTTGGTGGGATAGAAGCTGAAGCACCCCGTCGTACCGAACGCTCCCACCGGTCGGCCCGCCCACGTAGCGCCGTGCGCCTGCGCCGCGTCCTCGATCACCCCGAGCCCGTGGCGCTCGGCGATCGCGCCGATGGCGGTCATGTCCGCCGGGTGCCCGTACAGGTGCACCGGCATGATCGCCGCCGTCCGCGGGCCAATGGCCGCCTCGACCGCTGCCGGATCGACGTTGAAGTGGGCAGGCTCGACGTCCACGAAGACCGGGTCCGCCCCGGCCAGGCGTACGGCGTTGGCGCTGGCCGCGAAGGAGAACGACGGGACGATCACCTCGTCACCGGCCCCGATCCCCATCGCCATCAGCGCCAGCTGCAGCGCCGACGTACCGGAGTTGACCGCCACACAGTGCCGGCCCTCGACGAGCGCACCGAACTCCTCCTCGAAGCCGACCACCTCCGGCCCCTGCACGACCATGCCGCTGCGCAGCACCCGCACCGCGGCGTCGATCTCGTCGTCCCCGATCACCGGGCGTGCAGGAGGGATGAAGCCAGGCAAGGATGCTCCTCGCAGAGTTGATCATCGGGGACCTTCGCGAGCCTACCAACGCGACAGCATGTGCCACGGAATGGTGCCACCATGGAGGTGAGCGAGCGCGAACGTCGCGAGCTGCATGAGGCTCTGGTGGGCACCATTCGACCCGGCCCCACCGACACGTTGCTCGGTCATCTGCCTCCCGTCGGCCGAACCGATGTCGCCACCCAGCGCGACCTCGACGCCCTGGAAAGCAAGATCGAAGCGAGAATGCAGCACGCGTCTCGGCGCGGCACCCGGCGGTGGACAGCCGGGCCCAGAGGGCCACAAATACACTGAGCGGGACCCACCCGACCACGAAGGAAGGCCGCCGTGCCGGAACAGCACCAGGACCGAGGCACGCTCGTCGTCGCCGGCCAGGGGTACGTCGGACTGCCGCTCGCCGTGCGCGCCGTCGAGATGGGCTGGAACGTGATCGGCGTCGAGCCCGACCCGCTGCGCGCCAAGCGGCTCCAAGCCGGTGAGTCCTACGTCGATGACATCACCAGCGAGGAGCTCCAAGCAGCGCTGAGCACCGGTGGCTACCACCCCTCCCAGGGCTACGAGAGCTGCCAGGACTTCGACGTCGCGGTGATCACCGTGCCGACACCGCTGCGCGACGGCAACCCGGACCTGTCCTACATCGAGGACGCCAGCCGCTCCCTCGCCCAGTGCCTCAAGAGAGGCGCGACGGTGATCCTGGAGTCCACGACCTACCCGGGCACGACCGAGGAGCTGGTCGCCCCGATCCTGGAGCGAAGCGGCCTGCGGGCCGGCACCGACTTCCATCTCGGCTACAGCCCCGAACGCATCGACCCGGGCAACAAGACCTGGACCTTCGTGACCACGCCCAAGGTGGTTTCCGGCATCGACGCGGAGTCCCTGAGACGGGTGCAGGCCTTCTACGACAGCGTCATCGAGACGACCGTGCCGGTGGCCACGCCGAAGGAGGCCGAGCTCGCCAAGCTGCTGGAGAACACCTTCCGGCACGTCAACATCGCGCTGGTCAACGAGCTGGCGATGTTCGCGCACGAGCTGGGCATCGACATCTGGCAGGCCATCGACGCCGCGTCCAGCAAGCCGTTCGGGTTCATGCGGTTCACGCCGGGTCCCGGGGTGGGCGGTCATTGCCTGCCCATCGACCCGTCGTACCTCTCCTGGCAGGTCAAGCAGTCCCTCGGCCGGCCGTTCCGGTTCGTGGAGCTGGCCAACGACATCAACGACCACATGCCCGACTACGTGGTACGACGGGCGACGGCGGCGCTCAACGAGCAGAAGAAACCGGTCAACGGCTCGCGCATCCTGCTGCTCGGCATGGCGTACAAGAAGAACACCGGCGACGCCCGGGAATCTCCGGGGCCGCAGGTCGCCGCGCAGCTGAAGGCGATGGGCGGCGACGTCCGCGCCTGCGACCCGCACGTGGAACCGGCCGACAACCTCGTGGAGCTCACCACGGAGGAGCTCCAGCAGGCCGACCTGGTGGTGGTTCTCACCGACCACGACCGGTTCCCCTTCGACCTGGTGGCCGAGCACGCCCCGCATGTGCTGGACTGCCGGCGGGTGCCGCAGCTGCGCGGCGCCGAGACACTGTGATCCACGACGCGACACGAGGGGAGCCATGAGCACACACAACCGCGGCCGCGTCGTCATGCTCGTGGACAACAAGGTCGAGGGCGACTCCCGCGTCCAGAAGGAGGCCCGGTCGATGGCCGCGCGCGGGTGGGACGTCGTCCTGCTCGGCCGCTCCCCGGACCGGCAGACGCACCGCTGGCAGATCGGCGATGCCAAGGTGCGTCTGGTCCCGATGCCCGTGCCGCTGCTCAGGCCGCGGCACACCTTCCGCCGCTCGCCGCTGCGCGCGCCTCTCGCCTACCCGGCCGGTCCTTTGGCGAACTACCAGCGTCAGCACGCGCTGGCCCGCCGCGCCGACGCCCGCACCCGCAAGGACGAGCTGACCCGCAAGCTCGCCGAGGCCCCCCGCGACACACCGGCACTCCGGGCCGAGCGGGCGCTGGTGTGGCTGAACCGGGCGTACGCCAAGGCCCGCGGCGAGCTCGTCGAGCTGCGCGTGAAGCAGACCGAGCAGCTGGCGCGCAGCCGCCAGGCCATGGACGCGCCGCTCGACGTGCTCGCCACCCGGTTCTGGCGTACGACGATGGGCAACCGCTCCTGGCGGCGGCTGGACCCGAATCTGTGGGACTGGGAGCTCGCCTACGGGCCTGTCGTCGACGAGCTCGCCCCCGACCTGATCCACGCCAACGACTTCCGGATGATCGGCGTGGGTGCCCGCGCCAAGCTGCGCGCCGCCGCGCAGGGCCGCACCATCCGGCTGGTCTGGGACGCGCACGAGTTCCTGCCCGGCCGCGACGTGGCCAACGTCCATCCGCGCTGGCACGAGGCGCAGATCGCGCACGAGGCCGAGTTCGTGCCGTACGCCGACGCGGTGGTCACCACCTCCGAGATGATGGTCGAGCTGCTCGGCTCCGCCCATCGGCTTCCCGGCACCCCGGCGATCGTGCGCAACGCCCCGACCGTCGGGCTGGACTCCGAGGTCGACACCGGCCCGGGCGTGCGCGCGCTGTGCGGCCTCGCCGACGATGTGCCGCTGCTGCTCTACATCGGCGTCACCGCTCCGCAGCGCGGCGTGGACACCATGATCGAGGCGCTCCCCCGGCTCGACGGCGTGCACGTCGCGCTGGTCGCCAAGCAGTCACCGAACCTGGAGCGGCTCACCAGCCTCGCCGCCGAGCTCGGCGTCAGCGACCGGGTGCACCCACTGCCGTACGTCCCCGTCGACCACATCGTCGGCCACATCGCCTCCGTCGACGTCGGCGTGTTCCCGGCCCTGCACAACCTGTCCCACGACAGCGACCTGCCCACCAAGTTCTACGAGTACGCCCAGGCCCACCTCCCGATGGTGGTCTCCGACGTGCGCACCACCGCCGAGACCACCCGGATGCTCGGCCAGGGCGAGGTGTTCAAGGCCGGCGACGTCGAGGACTACTTGCGCGCGGTGCGGGCCGTCCTCGCCGACCTGCCGCGCTACCGGAAGGCGTACGACGAACACCCGGACCTGCTGGCGCAGTGGATGTGGGAGCCGCAGGCCGACGTGCTGGACGCGGTCTACACCCGGCTACTGGAACCATCCAGCCCGGACAGCCGCTCGTAGGCGCCGCGGCGGTTCACAGGTCGTCGAGCACCTTGCGCAGCCATGCCCCTTCCTCGGCCATGTCGAGGGCAAAGGGTGCCCGGAGCGCCTCCGCGGTCTCGTTCGACGTCGACGTGCCGACGGCCACGTCGAGTTGATGTCCCCGAATGGCGCTGATCATGTACTCGTTGCTGGGGCCGTAGGTGTCCGGGCTGACCAGGATCAGGTGCTTGGCCTGCTGGCTGAACATCGAGGTGAACATGCCGCTGCCTGCGAATCCGCCGATGACGTCGGCGTGTTCGAACAGCGCGACCTGGTCGGGGAGCGGCAGCTCTTCGGGGA
>DASSOK010000093.1:0-5519 GCA_035700665.1 Marmoricola sp.
CATCCTGCACCCGGGGGAGTTCGTCCTGGGGTCGACGTACGAGATCGTCACGCTGCCCGACGACATCGCCGCCCGCCTGGAGGGCAAGTCCTCCCTGGGGCGGCTGGGGCTGCTGACCCACTCGACCGCAGGCTTCATCGACCCCGGCTTCTCCGGGCACGTCACCCTCGAGCTGGCCAACGTGGCGAACCTGCCGATCAAGCTGTGGCCGGGGATGAAGATCGGCCAGCTGTGCTTCTTCCGGCTGTCCTCGGCGGCCGAGCACCCGTACGGCTCCTCGAAGTACGGTTCGCGCTACCAGGGGCAGCGCGGCCCGACCCCGTCGAGGTCCTACGCGAACTTCCACCGCACCCAGATCTGAGAGGGGCGCCGAGGCGTCAGCGGTCGATCCGGTTCGCGAGCTGGTGCAGCCCGGCGGCCAGCGAGTGCCGGCGGGTGTAGCGGCGGGGCCGAGGCAGGCGCGGCCGGTTTGCGCCGGCCACGCGCTCGCTGATCTGCTGCTGGGCCAGGGTGTAGCTGAGGTAGTCAGACATCGTCGTGGCTCCTGTCCTGCGTCGTGGCGTCGTGCTCGGTGACGGTGCTGCGCTCCAGCCTCGGGGAGGCGGCGCGCCGGGCGCTTGATCGGTTTCGCCGGATCTTCGGGCGGGTGGTGGGGCGCTGGTCGAGCTCGTCGCCGGCGCCGGCCCAGTTCCAGGTGACTCTCACAGCTGCTCCAGGTGGATGTCGCCGCTGACCGTCTTGGCGCGGACCTCGACGTAGTCCTGCCCCTCGGCGGGCTGCCCGGCGCCCTGCAGCGAGGAGCTCACCCGGCCGGTGACGGCCGCGACGTCGGTCCACACCGGGATCCCGGCCGGGATCCCGACCCGGATGTCGCCGGAGACGTTCTTCGCGTGCAGCTGGCCGCGCACCATCCGCGTCACCTCGAGGTCACCGGAGGCGGTGGTCAGCGCGACGTCGTCCGCCGCGTCGCGGACCAGGAGGTCTCCGGACCCCGACTTCACCTCGAGGTCGGCGGCCACGGTGGTCGCCTGGACGTCCCCGGAGCCGGTGGACACGCGCACCGGCGCCTCCACCCGCTGGAGCATGATGTCACCGGAGCCGGTGCGGCCGTGCAAGTCACCGCGGACGGTGTGGACGGAGAGGTCGCCCGACCCGGTCTCGATCAGGCTCTCGCCGTCCAGGCTGTCCAGCGAGACATCGCCGGAGCCGGACTTCAGGCGTACGCCTCCCAGCCGGCCGTTCGCGACGAAGTCGGCCGAGCCGAGCTTGGTGGCGATCGCGCTGCCCTCGGGAAGGGTGATGCCGACCAGCAGCTCGCTCGAGCCGAAGAAGCCGGTGCGGCGGGGCGCGAGCACCACGATCTGGTCGCCGCGCTGCTCGACCAGGGTGTCCTCGGCGTACTTCCCGTCCACGGTGACCGTGGTCTGGTCGGTCGTGGTGGCGGTGACGTCGACGCGACCGGAGCCGAGCTCGACGAACACCGATGTGGGTGTGGGGGTCTCGAAGGTGTGCTGCATCGCTGTCTCCTGGGTGTGCTCGACTCCCGAGCCGGCGCAGCCGGTCGGTTGAGGCGGGTGGAGGTGGGTGGTGGGTGGTTGCGGTGCTGGGTGGGCGGCTGGGTCAGACCCAGCCGCTCATCCGCTTGCCGCTGCGCGTGGAGCGGCCGGGGCCGAAGCCCTCGAGAAACGGGATGCTGGACAGGTCGACGTCGACGTTGACCGCGGCCCGCTCCCGAGTAGCGGTGCGGATCACGTTGACCAGCCAGCTGTTCAGGGAGTGGCCGGACTTCGCGGCCAGCTCCTCGGCCTTGTACTTCACCGACTCGGGGATCCGCAGGGTGATCCGGGCGACGGTGTCGTCCTCCTCGACCTCGTCGGGTTCGGGCGGCTGCTCCGGTCCGGGCGGGGTGGGAGGTGCGGGGGCGGCGTGGCCGGTGGCCGCCTGCAGCGGCATGGTCGGGACGTCGACGACGAACTCGGGCTCGCGGCCCTTGAGCCGGACGTCGACGGAACCGGCGGGCAGCTCGCTGGTGATCTCCGCCGCCGCCTGGGACAGCGCGTCCATGACGGTGAGGCGTACGGCGGGGTCGAGCGCGAGCAGGAGGCGCTCGGCGACGGCGCGAGCGTCGTCGCCACCGGCCTCCGCGGCGACCGCGAGGTCGTGGCGGAGACCCTCGACGTAGGGGGTGATATCCATACGCACCACGATGACATCACGGTGACGTCATGTCAACACCATCGTGACGTCAGTTGGTGTCAGGTCCGGCGTCAGGCGATGTCAGGCAGTGTCAGGCGGTGTCAGGCAGTGTCAGGTTGGCGTCGTGCTGGTGTCGTGCCCGGTGGCCCCCGTGACACCGGAGGGGCGGACGGGACAGGATGGCGTGATGAAGGACGACAGCACGGACGCCCCCCGGCCGCTGCACGGGCAGGTGGCCCTGGTCGCCGGGGCGACCCGAGGAGCCGGACGCGCGATCGCGGTGGAGCTGGCCCGCGCAGGCGCCTACGTCTACGCGACCGGCCGCAGCAGCCGCGCCCACGGCCGCTCCGAGATGGACCGGCCGGAGACCATCGAGGAGACCGGCGAGCTGATCGCCGCGGCCGGTGGGGAGGGGCTCGCGCTGCGGGTCGACCACCTCGACGTCGACGCGGTCGAGTCCCTGGTGGCGCGCATCGCCGACGAGCGCGGGCGGCTCGACGTACTCGTCAACGACATCTTCGGCGGTGACCGCTACGCGCAGTTCGGCACCAGCCTGTGGGAGCACGACGTCGCCGGCGGCCTGCGCATGCTGCGGATGGGCGTCGACACCCACCTGATCACCAACGCCAAGGCGCTGCCGCTGCTGCTGGAGGGCGAGCGGGGCCTGGTGATCGAGATGACCGACGGCACCGCCGAGTACAACCGCGCCTACCGCGAGGGTGTCGGCTTCTACTACGACCTGGTCAAGGCCGCGGTCGGCCGGATCACCCTGGGCCTGACCGCCGAGCTCGCGCGGGCGTCGGTGACCGCCTTGGCGGTGACGCCTGGCTGGATCCGCTCCGAGCAGATGCTGGACCATTTCGGGGTCACCGAGGACACCTGGCGGGACGCGGCGACCGGAGAGCTGGCCGACTTCGCCATCTCGGAGTCACCACGCTACGTTGCCCGGGGGATCGCCGCGCTCGCCGCGGATCCGGACGTCGCCCGCTATGCCGGAGACACCCTGACCAGCGCGCAGCTGGCCAGGGTGTACGACGTCACCGACGTGGACGGCAGCCGTCCCGACTGCTGGCGCTACCTCGACGAGGTGCAGCGCCACGGGCGTTCGGGCGGGATCGAGCGCTACCGCTGAATCGGGTGGAAGCGTCAGTGCCGCCCGGCGCTGAACGACGCGGCGCTGTGCCCGCCGCCACTGCGGCCACGGGCCGGCGAGCCGGTCTTGGGCCGGTTCTGACCCTTGCTCTGCTGGCTGCCCCGGGAAGTGCGCGGCGAGGTGGGCTGCCGGCCGTTGCCCTGCGGGCTGCTGCTGCCCTGCCCGGAACCGCGGTTGCGGCGACGGGACCGGCTGCGGTTGCCCGAGGGCGCCTTCTGCTGTGACGCGGACGGGGCGGCGCCGACCGGCTCGACGACCGGGCCGCGCAGCACCCGCTCGCCTGGAGCCAGCTCGAGCAGCAGCGGGTGGCGGTCCGTCGCGATCTTGGTGGTCGTCGGCTTGATGCCGGCCGCGCGGGTCAGGCCGCGCACGTCGCCGACCTGGTCGGGGGTGGCCAGGGTCACCACGGTGCCGGCGTTGCCGGCGCGCGCGGTGCGCCCGGAGCGGTGCAGATAGGCCTTGTGCTCGGTCGGCGGGTCCGCGTGCACGACCAGGCCGACGTCGTCGACGTGGATGCCGCGCGCGGCGATGTCGGTCGCGACGAGCGTGGACGCCCGCCCGGTATGGAAGGCGTCCATGTTCCGCGTGCGGGCGTTCTGGCCGAGGTTGCCGTGCAGCTCGACGGCGGGCACGCCGTTCTTGTTCAGCTGGCGCGCCAGGGCCTTGGCGCCGTGCTTGGTGCGGGTGAATACCACCGTGCGGCCGGGCGCGCTGGTCAGGTCGACCAGGATCGCCAGCCGGTGCTCGCGCTGCACGTGCAGCACGTGGTGGGTCATCGCGGACACGGGCGACTGTGCGGAGTCGGCCTCGTGGGTGACGGGGTCGGTCAGGAAGGTGCGGACCAGGCCGTCGATCGCCTTGTCCAGGGTCGCGGAGAACAGCAACCGCTGGCTGCGGCGCGGCGTCCGCGACAGCAGCCGCTTCACCGCGGGCAGGAAGCCGAGGTCGGACATGTGGTCGGCCTCGTCCAGGACGGTGACCTCGACGTCGCTGAGGTCGCAGTGGCCCTGGCCGATCAGGTCCTCGAGGCGGCCCGGGCAGGCCACCACGATGTCCACGCCGCGACGCAGCGCGGTGACCTGCGGGTTCTGGCCCACGCCGCCGAAGACGGTCCGGCTGGTCAGCCCCGCGGCCGTGGCCAAGGGCTCCAGCGCCGCGTCGATCTGGCTGACCAGCTCGCGCGTGGGAGCCAGGATCAGCGCGCGCGGCGCGCGCGAACGGGCCTTGCCGCCCCGGGCGAGCCGGGCGACGAGGGGGAGCAGGAACGCGTAGGTCTTGCCCGAGCCGGTGCGGCCACGGCCGAGCACGTCACGCCCGGCGAGAGAGTCGGGGAGGGTGGCGGCCTGGATCGGGGTCGGCTGCTCGATCCCACGAGCGGCCAGGATGTCGGACAGGTGTGCGGGCACACCGAGGTGCGAGAAGGAAGACAAAGGAAGCAATCACTATCTGTGCGGATGTCTCGCCGAAAGCCACGATCCGAAGGTCTCGGGCGGCTGCACACGGAGCAACTGCGACGGTCGATGTCGGTGACCGTCCTGGGCTACGACGTATGGACAACTCGCGGCGAGAGCTCGACGAGCTGTGCCCCCAGCCTACCCGATTCCGGGCGAACCCCGCACAGCAGGCGGCCCCGGACCCGATCACGGTGTCGGTGATCGGCTCCGGGGCCACTCGTGGCGCGGAACGGAACGTGGGTGGCGCGACCGCTCAGAAGAGGCTGTCGTCGTCCTTGGGCTTCTCCGTCGCCGGCTTGTTGGAGGACGGCTGGTCGGGGGACGGCTGGGACGGCTTGCGTGCCGGCTTCTGCTGCTTCGGCTTGGCCGACTCGGGCTCCGGCTCGTCGAACAGTCCCGGCGAGTCTGCGTCCTTCGGCTTCGGTGCCGGCTTCGGCTCCGGCTTGGGGTCGGCCGGCTCGTCGTCACCGAACAGGCTGTCCCCGCCGGTGGCCGGCTTCGACTTGGGCTTGGGCTTGGGGTCGGCGGGCTCGTCGTCGCCGAACAGGCTGTCCCCGCCGGTGGCCGGCTTCGCGGGCTGTGCCGGCGAGGAGGTTTCGGTCTGCACGGCGGCGTCGTCGCTCGGGGCGGTGGACTCCGCGTTGGTGATCCCGCCCTCCTCGGCTGCCGTGACGTCGGTCGAGTCCGGGTCGCTGGCCGGTGCGCCGGCCGGCTCC
>DASSOK010000094.1:0-35535 GCA_035700665.1 Marmoricola sp.
GTCGAGCACCGGGACTTCAACTCCTACGGCTCCCGTCGCGGCAACCACGAGGTGATGATCCGCGGCACCTTCGCCAATATCCGGCTGCGCAACCAGCTCGCGCCCGGCACCGAGGGCGGCTTCACCCGCTATCTCGGGGACGGCGGCGACGAGGTCACCACGGTCTTCGAGGCGAGTGAGAAGTACCTCGAGGCCGGCACCCCGCTGGTCATCCTTGCCGGCAAGGAGTATGGGTCCGGCTCCTCGCGCGACTGGGCCGCGAAGGGGACCGTGCTGCTCGGCGTGAAGGCGGTCATCGCCGAGTCCTACGAGCGGATCCACCGCTCGAACCTGATCGGCATGGGCGTCCTCCCGCTCCAGTTCCCCGAGGGGGAGAACGCCGACTCGCTCGGGCTGACCGGCGAGGAGACCTTCTCGATCACGGGCGTGACGGCGCTCAACGACGCCGACACCGTCCGGACCGTCAAGGTCAAGGCCGGCGACAAGGAGTTCGACGCCATCGTGCGCATCGACACCCCCGGCGAGGCGAACTACTACCGCAACGGCGGCATCCTGCAGTACGTCCTGCGCAACATGCGCAGCGCCTGACGAACGGTCGAGCCCGCCCGGTCACCCTCGCTGGGGCCGGGCGGACTCGTCCCGTTGCGCACCGCGCCTCGCGACCAGCGTCTCCGCGGCATCGGCGAAGGCCGCGGCCGGCTCGGCCGCCGCTGCGCGCTCCGCGCAGGTGCGTGCCGTCGGGCCGCAAGCGATCGCAGCATCCACGGCGTGTCGCAGCCGCTCGGGGGTGAGGCGCTTCGGCTTGAGCGAGACCCCGACACCGGCCTCGACCACGCGTCGGGCGATCTCCGGCTGGTCCCGGCCGAACGGCACCACCACCATGGGGACGCCGGCGGTGAACGCCTTGCCCACGATCCCCATGCCGCCGTGGCAGACCACCGCAGCACATTCCGGCAGCACCTGCCCGTGCGGGACGAAGCGCTCGACGCGGACGTTCCCGGCCGACGCCAGACCCGCACCGTCGTAGGCGTCGGCGAGCGTCAGGAGCACGCGCACCGGCTGGTCCCGGAACGCCGCCACGGCGATCCGGGCGAGCTCCTCGTCGCCCTGGTACTCGGTCGAGCAGGTGACCAGCACCCACGGGTCGCCGGGCTCGTCGAGCCACACCGGCCGCTCGGCCGGCGGGTCCCAGGCCTGGAAGCCGACGACGTGCACGTGGTCCGGCAGGTCGGCGCGCGGGTACTCCAGTGGCGGGCTGGTCATGGCGATGACGGCGTCGGGACGCTCGAGCATGGTGTGCGGGCTGGTCAGCTCGTCGAGCCCCGCCTCGCGGCGCAGCCGGTTCAACCCGGGCAGCATCGCCTTGCCGAAGAGCCGTTCGACCACGCGCCACAGCAGGGCGTCGCGCAGCCGGCCCAGCGGGCCGTTCCTCGGTGCGAGGCCCAGGCCGTACGGCGGGATCCCGCGGCCGACCATCGGCAGCACTGACGGCAGCAGTGTCGCGCGCGGCAGCCCGGAGCGTTCGGCGACGGTCAGGGCGCCGTAGGAGATCGTGTCCACCAGCAGCGCGTCGGGGCGGAACTCCGCGATGGCGGCCGCCAGGTCGGGGCCGTCGTAGCGACCGCGCTCCATGAGGTCCACCTGCCCGGCGGCCAGGCGCTCGCCGTCGGTGCTGGCGCGAAAGTCGGTGACCGGGACGTCCGCCACCTCCTTGGCCACGGGCCGTGCGTCGAGGCCGGCCTGGCGCAAGGTCTCGACGAGAGAGGGCAGCACGCGCGCCTGGACGTCGTGGCCGCGGTGCTGGAGCTCGAGCAGGCCGGGCACGAGCGGGAGGGTGTGGCCGACGGCCGGCGTGACGTAGACGAGGAATCGGGACATGAGTGCTCCTGGCTGAATGGACTTATCCGCTAGTATGGGACTACATTCAATTTGAGCAAGCACAAATCAAAGGTGGACTATGCCACGTACCTACGAGATGGCGACCCGCGCGGCGGCGAAGGAACGCACCCGCGCTGCGATCCTCGACGCCGCCTTCGAGCAGTTCTCGGGCAGCTGGTTCGACGAGGTCACGATGGCACAGGTCGCTCGGAGGGCAGGCGTCTCCCAGCAGACCGTGGTCAACCACTTCGGCAGCAAGATGGGCCTCTACCTGGCCGGGCTCGAGGAGATCGTGGCACCTCGCATCGTCGCCGCCCGGTCCGGGATCACGCCCGGGGACGTTCAGGCCGTCGTCGACGCGGTGCTCCGGGACTACGAGGAGACCGGTGACGGGACCGTCCGCACCGAGGCGCTGGCGCTGCGCGACGCCGACCTGGCGGAGGTCGTCGCCAGTGGCCGCCGGGCACACCGAAGCTGGGTGGCGGAGATGTTCGCACCGCGGCTCGGGGGCGTGCCGGAGCCCGACCGGAGGCGCCTGGTCACCCTGCTCTCGCTCGCTCTCGACGCGGCCACCTGGCACCGGCTTCGACGCGACGAGGGACTGGGCCGCGCGGAGGTCCGGCGCCACCTCGTCCAGCTCGTGGAGCGGCTGCTGCCCGAGGCGGCGGACAACGGCGGGGGATAACGTGGCGGGATGCTCGTAGCCATCAGCATCAGTCCCTCCGGAGCCGACGACACCGGCGGCGTCAGCGAGTCCGTGGCCGAGGCCGTCCGGGTGATCCGCGACTCCGGCCTGCCCAACGAGACCAACGCGATGTTCACCAACATCGAGGGTGACTGGGACGAGGTGATGGCGGTGGTCAAGCAGGCGGTGCTCAAGGTCGCCGAGACCTCGCCGAGGGTCGGGCTCGTGCTCAAGGCCGACCTGCGGGCGGGCCACGACACCGGCCAGCTGACCGGCAAGGTGGAGCGGGTGGAGCGGCACCTCGCGACCGGCTGACCCGGGCGTGGCAGCATCGGGACATGGACACCGAGACTCGGCGCTATCGCACCGGAGACCGCGACACGGTGCTCGACCTGACCGACGACTGTTCGTCGTACGTACGTGACCGCGGCGACGGGCTGCTGCACCTCTTCGTCCCGCACGCCACCGCGGGCCTGGCGATCATCGAGACGGGGGCCGGTTCGGACGACGACCTGTTGGCCCAACTCCGTGAGCTGCTCCCGGCGGACGACCGCTGGCGGCACCGGCACGGCGCCGAGGGGCACGGCCGGTCACACGTGATGCCGGCGCTGGTGCCGCCGTACGCGACCGTTCCGGTGCAGCAGGGGAGACTCCTGCTGGGGACCTGGCAGAGTGTCTGCCTGGTCGACCTCAACGTCGACAACCCCGAGCGAGAGGTGCGGTTCTCGTTCCTGGCCGGCTGACCATCCCTCGAACGTACGTTCGATCGTGGCGTATGATCGCGGGATGACCCGTCCTGTCGCCCCGCCCGGATGGCCCGGCCAGGTCCGGCCGCCGGATGCGCCGGACTGGGAGCGGACGGCGCTGAACTGGCTGCTGGACGTCTGTCCGCCCGAGTACCGCGGCTATCCCGCCCTGCGGCGTCATCCGGTGCTGCTCGCGCGCTTCGCCGTGCTGCACGTGGAGGCGTGCCAGGCGGCCGTCAACCGCGGGCTGAGCGAGGCGCGCGGTCAGCTGCGGGACGTGGCCGACGAGCAGGCGGTCGAGGCGGCGGTGCTGACCTGGCAGCGGGAGTCGGCGCGGCTCATCGGCGTGCGACGTGCGGTCGGCCTCGTGGAGGAGTCGCTGCGGGGGCGCCGGTTCCGGGCCCGGTTGTGAAGCGGTGTCCTGCGGTCAGTGGCCGAGCAGCTGCTCGATGAGGCTGTCGACGTCCATGCGCTCGGTGCCGCTGGGCACGACGTGCTCCACCTCGTCGAGGAAGGCCGAGACCGTCCGCGAGGGCGCCTCCACGAGCAGCTCACCGTCGGGGGAGCAGAGCTCGATCATCACGACCGAGGTGCCGTCGCTGGAGAGGCACGGCCACACGTGCACGTCGCCGTCGCCGGTGGGCTCGTAGAGCCCGCCGCTGAGCAGGTCTCGGGCGAACGTCCACACGACGTCCTGGGTGCCGTACGACAGGCGCAGCGAGACGGCGAAGGGGTCGGCGGGGTCGTATCGGAGGCCGCCGGCCAGCGCGAGGTCCTCGGCGGCGGTCGCCAGGGTCAGCTGGGTCGCAATCACCTGTCGGGAGGTGCTCATCGTTCGTCCTCGGGTTCGCAGTGACGGGGTCGCCCGGCTGGGCCGACATGGAGAGAACGGTGCTGGTTCTGGTTCATGACTCGATTTCGGTACCCGATCTGCACTGGTCCATTGTCCTGTCCGGAATGCCCGGTTTCGGGACGACCGATATGCGCGGTTCACCCGGCAATCGCCGTACTCACTGGTCTACTTTCGGGCGTCGTGTGGTGGTGCCCCACCGGTAGGGTCGGCGCATGTCGACGGACCCGGGACCGGTGCGGATCGCGGTCGTCCTCCTCGTGGATCGGGCAGGGCGCGTGCTGCTGCAGGAGCGTGACGAGAACGCACCCCGGGCGGCCAACCAGTGGGGGATGGTCGGCGGCCACGTCGAGCCCGGGGAGGACTTCGAGCCCGCCGCCTACCGCGAGCTGGAGGAGGAGACCGGTGTGCGGCTGCCGGCCGGCGCCCTGGCGCTGTGGCGGGACGGCTCGTTCGGCTACTCCGACCTCGAGGACCCGTTCGACTACACCGTGTGGGTGGCTGCCGTGGACCTGACCGACGACGAGATCGTCGTGGGGGAGGGCCGGCAGATCGTCTTCGTCGAGCCCGACCGCGTGCCGGCCCTCGACAAGGCGGAGTCGTGCGCCCACTTCGTGCCGGAGTTCCTGGCCTCGGCGACATATCGGGAGCTCGTCCGGAAGGGCGGCGCGTAGACTTCGACGTTGTCCTCCGGCGCGCGCCCGGATCCGGACGGCACGTCGAGACGAACCACTGAGGAGTTGCACGCATGGGGCTGCTGGAGTCGATCTCCGGACCGCACGACCTGCGCCGCCTCGACGACCACCAGCTGGAGGAGCTGGCCAGCGAGATCCGGGACGAGCTGATCCGCACGTGCGCTCCCCGCGGAGGCCACCTCGGACCCAACCTCGGCGTCGTCGAGCTCACCATCGCGCTCCACCGGGTGTTCGACTCCCCCCGCGACCGGATCGTCTTCGACACCGGCCACCAGGCCTACGTGCACAAGATGCTCACCGGCCGGGCGGCGCAGTTCGACACCCTGCGCACCGCCGGCGGACTGTCCGGCTACCCCAGCCGGGCCGAGTCGGCCCACGACATCGTGGAGAACTCGCACGCGTCCACGTCGCTCTCCTACGCGGACGGCCTGGCCAAGGCCTACTCGATCCGCGGGGAGGACCGGCACGTCGCGGCCGTGATCGGCGACGGCGCACTCACCGGTGGGATGGCCTGGGAGGCGCTGAACAACATCGCGGAGGGCCGCGACCGGCGCCTGGTGATCGTCGTCAACGACAACGGCCGCTCCTACATGCCGACCGTCGGAGGGCTGGCGCAGCACCTGACCACCTTGCGCACGAACCCGCGCTACGAGCAGGTGCTCGACCTGGTGAAGAGCAAGCTCAACGGTGTCCGCGGTGTGGGCCCCGCCGTGTACGACGCGCTGCACGCGATGAAGAAGGGGATGAAGGACGCGCTGGCTCCCCAGGGGCTCTTCGAGGACCTGGGGCTGAAGTACGTCGGGCCCATCGACGGGCACGACGAGCCGGCGGTCGAGCAGGCGCTCCTGCAGGCCAAGCGGTTCGGTGGGCCGGTGATCGTCCACGTGATCACCCGCAAGGGCTTCGGCTACGACCCGGCCGAGCGCAACGAGGTGGACCAGCTGCACCAGATCGGCGCCTTCGACGTCGAGACCGGGCAGGCGAGCCCCAAGGGGCGCATCTGGACCGACTTCTTCTCCGAGGAGATGGTGGCGCTCGGGGCGGAGCGCCAGGACATCGTCGGGATCACGGCCGCGATGCTCTACCCCGTCGGCCTGGACCGCTTCGCCGCGGCGTACCCCGACCGGGTCTTCGACGTCGGTATCGCCGAGCAGCACGCCGTCACCAGCGCCGCCGGGCTCGCCATGGGCGGCCTGCACCCCGTGGTGGCCATCTACGCGACGTTCCTCAACCGGGCCTTCGACCAGGTGCTGATGGACGTCGCGCTGCACGACTGCGGCGTGACGTTCGTGCTCGACCGGGCCGGGGTGACCGGCGACGACGGGCCCAGCCACAACGGCATGTGGGACCTGTCCGTCTTCCAGGTCGTGCCGGGCCTCCGGCTGGCCGCGCCCCGGGACGGCTCCCGGGTGCGCGAGCTGCTCCGCGAGGCCGTCGCCGTCGAGGATGCGCCGACCGTGCTGAGGATCCCGAAGGGCCCGCCCCCGGCCGACCTGCCGGCCGTCGACAAGGCCGGCGACTGCGACGTGCTGGTCCGGGACGGGGCGCGGGACGTGCTGATCGTGGGAGTGGGCGCCATGGCGGCCACCTCCGTCGACGTGGCCGGCCGCCTCGCCGACCAGGGCATCGGCGTGACGGTGGTGGACCCCCGCTGGGTCAAGCCGCTCGACCCGGCCCTGGTCGCGCTGGCCCGCGACCACCGACTCGTGGTCAGCGTGGAGGACAACGGGCGGGTCGGCGGCGTGGGCTCCTGCCTGCTGCAGCTGCTCAACGACGAGGGCGTCACCACGCCGTTCCGGGTCAAGGCGATCCCCCAGGAGTTCCTGCCGCACGCGAAGCGCGACCAGATCCTCGAACGGATCGGGCTCACCCCGCAGGCACTCGCGCTCTCCATCGTGGAGGACATCACCGCTCTCGACGCCGGCGAGGCGCTCGTGGACGTGCCCGAGCGGAGATGAGCCCACCCCCCGGGGCACGGTCGCGTCGGCGCCGTGCCGTTGCCCCGACCCGACTCGTCGTGGCGCTGGTGCTGCTGCTCCTGGTCCTGGTCGCCGGCTGTTCGGACGACGACGCGGACCGTCCCCCTGACGCCGCGGCCGTGCGCATCGAGGCCACCCAGCAGCTGTTGCAGCAGCGTGCCCGCGCCGTTCGACAGGGCAACCTGCCGCTGTTCCTCCGGGGCCTCGACCGCTCCGACAAGGCGCTGGTCACCCGGCAGCGGCGCTACTTCGCCAACCTGCAGCAGCTCCCGCTGGAGCGGTTCGGCTACCAGGTGCTGGACAGGTCGTGGTCGGCGCTGCTCGCGGACCCCGCCTGGGGGCCCGGCGTCTCGATGCCCCAGCTCCAGGTCACCCTCCAGCTCGCCGGGTACGACGCGGTGCCGGTGACCAGGCTGACCGGATTCGCGTTCGGCTACCGCGACGGCCGGCTCCGGATCGTGTCGGACCGCACCAAGGGCGGCAGGTTCTTCCCGGGGTCGCAGCCGGCACCCTGGGAGCTGACCAGGATCCGCGTGCGCAACACGGGCAGTGTCCTCGGCATCTACGACGCCCGAAGCTATGCGGACTCGGCCGAGGTCAATGCTGCGGTGGTCGAAGGCGTCGGCGAGGTGAGGTCGATCCTGCCGTTCCGCTGGTCGGGGCGGGTCGTCGTCTACGAGTTCGCCGACCGGCGAGTGCTCCGGAGCTTCGACAACGTCCCGGGCGGCAACATCAACCACCTGGGCGCGATGACCTTCCCGGTCTATGCCCGGCCGGGCGCGTCGAGGGCCGCGAGCTCCCGGTTCGTCGTGATGCCCGGATCGGTCGACGCCGGCCAGCCGTTCCTCGGCCGGATCACCCGGCACGAGCTGACGCACGTGGCCCTGGGCGCCCGCGACGACGGGGTGCCGACCTGGTTCGCGGAGGGCGTCGCTGAGTACGTCGGGGCGCGCGAGATCGCCCCGTCCCTTCGCCGGATCGCGAGCGTGGCGGTCTCCCGCGCCAGCGCCGGTGTGGACGGGCTGCCGTCGTCCGCCACCTTCAACGGCTCCGACCAGGACTGGAACTACGCGCTCGCCTGGATGGCCTGCGACTGGATCGCCGACCACCGGGGCGAGAGCAAGCTGTGGGACCTGATGAACGCTCTCCACGACGGCGGCCGCGGTACGCCCGACGCCGGCCAGGACGCGGTGCTGAAGGCGGTGATCGGCCTCGACAGCCACCAGCTGGCCGATCGCGCCGCCCAGCGGATCCTGGAGATCTACGGGTAGTTCGCAGGTGGCCCTCAGGTGGATCTGCCCGGCGCCACACCGATAGCGTCGCGGGCATGGACCTCTTCCGAACCAAGTCCGTCGAGCAGTCGATCGCCGACACGGTCGAGCCCGAGCACGAGCTGAAGAAGGACCTCACCGCTCTCGACCTGGTCGTCTTCGGTGTCGGGGTGACGATCGGTGGCGGCCTGTTCGTGCTGACGGGCACCGCGTCGAAGCTGTACGCCGGCCCCGCGATCGCCATCTCCTTCGTCGTGGCCGCGATCGCGTGTGGGCTCGCAGCCCTCTGCTACGCGGAGTTCGCCTCCAGCGTCCCGGTCGCGGGAAGTGCCTACACGTTCTCCTACGCCACCCTCGGCGAGGTGATCGCCTGGATCATCGGCTGGGACCTGATGCTCGAGTTCATCGTCGGCGCGGCCGCGGTGGCCGGCGGCTGGTCGGGTTACCTCGCCAACGTCCTGGCCGGGACGCCGCTGGAGATTCCTGCGTCGGTCGCCAACACGCAGGACGGCTTCATGAACCTTCCTGCCGCGCTGCTCGTCCTGGCGGTCACGGGTGTGCTCGTCGTGGGCGTCAAGCTCTCCAGCCGGGTGAACCAGGTCGCCGTCGCGGTGAAGGCCGGCGTCGCGGTCCTCTTCGTGGTGGCCGGGCTCTTCTTCGTCAAGGCTGCCAACCTGGCGGACTTCATCCCGGCCAGCCAGACACCCCCGGACACCGGGACGGGCCTGACCCGGCCGCTCATCGACCTGCTCTTCGGCCTCGAGCCGCTCACCTACGGCTGGGGCGGCATCATCACGGGCGCCGCTGTGGTGTTCTTCGCCTTCATCGGCTTCGACGTCGTCGCGACGACGGCGGAGGAGACGCGCAACCCCCGGCGGGACGTGCCGATCGGCATCTTTGGCTCGCTGGCACTGTGCACCCTTCTCTACGTGACGGTCGCGATCGTCCTGAACGGGATGCAGAAGTACTCCACGATCGACGCCGAGGACCCGGCCCCGCTGTCGACCGCGTTCACCAACGTCGGCCACGACGGGATCGCCGACATCATCGCGATCGGTGCGGCGGTCGGCATCGTCGTGGTGGTGATGATCCTGCTCCTCGGCCAGTCGCGGGTGGCCTTCGCGATGGCGCGCGACGGCCTCCTGCCGGCCTTCATCGGCAAGGTGCACCCGCGGTTCCGGACGCCGTACGTCATCACCATCATCGTCGGCGTTGTGGTGGCGGTGCTCGCGGCGTTCACCTCGATCAGCGTGCTCGCGGAGATGGTGAACATCGGCACGCTGTTCGCGTTCATGCTCGTCAGCATCGGGGTGGTCGTGATGCGCCGCACCCGACCGGACCTGGACCGCGCCTTCCGGGTGCCGTGGGTGCCGGTCGTGCCGGTGCTGGCAACGCTCATCTGCTTCTACCTGATGCTCAACCTGGCCGTGGAGACGTGGCTGCGGTTCCTGGTCTGGATGGTGATCGGCCTGCTCGTCTACGCCCTCTATGGCTACCGCAACAGCCGGGTGGCCGCCGCCCGCATGACCGCAGAGCCCGAGGAGGAGCGATGAGCCAGGCACGCTACGTGCACATCGTCGACGACGTCCCCGAGCTGGAGGGCCTCGAGCAGGGACCCGTGCTGGTCGTCTGCCTCGACGGCTTCCTCGACGCGGGCAGTGCCTCCGAGCTGGCCATGGCGGCGGTGACCGCCGACGGGCAGGGCCGCGTGGTGGCGAGCTTCGAGGTGGATGAGTTCTTCGACTACCGGGCCCGCCGGCCACCGATGTCGTTCGTGGAGGACCACTACACCGACTACGACGCACCGCGGCTGGTGGTACGGCTCTGCCAGGACGCCGGTGAATCGCCGTTCCTGGCCCTGACCGGCCCCGAGCCGGACATCCGCTGGGAGGCGTTCGCCGAGGCGGTCCGGCGGGTCGTCCAGCACTTCGGCGTCCGGCTCGTCGTCTCGCTGGGCGCCGTACCCATGGCTGTCCCGCACACCCGCCCGGTGCAGGTGACCAACCACGCGACCTCGCAGCGGCTGCTGATCGAGGAGAACGTGTGGCGAGGCGAGCTGCGCATCCCGTCCAGCGCCGTGGCGATGCTGGAGCTGCGGCTCGGCGAGTGGGGCGTCGATGCCTGCGGCTTCGTCGCGCACATCCCGCACTACGTGGCGCAGTTCCAGTACCCCGACGCTGCGATCGCGTTGATCGAGCGGGTCAGCCGGGTGACCGGCCTGCACTGGCAGGTCGGCGAGCTCGCCAGCGCCGGCGAGGAGAAGCGCGCGGAGATCGCCGCCCAGGTCGAGGAGTCCGCCGAGATCCGCCAGGTGGTCACCGGGCTGGAGCAGCAGTACGACGCCTTCCACCGCGCGCTCGAGCGCGACGAGGACCTGCTCGCCGGTGACGGTGGGATCCCGACGGGGGAGGAGCTGGGCGCCCAGTTCGAGCAGTTCCTCGCCGACCTCGACCAGCCGGAGGACGACTGATGCCGGCGTCCGCCGGGGAGCTCGTCGAGCTGCTCGACCTCGAGGCGATCGAGGACAACCTCTTCCGCGGCAAGCAGCCCGACACCCTGCTGCAGCGGGTCTTCGGGGGCCAGGTCGCCGCCCAGGCGCTGGTCGCGGCCGCCCGGACCGTCCCGGACCGGTACGTCGTGCACTCGCTGCACTCCTACTTCCTGCGGCCGGGCGACACCGCGGTGCCGATCGTGTACGACGTCGACAACGTCCGCGAGGGCCGCTCGTTCGCGACCAGGCGGGTGCTGGCCCGCCAGCACGGGCGGCCGATCTTCGGGATGACGCTGAACTTCCAGATCCCCGAAGAGGGCCTGGAGCACCAGGACACGATGCCCGACGTGCCCTCGCCCGAGCAGTGCCCGAACCTGGCGGAGATCATGGCCTCCAGTGGCCGCGGCGACGCCGACGCGTGGAACCGCGAGTGGGCGGCCCTGGAGGTGCGGTACGCCGGGAACTCCCGGCCGGGTGGCGAGCTGACCGTGCCGGGGGAGCCGGCCCACGCACGGCTGTGGATCCGCGTGAACGGCGAGCTCCCGGACGACGCGCTCACGCACACGGCGGCCTTCACCTACGCCAGCGACATGACCCTGCTCGGCGCGACGCTGATCCCGCACCAGCTGCTGATCGGGACCGCCGGGATGCAGGCCGCGTCGCTGGACCACACCATCTGGTTCCAGCGGCCGTTCCGCGCCGACGACTGGTGGCTCTACGACCAGCACAGCCCGGCCGCCTCGGGCGGCCGCGGCTTGGCGCTGGCGAGGGTCTTCACGCCCGACGGCACCCTGGTCGCCAACGTCGCCCAGGAGGGCCTGATCCGCTACCGGTCTGACCCGGAGGCCTGAGCCGGGCTCAGTGGTTGCGGGCCCGGCCGACGAGGTGCGGGGCGCCCGACCTGGGGTTGGTGAGCGAGAAGTCGATGCCGTCGTCGACGACGCGCGAGCCGAAGGCGACCTTGCCCGGCAGCAGGATCGGCTTCTTGAACTCGACCTCGACGGTCGCGTGACCGGCGAGCCGGTTCTCGAAGGCGGCCACGCACCGGGCCAGGCTCCACATGCCGTGGGCGATCTGGCGGGGGAACCCGAGCGCCTTGGCCGTCAACGGATAGAGGTGGATGGGGTTGTGGTCGCCGGAGACGGCGGCGTACTGCCGGCCGAGGTTCCCCGGGAGCTTCCACTCCGTGCCGTTGCCCGGCACCACGTCGAACGACTCGTGGTCAGGGCGGGCGGAGGTTTCGCCCTTGCCGACCCGCAGGTAGGTCGAGGTGGACTCCCAGACCGTCTCGCCCGCAGTGCTCACCCGGGTGACGAAGTCGAAGACCTTGCCCTTGGGGTGCGGCCGGAGGTTGGTTGCGGTCGCAGTGACGTCGAGCGGCTCGGCCGCGGACATCGGCCGGAAACGGGTGATCGCGTTGGCCAGGTGCACCGTCCCGATGGCCGGGAACGGGAAGCTGGCGTCGGTCATGATCGCCATGTGCAGCGGGAACGCCAGCATGTGCGGGTAGGTGAACGGCAGCGACTGGCTCGGCTCGAACCCGCACACCTCGGCGTACGCCGTGACGTGCTGCGGATCCACGGCGACGTCCTTGCGGTGGAGCACCAGGTCGGGCAGCTCGCCGCCGTGCTTGCCGACGCCGGGGAGCAGGTTGACGACCGGGATCACGGGCAGGGCAGCCTTCAGCATGGTCGGCAGCGACGAGGGAGTGCCCTCCAGGGTCCGCTCGGTGGCCATCAGGACCTCACGCGCCCAGCATCATCTGGCCGCAGACCCGCACGACGTTGCCGTTGACCGCCGTCGAGCCCGGGCTGGCGTACCAGGCGATCGTCTCCGCGACGTCCACGGGCAGGCCACCCTGGGCCATCGCGTTGAGCCGCTGGCCGACCTCCCGGGTCGCGAACGGGACGGCAGCTGTCATCTGGGTGACGATGAACCCGGGTGCCACCGCGTTGATGGTGATGCCGTTGTCGAGCTCCGGTGCCAGTGCGTCGACGAAGCCGATGACACCGGCCTTGGAGGCGGCGTAGTTGGTCTGGCCGACGTTGCCGGCGATGCCCGCGATCGAGGAGACGCCGATGATGCGCCCGTTGTCGTTGACGAGGCCCTGGTCGAGCAGCTCGCGGGTGATCCGCTCCGGGGCAGCCAGGTTGACGGCGATGACGGACTGCCACCGGTCCTCCGCCATGTTGGCGAGCTTCTTGTCCCGCGTGATGCCGGCGTTGTGCACGACGATGTCGACGCCGCCGTGCTTCTCCTTGACGTGGTGCGCGATCCGCTGCGGCGCGTCCTTCGCCGTGATGTCGAGGGTGAGCTGGTCGCCGTCGATCTCGTTCATCACCTTGAGCAGCTCGCTGGCCGCCTGCGGCACGTCGATGCCGAGCACCGTCGCGCCGTCGCGGTGCAGCACGCGGGCGATCTGCTCACCGATGCCGCGCGAGGCACCCGTCACGATCGCCACCTTGCCGGCGAGCGGCTGCAACGGGTCGGGCACCTCGCCCGCGGTCGTCGTACCGGTCAGCCCCAGTCGCGCGACCTGCCCCGAGACGTACGCGGACTTGGGGGAGAGGAAGAACGCCAGGGTCGACTCGATGGTGTCCTCGGCGCCGGGGGCGACGTACACCAGGTTGACCGTGCTGCCGTTGCCGATCTCCTTGCCCAGCGAGCGGGTGACGCCCTCCAGGGCGCGCTGGGCGATCCGCTCGTCGACGGAGCCCGTCTGCTGCGGGTTCGTGCCGATGACGACGACCCGCGCGCATCTGGTCAGGCTGCGCAGCAACGGGGTGAGGAACTGCTGGAGCGCGACCAGCTCCTCCGGGGACGTCAGGCCGGTCGCGTCGAAGACCAGGCCCTTGTACTTCTCGCCCTCGACGGCCGCCCTGGTGCTGGCGATGCCGAGGGTGTCCAGGCTCAGGGTGATCGCCTTGTCGAGGCGGCCGCCTCCGCCGACCACCACGGTGCCGTCCACGAGGGGCGCGCCCTCCTGGTAGCGCTCGAGCTTCGTCGGGTTCGGCAGGCCGAGGTTCTTGACGACCAGCTGGCCGATCGGACTGGCGGTGAAGGACTGGTAGCGGTCGCTCATGGCCCCAATGTAACGAGGCGTGTAACTCGGTGTCCAAACATCGTGACGTGCAACTCACTGCATTCCCTTTCAGCCACGCCCGCGCAAGGATTGAGCCGATCGAGCCCTCGTCCGGACAGGAGCACCCACCATGCAGTCCCAGACCCGTCGCGTCGCCGTCCTCGGCGGCAACCGGATCCCGTTCGCCCGCTCCAACGGCGCCTATGCGAAGAACTCCAACCAGGAGATGCTGACCGCCGCCCTCGACGGGCTGGTGGCACGATTCGGTCTCGAGGGCGAGACGCTGGGCGAGGTGGCCGCCGGCGCGGTCCTCAAGCACAGCCGCGACTTCAACCTGACCCGGGAGTCCGTGCTGGGGAGCAAGCTCTCGGCACACACCCCGGCCGTGGACCTGCAGCAGGCGTGCGGCACCGGCCTGCAGGCGGCGATCTACATCGCCAACAAGATCGCCGTGGGCCAGATCGAGTCCGGCGTGGCCGGTGGCACCGACACCACCTCCGACGCCCCGATCGCCATCTCCGAGAAGCTGCGCAAGAAGCTCATCGCGGTCAACAACGCCCGCGACACCAAGGGCCGGCTGGCCGCACTGGCCAACATCCGACCGGGGGACATCGGCCTGGAGATCCCGCAGAACGGCGAGCCGCGCACCCGCCTCTCGATGGGCGAGCACCAGGCCCTGACCGCCCTGGAGTGGCAGATCACCCGGGAGGCGCAGGACGAGCTGGCCGTCACCTCCCACCACAACATGGCCAAGGCGTACGACGAAGGCTGGCAGGACGACCTGATCACGCCCTTCAACGGCCTCGAGCGCGACAACAACCTGCGGGCCGACTCCTCGGTGGAGAAGCTGGCCAAGCTCAAGCCCGTCTTCGGCAAGGGCGAGGCCGCCACCATGACGGCCGCGAACTCCACTCCGCTGACCGACGGGGCCTCCGCCGTACTGCTCGGCAGCGAGGAGTGGGCCGAGCAGCACGGGCTGCAGGTGCAGGCCTGGTTCGTCGACGCCGAGACCGCTGCCGTCGACTTCGTGCACGGCGGCGAGGGCCTGCTGATGGCCCCGGCGTACGCCGTGCCGCGCCTGCTGGCTCGCAACGGCCTGGACCTGCAGGACTTCGACTACTACGAGATCCACGAGGCGTTCGCCTCGCAGGTGCTGTCCACGCTCAAGGCGTGGGAGGACCCGATCTTCTGCAAGGAGCGGCTGGGCCTCGACGCGCCGCTCGGCTCGATCGATCGCAGCAAGCTCAACGTCAAGGGCTCATCGCTCGCGGCCGGACACCCGTTCGCCGCCACGGGCGGGCGGATTGTCGCCAACGCCGCCAAGCTGTTGGCGACCAAGGGCTCCGGCCGAGCGCTGATCAGCATCTGCGCGGCCGGCGGCCAGGGCGTCACCGCCATCCTGGAGCGCTGACGCGCGCCGCGGCCGGCGGCGACTCAGCTGCTGGCCGCGAGCGCGTGCGCGCTGGTGACGAGGTACTGCTTGACCTGGTCGGCCGAGACGCGCGAGATCGCCGGGATGCCGGGGGAGGACTCGTGCACCATCATCCCGATCCGGGCGAGCTGCATCGCGCCGAGGCCGGAGGCATACATGTAGTTGGCGGCCAGGTCGGTCTGGGCGAGCGTGAAGTCCCCGGCCGCGACGCCCTCGTCGAGGGTATCGACCAGCACGCGCAGGCACTGAGAGATGCCGCGGCCGAGGCGGAAGAGCGCCCCCTCGCTGATCTGCTCGAGCAGCTCGGGACCGGGTCGGCGCATCAGCGTCTGGGCGCAGTCGACGAACGCGGGGTACTCCAGCCCGTAGTCCACGAAGGCCTCGACCACCGCGGTCAGCCGGGTCGACGGGGTGTGGCGCGAGGACCTGGCCGCCACGAGCCGGTCACGGAGCTCCTCGAGATAGCGCTCGACGGTCAGCGCGAAGAGCTCCTCCTTGCCGCTGAAGTGGCGGTAGATGATGGCGCGGTTGATGCCGGCGGACTGGGCGATGTCCTCGATCTGGGCGTCGCGGACGCCGGTCTCGTCGAAGAGTCGTCGCGTCGCGGACAGGATCTCCTGCTCGCGGAGACGCCGCCGTGTCGCGGCGGTCGGCTTGCCACCCATGTGTCGATGCTAGTGCAACTCGGTGTGACACAGGTGTGCACCGGCGCGTCCGCTCAGGCGAGGGACCGGACCAGCTCGAGGGTGTCGGCCTCCTCGGCGGCCTTGTCGTCGCGGTAGCGCAGCACGCGCGCGAAGCGCAGCGCCAGCCCACCGGGGTACCGGGTCGAGCGCTGCAACCCGTCGAAGGCGATCTCGACCACCTGCTCCGGCCGGACGTGCACGACGTGGCCTTCTCGATGTGTCTCCAGTCCGAGGAACCGCTCGGTCTGCCAGGCCAGCATGTCGTCGGTCATGCCCTTGAAGGTCTTCCCCAGCATCACCCAGTGCCCGGGTTCGTCGGGCGGTACGGCGGGGTCGCGGGCGCCGAGGTGGATGTTGGAGAGCCAGCCGTGCCGCCTGCCGCTGCCCCACTCGACGGCAAGCACGACGAGGTCGAGGGTCTTCCGCGGCTTGACCTTGACCCATGCCGAGCCGCGCCGACCGGCGGCGTACGGAGCGTCCGGGTGCTTGAGGATGACGCCCTCCTGGCCCTCGTGGAGAGCCCGGGCGAAGAACCCGGCGGCCGCCTCCGCATCCGGTGCCACGGTGCGCCGTGTCCGGAGCCCAGGAGGTACGACGGAGTCGAGCGCCGTGAGCCGCGTCGACAGGGGTTCGTCGAGCAGGCCCACGTCGGCTCCGTCGACGTCGTGGAGCAGGAGGTCGAAGAAGAAGGGCCGGACGTCCGCGCCGCCGGCAGTCGCCGAGGCGGTGTCCTGGAAGGCGAGCGGCCGCCCCTCGGCGTCGATCCCGAGCGCCTCACCGTCGAGGATCAGCCTCCGGGCCGGCAGCGACCGGGTCGCCGTGACGACGCCGCGCAGCCGGTCGGAGACCTCGTCGAGGCTGCGGGTGAAGACCCGGACGTCGTCGCCGTCCTTGTGGACCTGGATGCGGATGCCGTCGAGCTTGGTGTCGGCGATGAGCGGCTCCGCACCCACCTTCTCGACGCCTGCGGGCACGTCGGCCGCGGTGCCCGCCAGCATAGGCCGGATCGGCCGGCCGACCTGGAGCGTGAACGCGGCCAGCGACTCCGCACCACCGGTGAGCGCGGCCACCGCGACGGGGCCGGTCGGCGCCGAGAACATCGCTGCCCGCCGGACCAGCGCCACCGGCAGGTCCGCTGCCGCCGCGACGGCCTCGAGCATGACCGAGTCGAGGGCACCCTGGCGGACCTGCCCGGTCATCACCGCCCGGAGGAACTCCTGCTCCGGCGCGGTCATCCGTCCGAAGAGCTCATGGACCGCGTCGGCCCGGGCGGCCGCCGACCCCGGGCCCGACATCGCGGCCAGGCGCTCGAGGAGCGCGTCGACGTCCGACAGCTGGAGGCCGGGGTCGGACCTGGCCGCCGGGGGAGGAAGGGTGCTCAGCCCACGCCACCCGACGCCGGTGCGCCGCTGCCGCAGCACTCCCGACAGCCAGGCGGTGGCGACCTCCAGCTCGTCCGGTGGCGTGGCGCGGAGCAGCTCCGCGATCAGGTCGCGCTTGGCGTTGCGGGAGCGAGTGGCCCCCACGGCGCGGGACACCTCCGCCAGTCGAGCCAGCTGCATGGTCCCCATCCTGCCCGAGTCGTCGGACCGGCTGCCTACCCTTGCGTCGTGGGAATGGAGCGCACGTGGCGGCCGGCGTGGCCGTGCCCCGTGGCGACGGTCCTGGCGCCACTACGACGCGGACCGGGCGACCCGACGTACCGCATCACCCCCGACGGTCGACACGTACGCGGCATCCGCACTCCCGAGGGTGCCGCGACGCTGGTGCTCGCGAGCCGCCCAGGGGAGGGCCTGGTGGAGGCGCTCGCCGAGGGCCCGGGCGCGGCATGGGCACTCGAGGCGGTGCCCCGGCTGCTCGGTGCCGAGGACGACCCGAGCGGCTTCGCGCCGCAGCACCCGGTGCTGGCGGCGGCGTGGCGGCGGCACCGCGACTGGCGCATCGGCGCCAGCGGCCTCGTCATGGAGGCGCTGGTGCCCGGCATCATCGAACAGAAGGTCACCGGCCAGGAGGCGTTCGGCGGCTTTCGCCGCCTGGTCCGCCGCTACGGCGAGCCCGCGCCGGGCCTCGGCGCGGAGCTGGACGTCTGGGTGCAGCCGGACGACGCCACCCTGCGCCGGATCCCGTCGTGGGAGTGGCTCCGCCTGCACGTCGACGGTGGGCGCTCGCGCCCGCTGGTCGCCGCGGCGCGGGTGGCGCCTGCCCTGGAGCGGGCCGGGGCGCTCGGGCCGGAGGAGTTCGACCGGCGCGTCCGTACCCTTCCGGGGATCGGGGTGTGGACCAGTGCGGAGGTCCGCAGCCGGGCGCTCGGCGACGCGGACGCCGTGAGCTTCGGTGACTACCACGTCGCGAAGAACCTCGGCTGGGTCCTGACGGGAGAAGAGGTCGACGACGACGGGCTGGCCGCGCTGCTCGAGCCCTACCGGCCGCACCGGCACCGGGTGCAGCGGCTGGTGGAGCTCGCGGGACTGGTGCGGCCGCGACGCGGGCCCCGGATGGCGCCGCGTCGGCACCTGCCGCGCTGAGGACGGTGGCGCGGGGTAACCCGGTGTGACATTCTCGGTTGCGCCCTCGCCCCCAGCCGCCCCGCAGGAGAACGCTGCGTGACCACACTTCCCGAGCCGGCCAGCACCTCACCCGAGGAGGTGGACCGCTGGTTCCGCGAGACCGACGCGCTCGCCATCACCCGGGCCATCCGCGAGACCGACGACGACGCGCTGGAGCAGCTGCTCGGCGAGGAGGCCTTCCGCCGGGCCGGTGTGGCGGCCATCCTCGAGCGGTTCCCCGAGTTCGCCGACCCGGAGCGCCTCGCCGAGATCCACGGATCCGTCTGTTTCGACCTGGCCGGCGCCCACGGCCGGCACGAGCGCTACCTCGCGACGTTCGACGACGGCAGCGTGACCTACGTCGAGGACCCCGACGACGACGCCGCGGACGTCACGATCGGGTCCGGGATCGTCTGCTTCGTGCGCTTGGTGACCGGTCAGCGCAACGCCGCGCTGCTCTACCTGGCCGACGAGCTCACCATCGGGGGCGATGGTCTCCTCGCGCTGGCGGTCGGGTCGGTCTTCCGGGTGCCGGGCAGCGACGCGGCGGTCGTCGACCCGACGGCGCTCGATCCCGTCGAGGTGTCGCGGGCAATCACCGGCGTGTCCACGAAGCACCTGCACGAGGTGATGGCCGGCCCGTTCCGGGAGCTCGTGGTCAGCGAGGTGTTCCGCCGGATGCCGGACTACCTGATCGAGCGCAAGGCCGCGAGGGCCGACGTGGCGATCGGCTTCCGCATCGAGGGCCGGCCGGACGGCGACGCCGACCGGTTCGTGGTCTCGGTGTGCGAGGGGTCCTGCACCATCAGCCGCGAGCCCGGTGAGGACGTCCGGCGCGACGCGACCCTCGTGGTGGACGGGCCGACGTTCCTGCGCCTCGTCCTGGGGCACCTCAACCCGGTCCGGGCGCTGCTGGGCGGCAAGCTGGGGCTGAAGGGCGACCGGGCCCGCGCACTGGCGTTCAACGCGCTCATGGACATCCCCCGACCGGGATGAGCGCGTAACCGGGCCGCCGGTCGGGACGTTGATCGCGGCAAGGACGGCCAGGGAGTCGAGAAGTGAGCTCTATCGCGATCGCCGGCAGGACCGGTCTGGAGTCGCTGCTGGGACGCGCCCGCACCGGTGTCGTCACCAGCGGTGAGCTGGTGACACTGGCTTGGGACTCCGTGCGGCACGGCGTCGTGGACATCGCCCGGGGGAGGTTCTCCTGGTCGGAGTTCCTGGTCCAGGCGTGGTTCATGACCCGGGTGTCGCTGCTGCCCACGATCCTGGTTGCGATCCCGTTCGGCGTGATCACGTCGGTGCAGATCGGCGCGGTCGCCGGCCAGATCGGGGCGACGAGCTTCAGCGGCGCGGTCAACGGCATCGGGGTGCTTCGACAGGGTGCCCCGCTGGTGACCTCCCTGATGATCGCCGGCGCGGTCGGGTCCGCCATCTGCTCCGACCTGGGCGCCCGGACGATCCGCGAGGAGATCGACGCGCTGAAGGTCATGGGCATCTCCCCGGTGCAGCGGATGGTCGCGCCGCGCGTGCTGGCCGCCCTCCTGGTGTCCCTGCTGCTCACCGTCGTCGTCACCATGACGGCGCTCACGACGGCGTACCTGATGAACGTCGGCGGCGGCACCATCAGCTCCGGCGCCTACCTCGGGTCGTTCATCAGCTTCAGCCAGCCGACGGACCTCGTCCTCGCCGAGGGCAAGGCGTTGATCTTCGGCTTCATCGCGACGATCGTCGCGGCGCACAAGGGGCTCAACGCCACTGGGGGCCCCAAGGGCGTCGCCGACGCGGTCAACCAGGCGGTCGTGCTCAGCGTGATCCTGCTGGCCGTGGTGAACGTCGGGCTGACCCAGGCCTACGTGATGCTGGTCCCGCAGGCGGCCTAGGTGGCGCTCCCGCTGGCATCCCGCCGATCCGCGCGCGCCCGAGCCGGGGACGCGGCCGTCGGCGCGCTCGACGGCCTCCTCGAGCTGCTCGCCCAGGTGGGCAGCTTCGCCACGTTCTCGGTGCAGGTGGTCGGTGCGGTGCCGGCCACGCTGGCCCGGTACCACCGCGAGGTGCTGCGCCAGCTCAAGGACATCGCTTGGGGCTCCGGCGCGATCATCGTCGGGGGCGGCACCGTCGGCGTCATGGTGCTGCTGGCGCTGTCGGCGGGCACGTCCCTGGGCATCGAGGGCTTCAACGGGCTGGAGCTGGTCGGCCTCGCGCCGCTCACCGGCTTCGTCTCGGCGAGCGTGAACACGCGGGAGCTGGCGCCGCTGATCGCTGCGCTCGCGCTGGCCGCGCAGGTGGGCTGCCGGTTCACCGCGCAGATCGGCTCGATGAAGATCCACGAGGAGATCGATGCCCTCGAGGTGATGGCGGTGCCGGCGTTGCGCTACCTCGTCACGACCCGGGTGGTCGCCTGCATGGCCGCGATCCTGCCGCTGTACCTGATCGGCCTGATCGGGTCCTACCTCGCCTCGATGTTCTCCGTCGTGGTGATCTTCGGCCAGTCACCGGGGCAGTACGACCACTACTTCTCGACCTTCATCCTGGCGCGCGACGTGTTCCTCTCCGTCGTCAAGATCCTGGTGTTCGCGCTCGTCGTCGCCCTGATCCACTGCTGGTACGGCATGCACGTCGGCGCGGGCCCGCAGGCGGTGGGCGAGGCGACCGGCCGCGCGATCCGGGCCAGCATCGTGGGCGTGGTCGTCCTGGACATGGTGATGACGCTGGTGTTCTGGGGCGGCGACCCCGGTTTCCGGGTGGCGGGGTAGCAGCATGACGACGGGCCCGAGGAGGGAGCATCGGCGGGCGGACGACGCCCGCCGGGGCGTGGTCGCCCTGATGGCCCTCGCGCTCGTGCTCGGGCTGGTCTGGCTGCGCGCCTCCGGGAGGTACGACGGTCCGGCCCGCCTCTCGGCACAGCTCGCCGACGCCGGTGGCTCGCTGGCCGGCGGCGCCGACGTGAAGATGCGGGGAGTTCTCGTCGGCAAGGTCTCACGCATCAGCCGCGGCCCCGACGGAGGCGTGCGCGTCGGCATCACCATGCCGCGGGACCGCCTCGCCAGCGTCCCGGGCAACGTGGTGGCACGGATCCTGCCGGCCACCGTGTTCGGCACCTCCTTCGTCGACCTGGTGGCCCGGGGCCCCTCCTCCGGTGAGCCGCTGCGGCCTGGTGCGGTGATCCCCGCCGACTGGCGGCAGGGGACGCTCGAGCTGCAGCAGGCACTTGACGACATCGACGGCCTGGTGAAGGCGCTGGGCCCCGCCGAGCTCTCGTCGGCGCTCGGGTCCGCCGCCCAGGCCCTCGACGGCCGGGGCGCCCGGATCGGGTCACTGATCGAGCGGCTGGACGACTACCTGGGCAAGGTCGACCAGAAGATGCCGGTCCTGCGCTCGGACCTGCGCAAGCTGCATCAGAACCTGTTGCTCGCGAACGACGTGGCGCCGGACCTGCTCGCGGCGACGCGCGACGTGCTGGTCACCGCCCGCACGGTCGTCGACCAGCAGGCGGCGCTGGCCCGGCTGCTCACCGGCGCCACCGCGCTCAGTGACCGGGCCGCCGACTTCCTGGCGGCCAACCAGGCACTGGTCGTGCGGTTCCTGGACAACGCTGATGTCCTGCTCGACGCCGTGCACGACAACCGGCACGCCGCCGTCACCGAGGCGCTCGCCACGAACCGGATGCTGCAGCGCAAGCTCGACTCCATCCTCGAGCACGGCTTCGCCGACACGCTGGTCAAGATCGAGCTGGACCCGCCCGCGCCGTACACCGCCGCCGACTGCCCGCGGTTCGGTGCCGCGCACGGCGACAACTGCGCGGCTCCGGGCCGGTCCGCGGCGCCCTGGATGTTCAGGGACGCCGGATGACCGGCCTCCGGACGACCGCCGTGAAGTTCGGCGCCTTCGCGCTGGTCAGCGTGCTGCTGGGGGTGCTGCTGATCAACACCATGCTGAACCGGGTGCCCGGCGACACCGACCGCTACACGGCCGACTTCGCGGACGTGGCAGGACTGCGCGTCGGTGACGACGTCAGGGTGGCCGGAGTCCGCGTCGGCCGGGTCGGCAGCATCGCGGCGACGAGGAGCGGTGCGCGAGTTCGGTTCGACCTCTCGAGTGAGCAGCCGGTGCTGCGCACCACGCGTGTGGTGATGCGCTACCAGAACCTGCTCGGCCAGCGTTACCTCGCGCTGGTGCAGGGCGCCGAGCGCGGGCCTCGGCTCCAGCCGGGCAGCACCATCCCGATGAGCCGGACCAGCCCCGGCCTCGACCTCACCGAGCTCCTCAACGGCTTCCGTCCGCTGTTCGAGGCGCTCCGGCCCCAGGACGTGAATGCCCTGGCCACCTCGCTGGTACAGGTGCTGCAGGGCGAGGGCGGCACAGTGGCGTCCCTCCTCGAGCAGACCGGCCGGCTGACCAACCGGCTCGCCGACCGGGACGACCTCTTCGATCAGGTGCTGACGAACCTCACCCCCGTCCTGGAGGACCTGGCGGGCCAGGGCGGTGAGCTGCGCGGCACCGTCCGGGAGCTGCGTGCCCTGATGACGGGGCTGGCACGCGACCGCCGGTCGATCGGCGCCTCCATCGACGGGATGAGCCGGCTGATCGGGTCGACGTCCGACTTTCTCGCCGACGCGCGTCGCCCCACAGCCGCCGCCGTACGACGCTTCCGCGACACCCTCGACCTCTTCGACGAGAACACGGCCGACTTCGTCGCCGCCCTGCGCAGCTTCGACGCGGCGCTCGCGGCCCTGGGCCGCACCGGCTCCTACTCCAGTGCGCTGAACATCTACCTCTGCAGCACGATCCTGGCGGTTCGTGAGGTGCGGCTGAACCTCAACGGCGGCTACGACGGACCCTGGTCGGAGGTGTGCCGATGAGGGCGCTCTCGAGCCGGGACCCCTTCCGCGTCGGCCTGGTCGCCCTCGCGGCCGGTCTGGTCCTGGCGGTTGGGGTGGTGCTGCTCAGTGTGCTCAGCTTCGGCACCCGGGACTACACCGCAGTCCTCGCGCAGACGGCCGGCCTGCGCACGGGCGAGGACGTGTCGGTCCACGGCGTCCCCTCGGGCGAGGTGAGGGCGATCGAGCTGGACGGGTCCCGTGTCCGGGTGACCTTCTCGCTCGACCGCGACATCCGGCTGGGTGCGGCGACCACTGCCGAGGTGAAGGTGGCGACGCTGCTCGGCACGCACTACCTCGAGGTCGATCCCCGTGGGCCGGGATCGCTGCAGGACGGCACCATCCCGCTCGCTCGGACCGCGGTGCCGTTCAACCTGCAGGACGTCCTGGAGAAGGGCACCGCCGCCGTGGCCGAGCTCGACCCGGCCGTGCTCGCCCGGGCGCTCACGGAGGCCAGCCGGACGCTGGGCGCCTCGGCGGAGCAGGTCGGGCCGGCGCTGACCGGGATCGCGCGGCTCTCGGAGGTGGTGAGTGCGCGGAGCGGGCAGACCACCACGCTACTGCGTGCGGCGAGGCGGGTCACCGGGCAGCTCGCCGCCAGCAGCGGCGACCTGGTCGGCCTGATGGAGCAGGCCAACCTCGTGATCGACGAGATCACCCGGCGTCGGCAGGCGATCCACGTGCTGCTGGCCGAGACCACGCGACTCTCGCGCAACCTCGGCGAGGTCATGCGGGACACCCGCGCCGACCTCGGTCCCGCGTTCGAGAAGCTCGACGAGGTGCTCGCGACGCTGCGGCACCAGGACGCCGCCCTCCGGCAGCTGCTCGGGACGGCTGGGCCCGCCGTCCGCTACGTCGCGAACGCGACCGGCGACGGGCCGTGGACCCAGCTGTGGTTGCCGCCGCCCGGCCTGCCGCCGAACGACGCGTGCCAGCGCCTGCGCCAGGCGGGGTGCTCGTGATGCGCCGGCTCGCGTGGCGCCCGATGCCGCTCGCCGTGCTGCTGGCCGTGCTCATCGGTTGCTCCGGCTGCACGCCGCTCCAACCGGACACGATCCGCATCACCGCCAGGCTGGCGGACGCGGCGGGACTCTTCGTCGGCAACGACGTGGGCATCCTGGGTGTCCCGGTCGGCACGGTGACGGCGATCGTGCCCGACGGCACCGGCGTCGAGGTGGAGCTGGAGATCGACGCCGACCAGCCCGTGCCCGCCGACGCCGGCGCGGTGGTGGTGGCCCGGTCCGTGGCCACGGACCGGTACGTCGAGCTGACGCCCGTCTACCGGGGTGGCGCCCGGATGAAGGACGGGGCGGTGATCGCCCAGCCGCTCACGCGGACGCCCGTGGACTTCGACACCGTCCTGGCCGCCCTGAACACGCTGGCCACCGGGCTGGCCGGCAAGGGCGAGACGGCCGGTGCCGTCGGCCGGATCGTCCGGGCCGGCTCCAGCGCCCTCGACGGCCGCGGCCGGGCCTTCAACCACGCCGTCACCGCACTGTCCGAGGCGGTCAACGGCGTCGCCGCCCAGCGCGGCGACATCACCGGCACCCTGACCGCGCTGGACACGCTGACGCGGACGCTGGCGGAGAACCAGCAGACCGTGCGCACCTTCGTCGACCAGGTGGCCCGGGCCAGTGACCTGCTCGCCGACGAGCGGCGCAGCTTCCGCACCGGCCTCGACAGCCTGCAGGAGGCCGTGGTGCTCGTCGCACGGTTCGCACGGGACAACCGGCACGCCATCACCACCTCGCTGGACCGGAGCACCGCCCTGATGCGGTCGCTGCTGCGTCGGCGCGGGAACCTCGAGGAGGTGCTCCGGGTGATGCCCCTGGCGCTGGAGAACCTGCGGCGCACCGAGAGCGACGGCTACCTCCGGGTGGCGCTCGACCCCACGCTGCTCACCCCGCTGGGCGGGCTGGTCGAGCAGCTGTGCACCGGACCCGTGCCTCCCCAGGCGTGCACGGCGATCGGCCCGACGCTGACGCAGCGGATCATCGACGACAGCCCACTCGGCGCCCTGCTCGGGAGGAGCCGATGACGCGCATCCGGAGGCTCGCGTGGCTGCTGGTCGTCGTACTGCTGGCCGGCGGCTGCGGCCCCACGATGGCGGACCTGCCGCTGCCGGGCAGCGGTGTCCAGGGTGCCACGATGCGGGTCACCGTCCCCTTCGACGATGCGCTCAACCTGGCCCGGGGCGCCGCCGTCAAGGTCAACGGCGTCACGTCGGGCCGGGTCCGCTCCGTGACGGTGGACGACTTCCGCGCCGTGGCCGTCCTCGAGGTGCGCCGTGACGCGCGGATGCGCGCGAGCGCCACCGCCCGGCTGCGCTACACCACGCCGCTGGGTGAGCTGTTCGTCGACGTTCGCAACCCTGCTCGCGGGCGCGTCCTGGCCGACGGGGACGAGTTGTCGCCGCGCCGGGCGAGCACCGCACCGACGGTCGAGGACACGCTGTCGTCCGCGTCCCTGCTGGTCAACGGCGGTGGGCTCGCGCAGCTCCAGGTGGTCACCCGCGAGCTCAACGAGGCGCTCGGCGGCCGCGAGGACCGGGTACGACGGCTGCTGGAGCGCAGTGACCGCTTCCTCCGCTCGGCCGACGCGGCCACGACCGACTTCGTCGCTGTCCTCGACGCGCTCACGACACTGTCCCGGACCCTGGCTGCGAACCGGCACACCATCCGCGCAGCACTCCGGGACGTCCGGCCCGCCGCCAGGGTGTTGCGGCGGAACACCCCCCGGCTCACCCGACTGCTGGACCAAGTCGAGCGCTTCTCCGGCACCGCCGACGAGCTGGTCGGTGCCACCCGGTCCGACCTGCTCCGGGTGCTGCGCCAGCTGTCGCCGGTGCTCGACGAGCTTCTCGCGAACCGCGACGCCCTTGGCCCCTCGCTCCGGGCGCTCGTGGCGGTCGGCGACGGCCTCGACCGGATCGTGCCCGGCGACTACGCGAACCTCTCCCTGCTGCTGTTCCTCGACCGGACCCGGTTCCCGGGCATCGGGGCGCCGGGCGACCCCGCGCGGTCGGGTCCTGGGCCGGCGCGGGACGGTGGACTGCTCGGTGAGCTGCTGGGCGGTGTCGGATGAGCGTGCGCGGCTTGCTCTCCGACCGGCTGCACCAGAGCGCCCTGGGTGTGGTCCTGGTCCTGCTCGTCACCGTGGCCTACCTCCTCGGTGAGGTGCTCGGCGTGCCGCTCACCCATCGGGCGCGCCAGGTGACCGTGGAGATGACAGCCACCGGTGGTCTCTTCGAGGGGTCCTCGGTGACCTACCGCGGCGTCAAGGTGGGCCGGGTCGAGCAGATCCGGCTGACCGCCCGGGGGGTGGTCGCGACGGTGACGCTCACCTCCGCCGGCGAGCGCATCCCGGTCGACTCCGTGGCCAGGGTGCGCAGCCTGTCACCGGTGGGAGAGCAGTACCTCGACTTCCAGCCCGCGGTCGACCACGGGCCTTGGCTGCAGGACGGTGACGTGGTCCCGGCCACGGCGACCGACCTGCCCAGGACGCTCGCCTCGACCGTCATCGCGGTGAACAGGCTGCTCGACCAGGTCGACGAGCGGCAGCTGCACACGCTGCTCACCGAGCTCAGCCGGGGGCTGGCCGGGACCGGGCCCGCCGTCGCCCAAACGGTCGACCAGGCGGACCTGATCCTCCAGGAGCTGGACCGGCACTGGCCGGAGACCGCTCGGCTCCTCGACAACGGCGGCACCGTGCTCGACATCGCGCCGGCCAAGGCGGCCGAGCTGCGGCAACTGGCCCGCCGGTCGCGGGCGTTCGCGGCCTTCCTGCGTGGCTACGACCCGGAGCTGCGCCGCCTGCTGCACGAGGCCCCCAGGCGGCTGCACACCGTCGAGGGCTTGGTCAGCGAGGCCGCGGAGGCGCTGCCCGGGTTCCTCGGGGCCGCCGTCGACTTCAGCGACGTCTTCCGCGCGCACGAGCCGCAGCTGCGGGCGCTCCTGCGGCTCTACGCGCCCGGTCTCGGGGTGCTCGGCAAGGCGGTGCGCGACGGGTACCTGCAGATCCTCGGCATCCCGCAACGCAACGTCCGCTGTCTCTACGGCACGCCCCACCGGTCGCCCACCGACACCCGTCGCCGTCCGATGGTCGGCACCGGCCACTGCTCGGGGTCGGAGCAGCGCTACCAGCGCGGTGCGCAGCACGCGCCCGGACGGGTGGGTTGAGGTCGTTCCGGCTGGATCCGCAGCGTGAGCAGGGTGGTCGCCAGCATGTCGTAGTGGCCCACCAGCAGGACCAGCTCGAGCAGGGTGCGGTCGTCGTACGCCTCCGAAAGGCGGTGCCAGGTGCTGTCGGTGAGGTCCCGGTCGCGCACGAGCTCCTCGGCGGCCGTGAGCAGCAGCTGCTCCCGGTCGGACCAGCCGCGCGCCGACGAGCCCTCGCGGATGCGCTCGACGTCGGCGGACGTGACACCCGCGCGCCGGCCGAGCCGGACGTGGTGCTCCAGCTCATAGGCGCAGTCCCGGAGCACGGCCACGCGGAGGATGACCAGCTCCGTCTCCCGCCGGGGCAGCTTCCCGCCCGGCATCAGCCGGCCGGCGAAGTGCAGCCACCCCCAGAACAGGCCGCGGCCGCGGCCGAGCGTGGTGAAGATCGCCGGTGGACCGGTGCGGGTGACCCGGCCGGCCAGGCGGGCGAAGGCCCAGACCAGCGGCCCGGTGTCACGCAGGCTGCCGGGAGCGATGCGTGGCTCCGGGCGCCGGGCGCTCATCCCAGGTCCTTGCGGCGCGCCGCGCCGACCGCCGGCAGGATCCGGTTGGCGGCGGCGTTCATCGCCTTCATCGCGAGCACGTAGCCGGGTGGGAAGTACCGCTGCAGCAGGTGCATCCACCGGATGTCGGGCGAGGTGTAGACCCAGTAGCGGTTCCTGCGCACGCCGCGGAGGATCGCCTCGGCCGCCTCCTCGGGCGACACGGCGCGCTTCCGGAAGTGCGCCTGTGCGCGGGCGAACGCCTTGCCCGTCTTGTCCACGCCGGCGATGTCGATGGTCTCGGTGAGGCCGGTGTCGACTCCGCCCGGACAGACGAGACTGACGCCGATGCGGTGACGTGCGAGGTCGAACCGGAGCACCTCGGACACCCCCCGCAGGCCGAACTTGCTGGCGGAGTACGCCGCGTGCCACGGCATCCCGATGATCCCGGCGGCCGACGACACGTTCACGACGTGCCCGCCGCGGCCCGCCTCGACCATCGGCGGGACGAGGTACTCCAGGACGTGGATCGGGCCCATCAGGTTGACGTCGACGACGCGACGCCAGGTGCTGTGCGGCAGCGAGGAGATCGTCCCCCACGTGGCGATGCCGGCGATGTTCATCACGACGTCCAGGGCGCCGTGCTCCTCTGTGATGGTCTCGGCCATCGCGCGCACTTCGTCGTGGTCGGAGACGTCCACCGGGGCGGCGTACGCCACCTCACCGCCGGTCCCGCGCACGTCCTCGACCGTCGACAGCAACCCGGCCTGGTCCACGTCGGTCAGGAAGAGCACCGCACCCTCACGGCTTGCAGCCAGGGCCGTGGCCCGGCCGATCCCGCTGGCGGCGCCGGTGATGAGGACCAAGCGGTCGGCGAGCGTGGGCACCGGAGGTCGCATGACCGGAGCCTAGTCACCTGAAAGTCGGGCAAGGAGTCGGGACGGGGTCTGGACGTCGGATGCCCGAGGCTCTTGGATGAGGAGCATGAAGAGCACGATGCAGGACTACCCGCTGACCATCGGTTCCATCACCCGCCACGGCACCGTCGTCCACGGCGACTCGGAGGTCGTCACCGCCACGAGTGCCGGCTCCCGGTCCGAGTCCTACGACGACCTCGGCCGGCGGGTCGGCAAGCTCGCGAACGCGCTGCGGTCGCTCGGCATCGACGGCGACCAGCGCGTCGCGACCTTCCAGTGGAACAACGCCGAGCACCTGGAGGCCTATTTGGCGATCCCGTCCATGGGTGCGGTGCTGCACACGTTGAACATCCGGCTCTTCCCCGAGCAGCTCGTCTACATCGCCAACCACGCCGAGGACCGGGTCGTCATCGTGGACGACTCGCTCGTCGGGCTGCTGGCCCCGCACCTGCCCCAGTTCGAGACGGTGTCCCACGTGCTCGTCGCCGGCCCGGACGCTGCGTCCGCCGACCTGGAATCGTTGCGGTCAGCAGGCAAGGAGGTGCTGCTCTACGAGGAGCTGCTCGCCGACCAGCCGGACACGTTCCCGTGGCCGGCCGTGGACGAGGACGACGCGGCCGCCATGTGCTACACCAGCGGCACCACGGGCAACCCCAAGGGCGTCGTCTACAGCCACCGTTCGGCCTACCTGCACTCGATGGCCGTCTGCACCGGCAACGTCGCCGGGCTCTCCTTCCACGACCGGATCCTGCCGATCGTGCCGATGTTCCACGCCAACGCCTGGGGGCTCGCCTACGCCGCGCTGCTGAGCGGTGCCTCGCTGTGCATGCCGGACCGGTGGCTGCAGGCGGAGCCGCTGGTCCGGTTCATCCAGGAGTCGAGGCCCACCGTCTCCGGCGCGGTGCCCACCGTCTGGAACGACGTGCTCAACCACCTCGACACCCACGACGACGTCGCCCTGGACTCGTTGCGGCTGATCCTCTGCGGCGGCTCCGCCGTGCCGGTGGCGCTGCAGAAGGCGCTGCAGGAGCGGCACGGCCTGCTGATCCGCCAGGCGTGGGGGATGACCGAGACGTCGCCGGTCGCGTCGTGCGGGCAGGTCCCCCTCGGTGTGGAGGGGGACGCGGAGTGGCGCTACCGCGGCAGCCAGGGCCGGCTGCTCGCCGGTGTGGAGGGCCGGATCGTCGGCGACGACGGCCAGGAGCTGCCTGCCGACGGCGAGGCGGTGGGCGAGCTGGAGGTCCGGGGACCCTGGGTGACGGCGTCGTACTACAACGCAGACGATCCCGAGGCGGAGCAGAAGTTCCACGATGGCTGGCTGCGCACCGGCGACGTGGGCAACCTCGATCCGCTGCGCTACATCACGCTGACCGACCGCGCCAAGGACGTGATCAAGTCGGGCGGCGAGTGGATCTCGTCGGTGGAGCTGGAGAACGCGCTGATGGCGCACGACGCGGTGCTCGAGGCCGCCGTCGTCGGCATCCCGGACGAGAAGTGGCAGGAGCGCCCGCTCGCGACGGTCGTCGTCAGGGAAGGCGCGTCGGTGACCCCGGAGCAGCTCCGCGAGTTCCTCGCGAACGACTTCGCGAAGTGGCAGCTCCCGGACGCGTGGGCGTTCATCGAGCAGGTGCCGCGCACCTCGGTGGGCAAGTTCGACAAGAAGGTGCTCCGCAAGCAGTACGCCGACGGCGCCCTGCAGGTCGAGCAGCCGACGGACTGACCCTAGAGCAGGATCTTCAGCGGCTTGAGGACGAACTCGGTGGCCCGCCGCTCGATGCCGCGCGAGCGCCAGTCGCGCGGCATCAGCTCGCTGCTCTGGCTCATGTCCGAGCGGTAGATCTCCTCCATCACCTGCGCCATGCCGGGGTCGATGAACTCGACGTTGATCTCGTAGTTGCCGGTCATCGACAGCCGGTCGATGTTGGCGGTCCCGACCGTTGCCCAGTTGCCGTCGACCGTCGCGGTCTTGGCGTGCACCATCGCCCCGTTGAACCGGAAGATCCGCACCCGGGCGTCGAGCAGCTGGGCGAAGTAGCCGCGCGCGATCCAGTCGGCGACGACGTGGTTGGACTTGTGCGGGAGCAGGATGCGCACGTCGACGCCCCGTCCGGCCGCCGCCTTGAGGGCGTCGACGAAGTCCTGGTCCGGGATGAAGTAGGCGTGCGTCATCCAGATGTTGCGGCGGGCCCGGTTGATCGCCTCGAGGTACATCGCGCGGATCGGGAACATCCACTGCCGGGGGAGGTTCCGGTGCACCCGGATGCGCGGCTCCCACGAGGAGTCGGGCGACTGCAGCAGCAACGGTCGCAGGTCCCGCCCGCCCCACCGGCGGACGCTGCGCCGGTGGTCGTTCCAGAAGTCGGCGAAGCTGCGCTTGAGGTCCCAGACGCCCGGTCCGGTGATCCGGCAGTGCGTGTCGCGCCACTCCGTGGCGTAGGCCGAGCCGATGTTGTAGCCGCCGACGAAGGCGACGTCGTCGTCGACGACAAGGATCTTGCGGTGGTCGCGGCCGTAGCGGCGGAGGTCGAAGAATCGCCAGCCCGCGTTGTAGACGGGGTAACGCAGCACCCGCATCGACCGTGGGAAGCGCTTGAACCGCGCCGGCACGACGATGTTGGCGAAGGCGTCGTAGATGACGTGCACCTCGACGCCACGGGCCGCCGCGTCGGCGAGCGCGGTCTTGAACCGCTGGCCCAGCTCGTCGCCCTTCCAGATGTAGGTCTCGAAGAGCACGGTGTGCTCGGCCCCGGCGATGGCCGCCAGCATGTCGTCGTACAGGTCCCGGCCGAACGTGTACGTCGTCACCGTGCCTTCGCCTACCCGGGCGTCCTGCGGCGGCAGTGTCGAGAACTTCACCGGCTTCTTGCCGCGGCGCCGCCAGGAGTCGACGAGGGTGAGCGTCACGCCGACCAGGAGCGGGATCCCGAAGAACACCAGCAGGGTGCGCCTCAACGCGGGCCACAGGTCGTCCCAGCCGGGCAGCATCGAGGGGCGGTGGCTCACGCTGCAGAATCTAGCGGTCGGTGCGGTCCTCACCGGGGTAGGTCACGCCCAGCTCCCGGCGCACCGCGTCCATCTGGCGCATGATCCGCAGCGTCTGCTCGTGGGGGACGAGCGGGCTCTCCATCAGTCCCGCGCGCAGGCAGCGCATCACCTCCGCCGCCTCGTTGCCCAGGCCGGTGCCGATGACCGGCTCGGGCGGGTCCAGCTGCACCGGCTCGCGGAACGTCCCGGTGTCCGGGTCGGACGCGACCCAGCGCACGGCGGCGGGGTGGTGGAAGGGCGCCGGGATCTCCAGCCGTCCGGTGTCGGTGGCCAGCCAGGCGGTGCGCGGGGAGTGGCCGGTCATCGTCGCCGTCAGCGCCGCGACGGCACCGCCGGGGTAGTGCGCCGCGAGGACCAGGTTGAGGTCCACGCCCGCGCTCGAGAGGTCGGCGACCGCGTGGAGCCGGTCCGGCTCGCCCAGGAGCAGGTCGGCCAGGGTGAGGGGGTAGACGCCCATGTCGAGCAGCGCGCCGCCGCCGAGCTCCGGCGACAGCAGACGGTCGGTCTCGGGCCGGTCCACCACCCAGCCCAGGTCGGCCACCAGCTGTCGGGGCGTGCCGAACTCGCCGGCGCGCACCCGGGCGGCGAGGTCACGTACGAGCGGGTGGCAGGCCATCCACATCGCCTCCATCAGGAAGAGCCCCTTCTCGCGGGCGAGGGTGACAAGGTCCTCGGCCTGCTCCGCGTTCAGGGTCAGCGCCTTCTCGCAGAGCACCGGCTTGCCGGCCTCGAGAGCGAGTCGTACGTGCTCGTGGTGCAGGGCGTGCGGGGAGGCGACGTAGACCACGTCGACCTGTGGGTCCTCGACCAGTGCGGCGTACGAGCCGTGCGACGTCGGCCACTGGTCAGCGGTCCCGAACTCACCCGCGAAGGCCTCCGCCGACTCCAGGCGGCGTGCTCCCACCGCGGCCAGCGTCGCGTCGGGCAGCAGTGCGAGATCCCGTGCGAAGCTGTGCGCGATCTTCCCGGTGGCGAGGATGCCCCAGCGCACCGGTGGGTGGTCGTCTGCTGAGTCGGTCATGCACCGACGTTATCCACACCGTCGTCGCCGTGTCGTTGTCGGTGCGGCCCCGTAGGCTCGACGCCATGCGTCCTGTCACCGACCTGGAGCGCCGGGTGGCGCCGTTCAAGGTCGTCTCCGACTACCAGCCCTCGGGTGACCAGCCCGCCGCCATCGAGGAGATCGAGAAGCGCATCACCGCCGGCGAGAAGGATGTCGTGCTCCTCGGCGCCACCGGCACCGGCAAGACCGCGACGGTGGCATGGGTGGCCGAGCGGCTGCAGCGGCCGATCCTCGTCATGCAGCCCAACAAGACCCTGGCTGCCCAGTTCGCCAACGAGCTGCGCCAGCTCTTCCCCGGCAACGCGGTCGAGTACTTCGTCTCCTACTACGACTACTACCAGCCGGAGGCCTACGTTCCCCAGACCGACACCTACATCGAGAAGGACTCCTCCATCAACGAGGAGGTCGAGCGGCTGCGGCACTCGGCGACCAACTCGCTGCTGACCCGGCGCGACGTCATCGTGGTGTCGACCGTGTCGTGCATCTACGGCCTGGGCACCCCGCAGGAGTACGTCGACCGGATGCTGCGGCTGCGCGTCGGGATGGAGATCGACCGGGACGAGGTGCTGCGCCGGTTGGTCCAGATCCAGTACACCCGCAACGACCTGTCCTTCACCCGCGGCACCTTCCGTGTGCGCGGCGACACGCTGGAGATCTTCCCGGTCTACGAGGAGCACGCCGTGCGGGTGGAGTTCTTCGGTGACGAGATCGAGCGGCTGATGACGCTGCACGCGGTCACCGGCGAGGTGCTCACCGAGGACGAGGAGCTCTACGTCTTCCCCGCCACGCACTACGTGGCCGGTCCCGAGCGGATGGAGCGGGCGATCCGCGGCATCGAGGCGGAGCTGGAGGAACAGGTCTCGGCGTTCGAGAGGCAGGGCAAGCTGCTGGAGGCCCAGCGGCTGCGGATGCGGACGTCGTACGACGTGGAGATGATGCGGCAGGTCGGCTCCTGCTCCGGCATCGAGAACTACTCGATGCACATCGACGGCCGCACCCGCGGCTCGGCGCCCAACTGCCTGCTCGACTACTTCCCGGAGGACTTCGTCCTGGTGGTCGACGAGTCGCACGTCGCGGTGCCGCAGATCGGCGGCATGTACGAGGGCGACATGTCCCGCAAGCGGAACCTCGTCGACCACGGCTTCCGGCTGCCCAGCGCGATGGACAACCGGCCGCTGAAGTGGGAGGAGTTCTTGATGCGGATCGGCCAGACGATCTACCTCTCCGCGACCCCGGGTGACTACGAGATCGCCAAGGGCGGCGGGATCGACAACGTCGTCGAGCAGATCATCCGGCCCACCGGCCTGGTGGACCCCGAGGTGATCGTCCGGCCGACGAAGGGCCAGATCGACGACCTGATCCACGAGATCAACGAGCGGGTGGAGCGCAACGAGCGGGTCCTGGTCACCACGTTGACCAAGAAGATGTCGGAGGACCTGACCGACTACCTCCTCGAGAACGGCGTCCGCACCCGCTACCTGCACTCCGAGGTGGACACCCTCAAGCGGATCGAGCTGCTCCGCGACCTCCGGCTGGGGGAGTACGACGTGCTGGTGGGCATCAACCTGCTGCGCGAGGGACTCGACCTGCCGGAGGTCTCGCTGGTCGCCATCCTCGACGCCGACAAGGAGGGCTTCCTGCGGTCGGACAAGTCGCTGATCCAGACGATCGGCCGGGCGGCCCGCAACGTCTCCGGCCAGGTGGTGATGTACGCCGACCGGATCACCCCGTCGATGGAGAACGCCATCGACGAGACCAACCGGCGCCGGGCGAAGCAGGTCGCCTACAACACCGCGCACGGGGTCGACCCGCAGCCGCTGCGGAAGAAGATCGCCGACATCACCGAGATGCTCGCCCGCGAAGACGAGACCACCGAGGAGCTGCTGGCGACCTGGGGCCAGGGGAAGGGCAAGAAGAAGGTCGCCCCGGTCCCCGGGCTGTCCAAGATGAAGGAGCGCAACCCCGACCTCGCGGGGCTGCCCTCCAGCGACCTCGCCGAGCTGGTGCAGGAGCTGACCGAGCAGATGCACACCGCCGCGGCCGAGCTGCAGTTCGAGGTTGCGGCTCGCCTGCGTGACGAGATCAGTGAGCTGAAGAAGGAACTGCGGCAGATGCTGGAGGCGACCCGATGACGACGCCCTTCCGCCAGGTGCAGGTGACCTTCGACGCCGCCGACCCGGGGGCGCTCGCTGCGTTCTGGGCCGAGGCGCTCGGCTACCGGTTGCAGCCCGCGCCGGAGCCGTTCGCGACCTGGGACGAGGCACTGGCCGCCTGGGGCGTGCCCGAGGAGGCGCGCAACAGCCGCTCGGCGATCGTCCCACCGGAGGGTCAGGACGGCCCGCGGGTTTTCTTCCAGCAGGTGCCGGAGCCGAAGTCCGCCAAGAACCGGGTGCACCTCGACGTCCGCGCCGCCCCGGGGCTCGAGGGCGAGGACCGGATGACGGCGCTCGAGGCCGAGTGCGAGCGGCTGGTCGCGCTCGGAGCCGGTCGGGTGCGGCGCTTCGAGCCCGGCGAGGACCCAGGCGGGAGGGGCTTCATCGTGATGGCGGACCCCGAGGGCAACGAGTTCTGCCTCGACTGAGGCTCT
>DASSOK010000095.1:0-19266 GCA_035700665.1 Marmoricola sp.
CTGGGATCGCCACACGGCGCGCTGCTCGGCACCGGACCGCGGCTCGTGCTTGACCTCCCGGGTCTCAAGGTTGGCACGCTGCGCGAGAGCGAGAATCTCCTTCGGAGTTGGCGGTCTGCCGTGCGCATCGGTGAACTCGGAACGCAGCTCGTCGGTGCGTTCCTCGATGTCCTGACGTCGACTCGACCACCTCCCGCAGAGGGTGGCGTCGACGCCCGCGACCTCGCGGACCGGGCGTTTCCCCCGGGCCGCGGCGGTCTCGACGAACCGGACACCGAGGCGTTCGTGGAGGTGGCGCTCGAGGGCGGTGTTGTAGGTCTCCGATGCAGCTACGACGTGCTGGTGCAGGACGGTGCCGTAGATCGCGAGCCACCTGCCCTGCCGGGTCTGGACCTTGTTGGCGACCGCGACGTGGGTGTGCAGATCAGGGTCGCCGGCACGCGAGTCGCGGTGGGTGAACGCTGCCGCGATCAGACCGCGGGTCTCGACCTGGCGCACGCCGTCAGTTCCCTCGCGAGTGAAGATCGCGTGGCGCTCCAAGAACGCGATCGCGTCCGCGATGGCGGCGTCGTGTGCCTGCTCGATCGACTGCGCCACCGCGGGCGGCGCGACCGCCCACAGTGTCGACACCGACTTCACCGGTGAGAAGGTCAGGTCGAAGCCGGCAACGGCATCGCTTCGGTAGGCCCGGCCCAGCGCAGTACCGGTGACCGGATGACAGCCCTCGCCGAACAGGTTCCTCATCTGCCCCGAGGTCACCAAGTCGTCGTACTCGACGCCGTTGATGCCGACCAGGCCCCCGCCGACCCACCGCCCGGGTGCCTCCCCCTTGGCGGCGTAGTAGTCGCCCAGCGGCGTCGAGCCGAGCTCGGTCGAGTCGGCCGCCGCCACCTGGCGGGTGAGGTACTCATAGCCAGATCCTGCCGAGAGCTTCTTCAAGGTCATCACACCCCACAAGGCCGCTGACAGGCAGCGAGTGGCCACCCCGGTTCGTCAATGGAAGAGGTGTGTCCGTTGAAGTGGGGAGGGAGACCGAGGGGACGGACGTGAGCTCGGGAGGCGGTGAGGTCGGAGGCGGCAGGTGGGCGGACGGTCAGGGGAGACGAGAACTGGGGTGGCCACTGGAGGACAAGATCGGGCCTTGAGGGGTGAAGGCGGCCAATCGGGCCGCCACGAACCCGGGAGCACCCCATGGCAACACTCGCCGCGACGCCCCGTCGCCTGATCTCCTTGGCCGAAGCGGCCGACGCCCTCGCCGTCTCGACCAAGACCGTCCGCCGCTACATCGCTGCCGGCGATCTCGACGCGGTTCGACTCGGCCGCCGAACGATCCGCGTCCGGGTTGACTCGCTGGACCGGTTGATCGAAGAGCACCCGGTGAACACCTGGCGCGGGCGGAGCGCATGACAGCGGTCGAAGTCAGGCGACGGCGTGGAACTCCAGTTTGAGTCCTAGGGCGCGGGCCACCTTGAAGATGGTGGCGAAGCTCGGGTTGCCGTTGTTGGACAGCGCCTTGTAAAGACCCTCGCGGCTCATGTCGACCATTCGAGCGAGCTCGCTGAAGTTCTTCGACCGCGCGATCACGCCGAGAGCGTGCGTGATGAAGGTTGGATCGTCTCCGGCATCCTCGAGAACCGCCTCGAGGTAGTGGGCAACGTCTTCCAGCGACTCCAGGTAATCCGCCGAGTCGTACGGCGTGAACTCAGTCTTGGCCATCGCCTTCCCACTCCTTCGCGAGTTTGTGTGCCTTTTCGATGTCCTTGTCCTGCGTGGACTTGTCCCCGCCACAGAGCAGGATCACGAGGACCTCACCCTGCTTCCAGAAATACACCCGGTATCCCGGACCGTGATGAATCCGGAGCTCTGACAGACCAGAGCCGATCGGCTCGACATCGCCCGTGTTCCCGGCGACGAGACGGTCGACCCGTGCTTGAATCCTCGCGGCGGTGACGCTATCCCTGCGCTTCAGCTTTCGAAACCATGTGTCGTAGACGTCGGTCTTCACAACTCTGATCGCTAGTGTCAACTGTAGTTCACACTCCCAAGATTGGCAACGTGCCGGCGCACGGCTCGGATCTCATGGTGCTCAGAAGTTCAGGCCCGCGAAGGCCGCGGCAGTGAGGTCGTCCATCCGGCTCTGGGTGGCGCGGACATACCGCTCGGCGGCCTGGGAGGAGGAGTCGCCGAGGAAGGCCTGTACCTCGGCGACGTGCGCGCCCTTCTGCGCAAGTCGGGTGGCACCGGTCGCCCGGAGGTCGTGGAAGTTCACCGGCCGGCCGACGGCCTCGCGTACGTCGCGCCATCCGCCTGCCAGGTCCCGGAACCGCGTGGGCTGCAGCCAGTCGCCCGACGGACCGGGGAAGAGCAGTCCGTCGCGGCCGGTGACGTAGGTCCGCAGATGCTCGACGAGGACCTTGCCCACACCTTCAGGGATGCGCTGGTCGCGGATTCCGGCCCGGGACTTCGGCTCTTTCTCGTATCGCTTGCCGCCGGGGCCGGTGCCCACTGCCCGGCGGACCCGCACGACGGGCGGCCTCGCCCGCAGGTCTACGTCGGAGCGTCGCAGTGCTGCGATCTCCCCGAACCGGAGGCCGCAGCCGAGTGCCAAGGCGATCATGGCCCGCCATTCGGGGCGGATCGTGGCCAGGATCAGATCGAGATCGGCGTCCTCGATCACCTCGGTCCGCTTGTCCGCTCGCTTGCCGATGGTGCCGGCGCCATCGATGGTGAACGGGTTGACGGCGCCGGGGAGCACGCCGTCCGCGGCCGTCGCGGACTTCATGATCGCCTTGGCGAGCGCGTAGCACTCGCGCACGGTCTTCCCCTTGTCGTGGGGGAGTCCTTCGTACCAGCGCACCACATCGGCCGCGGTGATCGTGTCCAGCGGCATCTCGCCGAACGTCGGCAGAACGTATTTGCCCAGCCAGATCAGATAGCCGCGCTTGGTGGACTCCTGCAGCGGCCGCCCCCGCACCTTGCGAGCGCGCAGCCAGACCTCGGCGTACTCCGCGAGCGTCGGCGCCGTCTCGGCTGCTGTGCGGATCCGGTCGGCCTCGGCGTGCTCGGCCAGCGTGCGCCACGTTGCGCCCTCAGCGTTCAGGCGCAGCTCCTCGGCTCGGAGCCAGTCACGAGCAGCCTCCCGGCCGTAGGTGTTCGGCTCGAAGGTGTGAGGAGCGGTGACAATCTGTCCGCCACGGCCGGACGGATGATCTAGCGGAACGGTGAAGCGTGCCTGCCAGCGGCCCGACCGCATCTTGGTGACCTGCCCGAAGCGGCGCCGGGAAGCCTTCGCTGTCATCGTTGGACGTCCTACCTTTGCATCGGCTATGCATCGGATCGTACGTCAATTCCGGTCCCCGTGTGACCTGTTGGATTGCAGCGGAGCTCCCATGTTTCCGCAGTTCAGAGCCATGTTTGTCCGCTAGTGTCCACTCGGGTCCAACAGTGCGAAATGTTGGTTCGAGTCCAACCGGGGGAGCCGAGAGAAGGCGCCGGCCCTGTGCCGGCGCCTTCTGCGTCGCCGTGCCGGTGAACGGGTGCCCTCGGTGGCATCGATGGCGGCCGCACGATGCGCATGTCGACGGCTGCTCGGGTTACCCTTGTTCGGAGGGCCTGGTCGGTGGGACAAGGTGTCGCTCCACTAGGCAAGGGCAGGGATCAGTGAAGAGACTTCACGAGGGATTCGTGATCGGCGGTCGCTTTCCGCTCGGTCGACGGATCGCCTCAGGCGGCATGGCAGAGGTCTGGGAGGCCGAAGACTCCGTCCTCGGCCGGACTGTCGCCATCAAGGTGATCCGCCCGGATCTCAGCGACGAGCCGGTCTTCGCCAGCCGCTTTCATGACGAGGCGATCCACGCCGCCTCGCTGTTGCACACCAACATCGCGACCGTCTTCGACTACGGCGAGGACGATGGTCTGGCCTACCTGGTGATGGAGCGGATCGAGGGAAGGCCGCTGTCGGAGGAGATCCGGGCTCGGGGCGCCCTGCCCCCGGAACGGGTCCGTTCGATCGTCGCCCAGGCCGCGTTGGCGCTCGGCGTGGCTCATGAGGCCCGCGTCGTGCACCGCGACGTCAAGCCGGCCAACATCCTGCTGCGCCACGATGACCTGGTGAAGCTCACGGACTTCGGGATCGCGCGTGCACTGGATGCTGTCGGCCACACCCGCGCGGGCGAGATGCTGGGCACCCCCAACTACATCAGCCCTGAGCAGGCCCTCGGCAAGCCCGCCACGGGTGCGAGCGATCTCTACTCTCTCGGGGTCGTCGCGCACGAGGCGCTGACGGGGCGGCGTCCGTTCCATGCCCAGACGCCCGTGGCGACGGCACTGAGCCACATCCACGAGCCGCCTCCGCCGCTGCCGGAGACCGTGCCCGAGATGCTCGCGGGCGTGGTCGAGGACCTTCTCGAGAAGGACCCGGCCGACCGACCGCCCAACGCACGGGCGGTGGCGGTGCGGCTGGGCCTCCACGATCACGAGCTCATGGGGCTGTCCCTGGGACTGGCCGAGGCGGTCTACGGCGACAGCGAGCCAGCTGCTCCGGTCGGGGACTCCAACCCCCGCGAGGCTCAGCTCGCGGCGCTGCGTCAGGCGCACTCGCACGTCGCGACGTTGAGCGTGCGCGACTCGTCCTGAGCGATGCCGCTCCGGCGAAGGGCTCGGCGCCTACTCGCCCCAGCCCAGCGGGAACACCTCGAACGGCGCGGCGAAGGCGACGCCCATCCGCTGTCCGGTCGCGCGCCCCATGCCCTCGAGGAACTCCCGTGGGTCCCAGTGCTCCCAGCCCAGACCCTCGATGTAGGCCGCGTGTGCCTTGAGCGACTCCACGCCGGCGTCGAAGGTGTCGCTGGTGTCGACGCCGTGCTCGGCGAGCGGTGATCCGGCGGCCCAGACCTGCCGGACGCCGCCCCACGGCTCCAGCGCCTCACCCTCGAGCTGGTCGCGGAACACCCAGCGGTTGCCAGCGTCCCGGACGGCGTCGACGACAGCGCGGCCGACGGCGATGTGGTCAGCCTGGTTGAGGTTCCGACCGCCCCAGGTGTCACGGAAGTTGCCGGTGATGACGATATCGGGACGGTGCCGACGGATTTCCCTGGCGATCAGGGCGCGCAGCGGGACGCCGTACTCCACCACGCCGTCGGGCTGGTGCAGGAAGTCCACGGTGTCGACGCCGACGATGCGCGCCGACTCCACCTGCTCGGCCTCCCGGACGGTGCGGCACTCGTCCGGGTCCATCCCGTCGATGCCCGCCTCGCCGCTGGTGACCATCGTGTAGCCGACCCACTTGCCCTGCCCGGTCCAGCGGGCCACCGCGGCTGCGGCTCCGAACTCCATGTCGTCGGGATGCGCCACGACGCAGAGGGCGCGCTCCCAGTCCTCGGGCAGTGGCTGGAGAGGTGCGGGTCGCTCGGTCATGGCACGAGCGTACGGCGGCCGGACGGCCTCGCGCACGGGTCGTCGAGACAGGGCCTCAGTGGCTGGTCGGTGCAGGACGCGGGATGGTGAAGCAGAAGCGTGACCCGCCACCTGGGTTGTCCTCGATCCAGATGTGGCCGCCGTGGCGCTCCACCACCCGGCGGCTCACCGCGAGCCCCACGCCGTACCCGGACTCCGCACCGCCGGCCTGCTGGAACATCCGGAACACCCGCTCGCGGTCCTCCGGCGGCACGCCCACGCCGTTGTCGGCGACCACCACCTGCCAGCGGTCGTCGAGCTCCGTCGCGCTGACCTCGACGACGGGGACGCGGTCGGGATGGTGGTACTTCACCGCGTTCTGGATCAGGTTCTGGAGGACCTGGCGCGCCCGCGCCGCATCCACCATCAGCTCCACGCTCGGGCCGACCAGGCGGACGGTGGTTCGGGTCCGGAAGAGGAGGTCCGCGAGGTCGGCCATCACTGCGTCCAGGAGCGCGCCAAGGGCAGCCGGGGCGAGCGTCGGCCTGCCGGAGCCGGCGGCTCTCGAGAACTCGAGGAGCGACGTGAGCAGTGCCGACATCCGCTCCGTCGCGTCGCTGGCTCGCGACACCCAGCGCCCGCCCTGCGATCCGAGCACCTCGCCGTACTCAGTCCTGAGCAGCTCGAGGTAACCGCGCACCGTGCCCAGTGGCGCCTGCAGGTCGTGGCTCGCCAGCGTTGCGAAGGCCTCGAGGTCGTCGTTGGAGCGTTCCAGACGGCTCTTCTGCTCGAGGAGGTCCTGGTTCATCCGCTGGATCCGCTCCGCGACCTCGACCTGCTCGGACACGTCCTCCACGTAGGAGATGAAGTGCAGCGGCCTGCCGCTGGCGTCGCGGGCCAGCGAGACGAACAGGTCCGCCCACACGTCGGTCCCGTCGGCACGGCGGTAGCGCTTGCGCAGGCGGTAGCGCGGGATCCGTCCGTCCACGATGGCCTCACGCAACTCGAGGTCCCGGCCGAGGTCGTCCGCGTGCGTGAGCTCCTGGAAGGTCATCTGGATGAGCCGCTCCGGCTCGTAGCCGAGGGTCCGGCACAGCGCCTCGTTGACTCGCAGGAACCGTCCGTCCATGCCGACCAGTGCGATGCCCACGGGGGCGTTGTCGATGGTCAGGCGCCAGCGCTCCTCGGCCTCCTCCAGCTCCGACATCCCTCCACCGTAGGACGGCTCCGGCCGGCTGAATTCAGGAATCCACAGTCTCCCCGCCGCGGCGGTCGGCCGACTGTCCGCGCCCAGCCGCCGGTGACTACGCTTGGCCGGTGACCGATCAACCGGCGAAAGCCCCTGCCACGTCGGATTTCGACGACCTGGACCTGCATCCTCAGGTCCTCGCCGTCCTGCGTGACGTCGGCTACGAGACGCCCTCGCCGATCCAGGCGGAAGCCATCCCGGCGCTGCTCGCCGGCCGGCACGTGGTCGGACTGGCCCAGACCGGCACCGGCAAGACCGCCGCCTTTGCGCTGCCGATCCTGTCCCGGCTGGACGTCTCGGCCAAGCAGCCGCAGGCCCTGGTGCTGGCGCCGACGCGAGAGCTCGCGCTCCAGGTCTCGGAGGCGTTCGAGCGCTACGCGGCCCGCCGCAAGGGTGTGCACGTGCTGCCGGTGTATGGCGGACAGGGGTACGGCGTGCAGCTCAGCGCGCTGCGTCGGGGGGTGCACGTGGTCGTGGGAACGCCGGGACGGGTGATGGACCACCTGGAGAAGGGCACCCTCGACCTCTCGGAGCTGAAGTTCGTCGTGCTCGACGAGGCCGACGAGATGCTCAACATGGGGTTCGCTGAGGATGTCGAGCAGATCCTGTCCGCCACGCCGGAGGAGAAGCAGGTCGCCCTGTTCTCCGCGACGATGCCGAGCGGCATCCGGCGGCTGGTCCGCAAGCACGCCCCCGGTGCCGACGAGATCACGGTGAAGTCCGAGGCACGCACCGCGAAGAACGTCGAGCAGCGCTTCCTCAAGGTCGCACACGCGCACAAGCTGGACGCGCTGACCCGGATCCTGGAGGTCGAGAACTTCGACGCCATGATCGTGTTCGTCCGCACCAAGCACGCCACCGAGGAGCTCGCCGAACGGCTGCGGGCCCGCGGCCTCTCGGCAGCAGCCATCAACGGCGACCTGGCCCAACAGCAGCGCGAGCGCACCATCGACCAGCTCCGCAAGGGCAAGCTGGACATCCTGGTCGCCACCGACGTGGCCGCCCGCGGGATCGACGTGGAGCGGATCACCCACGTGATCAACCACGACATTCCCACGGACACCGAGTCCTACGTCCACCGGATCGGCCGCACCGGTCGGGCCGGCCGCAGCGGTACGGCGATCTCGTTCGTCACGCCTAGGGAGACGCACCTGCTCAAGGCGATCGAGAGGGCCAACCGCACCACCCTGGCAGCCATGCGACTGCCGACGGTCGAAGACGTGAACGCGACCCGCGTCGCGAAGTTCAACGAGGCGATCGGGCAGGCGCTCGGCGACGAGCAGCTCCCGCTGTTCCGCGACCTGGTGCTCGCCTACGAGCGCGACCACGACGTGCCGGCCGCAGACATCGCGGCCGCCGTCGCCGTCCTCGCGCAGGACGGCGAGCCGCTGCTCCTCGAGGAGATGCCACCATCGCCGGCACCCGAGCGCCGCGAGCGCCCGGCTCGCCGAGGCGAGCTCGCGCCGTACCGCATCGAGGTCGGGCGACGGCAGCACGTGGAGCCACGACAGATCGTCGGTGCCCTGGCCAACGAGGGCGGCCTCTCGCGCGAGGACTTCGGCCGGATCGACATCAAGCCGGCGTTCTCGATCGTGGAGCTCCCGGCCGACCTCTCGGAGGAGACGATGGCGGCGCTGGCCGACACGCGCATCTCGGGCGTGCTCATCGACCTCAAGCCCGACCGTTTCGCCAACCGGCGCTCCGGGGGCCGCCCAGCGCCCACGGGGCGCGCGCCGACGCGGGCGCGCGACGGCGGCAAGAAGCCACGCCACAAGAAGAACGCCCGCTGAAGGCAGTCGCGTCACCCACGGCGTCACCCTCGGGGCACCGCCTCGTTGACCCTTCCACAGCAACCCGGGAGGATCCTTGCGCCGTACTGCAGCCCTGCTCATCGCCGCCCTGACGACGTGCAGCACCGTCGTGGCGACGCTCGCAGCACCCGCAGCCGCGGACGACCCGATGCCGGTTCCCTACCAGTTCCTGCCCACGGCGGTGCTCGGCGGGGCCCAGACGAACGCCCCCGGCACGAACATCTGGTCCTGCAAGCCCACCGCCCGCCACCCGCGGCCGGTCGTGCTCGTGCACGGCACCGGCGGCAACAAGGCGACGAACTGGCAGACCTACGGTCCGCTGCTCAAGAACAACGGCTACTGCGTGTTCGCGCTCACCTACGGGTTGCCCTACCCGACCGTGCCGGTGGCCAACCAGCTCGGCGGGATGAACGACATGCGCCAGAGCGCCCGGGAGCTGCGCACCTTCGTCAACCGCGTCCTCCGCGCCACCGGTGCGCACAAGGTCGACCTCGTCGGCCACTCACAGGGCACGCTGATGCCGCAGTACTACGTCCGCTACCTCGGCGGCGCCAGGCACGTCTACCGCTACATCTCCCTCGCGCCGTTGTGGCACGGAACGCAGAGCGAGCCGACCGGCATCCTGGCCATGGCGACGGCGGCATTCGGAGGCGGCGATGCGCCGGTGCCGTACTGCGTGGCCTGCGGGCAGTTCCAGCCGGGCTCGGACTTCATCAAGGAGATCCGGCGCGGTCGGGTGGCCACGCCGGGCGTCCGCTACGTCAACATCATGACGAAGTACGACGAGCTGGTGGTGCCCTACTCCAGCGGCATCCAGGCCGGCATGACCAACATCGTGCTCCAGGACCGCTGTGCCCAGGACTACTCCGAGCACTTCCAGATCGCAGCCAACCCCAACGCCGCCCGCCTGGTCCTCAACCACCTCGACCCGGCGCACGCCCGTCCGCTGAGGTGCCGGATCCAGTTGCCGTTCCTCGGTGGGCCCTGACCCGACCAGCGAGCCCGTCAGCTGCGTGCCGACACGCGCGCCTGGGCCCGCACCAGCGCGCGTGCGCTCAGTGCGATCAGCACTCCGGCGACTGCCGCGCCGAGCCCTCCCAGCGCCAGGTCGGAGATGGTGTCGTCGTAACCGACGTGGATCGTGCTCGGGGACAGCTGCTCGCCGATCCACTCGATGAACTCCCAGAACGACGCCAGCGTGAAGCCCACCATGCTGACCATCAGCACGACGGGCACCCGGTGCTCCCCGCGGGACAGTGCCGACAACCCCGGCAGCGCCCCTGACCGGCTGAGCGGCAGGTAGCAGGCCGCCGCGAGCACGCCGACGGCGACCAGGTGCATCACCTCGTCGACCCAGACGATCGTGACGTACCAGTCGAGCGCCGCCGCCCACGTCGACACGACGGCCGTGAGGCACAGCAACGCGTCGAAGAGAGTCACCAGCCCGAACCACCGGACCGCGACCAGGATCGCCGTCACCACCAGGAACCGGACGCCGCTCGAGCCGTCCACCCAGAAGTACGCCGCCGCCGCGCTGGCCAGCGCGAGCAGCCGGACGACGTCGGCGAGCCGACGCAGGGCAGGAGAGTCGAACCAGGAGGCAGGCACCCACCTCGATACCCCAGTCGTGCCGCCGCCATGAGCGGGTAGTCTCGCCGTCGCGCGGGCGACGTCCCTCGCGGGGCGGTAGCTCAGTCGGTCAGAGCAGAGGACTCATAATCCTTGGGTCGTGGGTTCGAGCCCCACCCGCCCTACCGGAAGGCACGACGCGGGGGCCGCGTGCTCGACGCGCGGGTCAGGCGTAGGTGCTCTGTGCCCAGGTCTCCCAGTCGAGGCCCCTGATGAGGGCGTCGGGGCCCGGCAGCAGCGATCCGCCGGCCATGCTGGCCGGTGCCTGCTCGGGTACGACGACCACCGGATCGCCCCGGAGCACGACGAGCCGGCCGACGAGGTCGACGAGGCTCTCCGGTCGCGGACCGGCCAGGTCCACGTCGCCGGAGCGCTCGTCGGTCGACATGTCGAGCAGTGTCCGGGCGACCTCGGCCGAGGCCACCGGCTGGATGGGGATGTCCATGACGGCCGCCTCGTCGCCCGTGCGCGAACGGTGGAGCACCTGCTCGGGGAACTCGTGGAACTGGGTGGCGCGCAGCACGCACGGGTCCGGCGCGAGGCGGCTGGTGGCGCGTTCGTGCGCCAGCGTGGCGACGTACCAGTCGTAGTCCTGGCTCTCCTCCACGCCCACGATGGAGAGCACCACGGTGCGCCGGACCCCGGCTGCATGGGCCGCGTCGGCGAGGTTCGAGGCCACGGTGGTGAAGAACTCCACGGCCTTCTCGCGGTCCATCGACGGGGAACGCGTCACGTCGACCAGGGTGTCGACGCCGTCGAGCCGACCGCCGACGGAGCCCGGCACGGTCAGGTCCACGCCCGTGCTGCGGCTGAGCGGGACGACCGTGTGACCCGCTCGCTCGGCCAGACGAGCCAGCTGTGACCCGATGAGCCCGGTCGCGCCGGCGATCGCGACGCGTCGAGCCGGCTCGGTCCTCAGCACCTGTCCATGTTAGGTGTGGCACCACATGGCGGGTTCCCCGCGTGCCGGTCGTCCGGACTTGGTAGCGTCCGGCAACGGACGGGCGACACACGTCGCCGGCCCCGAATCCTGCGTCGAGCTCCCGGCGCAGCCCTCGCTGACCGGTAGGACGGTTGCCGTGACGAGTGAACCAGGACGCCTCTCCGACGACGAGGAGCTGAGGCGGCGCCTGTACGAGCTCGAGCAGCTCACCGACGTGCAGCTCTCCAAGCTCAGCGTGGAGGACCTCCTCGGCGAGCTGCTGATCCGGACGCGCGAGCTGATGCAGACCGACACCGCCGCGATCCTGCTCGCGGACGACACCGGAGACTTCCTGGTGGCCACCGCGGCGGCGGGCATCGAGGAGGAGGTCCGCCAGGGCTCCCGCGTTCCGGTCGGGCTTGGCTTCGCCGGGCGGGTCGCGGCCGAGCGCCGGCCGGTGGCGATCGCGGAGGTGACTCCGATGACGGTGGTCAACCCCGTCCTGCTCTACAAGGGCATCCAGTCGATGCTGGGGGTTCCGCTCCTCGACGAGGACCGGGTGCTCGGGGTGCTGCACGTCGGGACGCTGCGCAAGCGGTTCTTCACCGATGACGATGCCGCGCTGCTGCAGCTCGTGGCCGACCGGGTGGCAGCCGAGCTGCGGATGGAGGCCGCCCGGACCGACATCGCCGCGGCCAACGCGCTGCAGCGGAGCCTGGCTCCCGGCAAGCTGCCCAACGCGATCGGTCTGGACCTCGCGGCCCGGTACGTTCCCGGCAACCGCAGTGGTGTCGGCGGCGACTGGTACGACGTCTTCGACCTCCCCGACGGCCGGCTCGGCATCACGATCGGTGACGTCATGGGCCACGGCCTGCGCGCGGCCACCGTGATGGGCCGCATCCGCGCCGCGCTGCGGGCCTACGCCATGCGTGGTGACGACCCTGCCACGGTCCTGCGGGACCTGGACGGCTTCGTGCAGCACTTCGAGCCGGGCGTCATCGCCTCGGCGATCTACGCCATCCAGGTGCCCGGCTCCAGCGCGATCACGCTGTCCGCCGCGGGACACGTCCCGCCGGTGCTCGCGCGGCCGGATCGCGGAGCGCAGGCGGTGGAGCTTCCCGAGGACGTGCTGCTGGGGGTGGAGCCGCAGGCACCGAGGAGCAACGTCGTCGTCGATCTGGTGCCGGCCGGGATGCTGTGCCTCTTCACCGACGGCCTGATCGAGCGGCGTGGCGAGGGCATCCAGCGGTCCATGGCGGAGCTGTGCGACGTGCTCGCCCACGACCGTGGGTCCGCGGAGACCGTGTGTGCCAACGTCATGTCCAGACTCGTGGGGGAGAACCCTCCGGAGGACGACGTCGCGCTGCTGCTCGTGCGTCGCAACGGCTGAGCGGCCGGGAGCTCAGCCGGAGACGCCCGTGGAGGGGTGCGGCTCGCCGACCGGCTTGCTCTCCGAGGAGCCCCGCTGACGCAGGAAGATCGCGAACACCGCCATCGACCCCACGGCGAGGAACTCCGACTGCCAGTTCTGCAGGGTGCGCGACCAGAAGTCCGAGTTGAGCACGTAGCTGCCCCACGTCAGCGGGTCCTGCAGGCGACCGAGCCGAGCCTCGTTGAACTGGGCCCAGCCGGCGACCGACTGGGTGAACCAGGCGCCGAGGAAGATCAGGCCCATCGTGATCGTCAGCGACCACGAGTAGACCGCCGTACGCCAGCCGCCGGCGCGCACCCAGCCGGGTGAGTCGTCCTGGGCGTAGGCACCGACCTTCTGCTCCTTGTCGTTCTCCAGGCCGGTCTCTTCCAGCGCCGAGGACTCGGGCGAGCCCTTCTGGACGAACCAGATGGTGGCGAGGATGAAGAGCAGGAACTGCAGGTACTCGCTCTGCCAGTTCTCAGCCACGTCCACGGCGAAGTCGGCCGAGGCGAGGTAGCGGCCGAAGCTGATGGTGCCCAGGCCGCCGGCCAGCTGCTCGTTGTTGAAGTGCGACCAGCCGGCGAAGGCCTGGCCGACGAGCGTGAGCAGGAAGAGGGCGAGGAAGAAAAGGCTGAGCGTGGAGTTCTTGATGCGTCGCACGAGCCCTCCTCAGGCGTGTCGCAGGGCGGTGGTCAGGAAGAAGGCCAGCCCCGCGCAGATGACGAACAGGTAGACCGAGAACATCAGTCGCATGGTCAGCCTCCGGAGATCTGGCAGTCGTAGGGGGTGGACTGGCCGGACGGCGGCTTGCAACCGGCTGCGTAGAGCTTCCAGCCGTCGCCGTAGCGCGAGAGGAAGGCCGTCTCGGACCCGTAGCGGACCTGGGACATCGTCCCGTAGGCCTGCACGGAGCCCGGCCCGGTGACGTCGGGGATCGACTCCTCGAGCACGGCGCTCGCGCAGTCCTTCTGGGCGCTCTTCTCCAGCTCCGACCTCGTCCGGGGTGCCAGGACCGCGCAGGCTGCCGCGCCGTCCTTGTCGGCAAGCGCCCGGTAGAAGTGCTGCGCGGTGCTGCGCACCTCGTCCTCCTGCCCGGACGAGCAACCGCCGAGCGAGACGACCGCCAGGACCAGCAGGGCGGCGAGCCCGGGTTTCTTGATCACGAGAGACCACTACCCCCGCACCGGTTCTGCATGCCCGGCAACCGCTCGCCCAGCATGCCGCCAGAATCAGTGGTGGGCGGCGTCGCGGATCTCGCCCACGAGCTCCTCGATGACGTCCTCCAGGGTGGCAACACCGATCACCCGGCCGGCGTCGTCGACGACCCGGGCCATGTGCGAACCCTGCCGCTGCAGCTGCTGCAGACCGCGCACCAGCGTGTCCGTGGCTCGGACGTTGGCGAACGGCCGGATGTACTTGTCCTCAACGAGCCGGGCCCGGCCCGAGGAGGTGTCGGCCTGGAGCACGTCCTTGATGTGCAGGTAGCCCAGCAGCGTCCCGTCGTCGCCCACGACGGGGAACCGCGAGTAGCCCGTGTCGGCGCAGATCTCCTCCACGTCGGTCGCCCGGGCGCCGCGTCGTACCGACTGCAGCGACTCCAGGGGCAGCAGCACGTCCTGCACTGTCCGGGAGGTGAAGCCCAGCGCGCCGGAGAGTCGCTCGTACTCCTGCTCCTCGAGCAGGCCCTCGGCCCGGGACTCGTCGACGAGTGCTTCCACCTCCTCGTGCGTGAACGTCGAGGCGACCTCGTTCTTCGGCTCGATCTTGAGCAGCCGCACGCAGACGTCGGCCAGCGCGTTCAGCCCCACGACGATGGGCTTGAGCACGGTCACGAGGAACACCATGGGGGGACCGAAGACCATGGCGGCGCGGTCGGGCCCGGCAAGGGCGAGGTTCTTCGGCACCATCTCCCCGAGCACCACGTGCAGGTAGACCACGCAGGACATCGCCAGGGTGAACGCGATCGGGTGCAGCCACGAGCCCGGGACGTGCAGCGAGTGCAGGGCAGGCTCGATCAGCGCGGCCAGAGCAGGCTCCGCCACCGCACCGAGTCCGAGGGAGCAGACCGTGATGCCGAACTGGGCCGCCGCGATCACCGAGGTCAGGTCCTCCATGGCTCGCAAGGTGGTGCGGGCGATGCGGGACCCGTCGGCCGCCTTCGGCTCGATCTTCGTACGACGCACCGACATGAGCGCGAACTCCGAGCCCACGAAGAAGGCGTTCCCGGCGAGCAGCACGAAACCGAGCAGGATGGCGGACTGGGTGCTCACGCCGGGTCACCCCCGGTCGTCGTCTCCTCCGGGTCCGCCGGTGGCAGGACCGGACCGGCTCCCAGTCCCTGGGCGCGCTCGCCGCTGATCCGGCGCAGGGAGATGCGGTCCACCCGGAGGCCGTCCATCCGCTCGACCCGCAGCAGGACGTACTCCTCGACCGGCGGGTCGTCAGGGTCGTCAGGCGTGACGGAGGGGAGGGGCAGCGCGACGCTGTTGCCCTTCTGCGGGATCCTGCCGAGCTGTTGCACCAGGAGACCGGCCACGGTGTCGTAGGACTCGTGCTCGGGCAGCACCAGGCCGGTCTCGTCCCGGACCTCGTCGGGGCGCATCAGGCCCGACACGACCCACGAGCCGTCGGGGCGCTGTCGCAGGCGCGAGGTGGTCCGGTCGTGCTCGTCGGCGATGTCGCCGACGATCTCCTCCACGACGTCCTCCAGGGTGACCACGCCGGCCGTGCCGCCGTACTCGTCGGAGACGATCGCCATCTGGAAGCCCTCGCCACGCAGGAGGGACAACAGCGGGTCGAGCCGGAGCGACTCGGGCACCACGGTGGCGGGCACCATCACCTCGCGGACCTGTGTCTCCGAGCGTTCGCCGCGGGGCACCGCCACCGCCTGCTTCACGTGCATGGAGCCGACGATGTTGTCGGTGGTGCCCTTGATGACGGGGAACTTGGAGAACCCGGTGGTGGCCGAGAGCTCGATGGCGTCGCTGACCGGGTCGTTGGCGTCGAGCACGGCCATCCGCATCCGCGGGGTCATGATCTCTCCCGCGGTGCGCGGCCCGAACGCCACCGAGCGCTGCACCAGGTTGGCGGTCTCCGTGTCGAGGGTGCCCTCGTGGGCAGAGCGGTTGGCGAGTGAGGCGAGCTCGTCGGAGGACCGCGCCGAGCGCAGCTCCTCCTGCGGCTCGACGCCGACCATCCGGACGATCCCGTTGGCCGAGCCGTTGAGGACCTTGATCAGCGGTCGCACCAGCGTCGTGAACGCCCGCATGAAGCCCTGGGTGGCGCGCGCGGTGCGCAGCGGCACCGCGATGCCGATCTTCTTCGGCACCAGCTCGCCGAAGAGCATCGTGGCGATGGTCGCGAGCACCAGTCCCAGGGTGACCGCGATCCCCGGGACGGCGCCCCTCGGGACGCCGGCAGCCTCGAGCGGCCCGTCGAGGAGCTCCGCGATGGCCGGCTCCGCGAGGAACCCGATCACCAGGTTGGTCACCGTGACGCCCACCTGGGCGCCGGAGAGCTGTGTGGACAGGCTGCGCAGTCCCGCGCGGACTCCCTGGGCTGCCTTGTCGCCTGCGCTCGCCGCCCGGTCGACCGCTGCCCGGTCCACGGCGACGAAGGAGTACTCAGCCGCGCCGAAGACCCCGCAGAGCAGGATGAGCACCACCGAGATCCCGAGCAGCAGCCATTCCATGCCGCTCATTGTGTCGGTTGAGCGCGCACAGCACGAGGCGCAGCCCTCCGGGATGGCAGACTGGAGCCGTGGCCGCGGTCCGCGGCCGGGCCGAGGCCGACCCGCCCTGGGGTGGCCGGAAGAGGGGAGGGACACCGATGCTGCGGATCTCCGGCACCGGCGCCTCCCACGTGGGCCTGGTGCGGGAGAACAACGAGGACGCCGGCTTCGTCGGCCCCACCTGCATGCTTGTCGCGGACGGCGTGGGCGGGGGAGCGGCCGGCGAGGTGGCCGCGGCGACAGCGGCGTACGTCGTCGCCGCGACCGCCCTGCTGCAGGCGGACCGTGACCCCGTCACCGTGCTCCACGCAGGCGTCGCGCTGGCCCAGCAGCAGCTGGCGCACGGTGTGGCGATGGAGGCCGGCCGTGCCGGCATGGCCACCACGCTGACCGCGCTGATGACCGACGGCCGGAGCTTCGCGCTCGCGCACATCGGCGACTCGCGCGGATATGTCTTCCGCAACGGCGGGCTGACCCGGGTGACCCGGGACCACACCTACGTGCAGGACCTGGTCGAGGCCGGTTCGCTGGACGAGGCCGACGTCCCGATGCACCCGTGGCGCAATGTGGTGATGCGCTCGGTCAACGGGAGCGTCGGCGAGCGTGCCGACGTCCGCGCGCTGAGCCTCGCGCCCGGTGACCGGGTGCTGATCGCCTCCGACGGCGTGACGGACCTCGTCGCGGAGCCGTGGATCGAGGAGATCCTCGCGCGCAAGCAGGACGACGCCGCCGTGGAGTCGCTGATCGCGGCCGCACTCGGTCAGGGCGGTCGCGACAACATCACCTGTGTGCTGGCCACGGTGATCGACGGGCCTCCGGTGTCCGGCGACGGGCGACTCCTGGGTGCGCTCGCCGACCACACCAACGTGGTCGACCTCGCGGCTGTGCGCGCGCTCGACTCCGCATGAGCGAGCCGGTCACTGGCCAGCCGGCGTGCTCAGCCGGCGTGGTGAGCAGCACACGGGTGGCGCTCGCCTGCAACGTGTTCTACATGGGACGATTCCGCCCATGACCAGGCGCAAGCACGAGATCGAGCGACCTCGGCTCGAGGGATCGGTCGCCGTCCGCGAAGGGCGCAGGTTGTCGTTCGCCGAGTTCGGAGCCGCCCGGGGCCCGGCGATCATCTGGATGCACGGGACGCCGGGAGCTCGGCGCCAGGTGCCGGTCGAGGCACGTCAGTACGCCGACCAGCACGGGATCCGGATCATCGGCGTCGACCGGCCGGGGATCGGCTCCTCCACGCCGTACCTCTATCCGGACGTCCTCGACTGGACCGGCGACCTGGAGATGCTGGCCGACACGCTCGGGATCGACACGATGCGCGTGATCGGGCTCTCCGGTGGCGGCCCCTACGCGCTCGCGGCCGGGGCGGCGCTGCCTGATCGGGTGCACGGCGTCGGGGTTCTCGGCGGCGTCGCGCCGACGAAGGGACCGGACGCGATCTCCGGCGGGCTGGTCACGCTGGCGCCGTACGCCGCCCCGCTGCTGGCGCTCACCCGGGTGCCGCTCAGCCTCGTGCTCGCCCAGACGATCCGGGTGATCCGCCCGTTCGCCGGCGCGGCCATCGACGCCTACGCCGCCGTCCAGCCGCGCGGCGACAGGGAGTTGCTGTCGCGGCCGGAGTTCCGGGCGATGTTCCTCGACGACCTGCTCAACGGCGCCCGCTTCCAGGTGGGTGCCCCGCTGGCCGACATCATCCTGTTCACCCGGCACTGGGGCTTCGAGGCGGCGGACGTGCAAGTACCGGTGCGCTGGTGGCACGGCGACGGGGACCACATCGTCCCGCACGCGCACGGCGTGCACCTGGCCGCACGACTCCCGGATGCCACCTTCGCCACCATCGAGGGCGAGTCACACCTCGGCGGCATGGGGGTGGCCACGGACGTGCTCGACGCCCTGATGGACCTCGGACCGCGCACGGCCACGCGTCGCCGCAAGGCCTGAGGGCTCGCAGCGGCCGGTCGGCGCGACACTCCCGGGCGTCGTACGTTGTTCTGCTGGCATTACGCCGGTTGATGAGCCACAATGGGCCCACAAGTTCACAACCGTCCCAAGAACGAACACGTCACTTCCGTGCCCGCTGCTCCGCAGAGACCGCTGGGGAAGGCGCATCTCGCGCCGGAGCAAGAGGAGGTCTGGACGTGACTACTCGTGGTGTTCTCTACATCCACTCCGCGCCGTCCGCGCTGTGCCCGCATGTCGAGTGGGCCGTGGGCGGCGTCCTCGGCGTTGCCGTGAACCTCGAGTGGACCCCGCAGGGCGCCCAGGCCGGCACCTACCGTGCCGAGATGTCCTGGACCGGCGACTCCGGGACCGCTGCGGCGGTGGCCTCCGCGCTCCGCGGCTGGAACCACCTCCGCTTCGAGATCACCGAGGAGCCCACCACGGGTACGGAGGGCGCCCGCTACTCCTACACCCCGGACCTGGGCGTGTTCCACGCGGTCACCGGGATCCACGGCGACCTGATGATCCCGGAGGACCGGCTGAAGGCGGCGGTCGTCAAGGCAGCCCTGGGCAACACCACCATCGAGCTGGAGATCGACAAACTGCTCGGCAAGCCGTGGGACGACGAGCTGGAGCCCTTCCGCTACGCCGGTGACGGTGCCCCCGTCCGGTGGCTGCACCAGGTCGTCTGACCGACCCGATTGGATAGTCCGACGCGAAGTGCCGCTCCCGGGGATCCCGGAGGGCGGCATTCCGCGTCGTACTATCCGCCCGAAGAATTCAGAGCGGGATGTTGCCGTGCGTCCCGCGGGTGACCAGGCCGGCGTCGGCGATGGCTCGGGCGATGGCCGAACGGGTCGTCGCGGGTGACACGATCTCGTCGACCACGCCGATCTCGACGGCCCGGTCGATGCCTCCGGCGATCCGGGTGTGCTCCTCGGCCAGCTCGGTCTCGACGCGAGCCCGCAGCTCGGGTGCGACCTCGGCGAGCTTGCGCCGGTGCAGGATCCGCACCGCCGCGACGGCGCCCATGACGGCCACCTCTGCCCCCGGCCAGGCGAACACCCTGGTCGCGCCCAGCGAACGGCTGTTCATCGCGATGTAGGCGCCGCCGTACGTCTTCCGGGTAACCACGGTGACCCGCGGCACCACGCACTCACCGAAGGCGTGCAG